>JAFBAN010000090.1 GCA_019247775.1 Chitinophagaceae bacterium | reverse complement strand
CCCTGGTATAATCCGGCACCGTGCAGCCGCATGCCGCTTTTACGTTTGTGAGGTAAAGCGGCTTATCTCCGGTATTCCTGAACCGGAACCCCAGTTTCACCTGCTCGCCCATCGTAATGGTATCGAAACTTTTGATGCTATCGAGCCATTTAATGCTGGTATAATTGCCCGAATCGGCCATGATCGCATTTGCATCGATATCTGTTCCACTATTGCAGGCCGCCAGTACCAGAAGCAGCCCCGCTGTCAGTCCTACCCCGTTCTTCATGCCTTCTTCTTGAAATTGATCTTATTGATCTTGCCGGTCTCGAGCATTTCTTTGTGGATATTATCGAGGATACCGTTCACAAATTGTCCGCTCTGCGGCGTGCTGTAATCCTTGGCCAGGTCTATGTATTCGTTGATGGTAACTTTGGTAGGTATGGTCTCAAAGTACAGCAGCTCGCAAACGCCCATCCGCATCAGCACCATGTCCAGCACAGCGATCCGCTCGGAATCCCAGTTCTTCAGTTTCGGCTTGATCAGTTCCATGCAGTATTCTTTCTTCTCGATGGCCGTGGTCAGCAGTGTCCGCGCAAATTCCCATTTTTCCGCGCTCAGCATATCCTGCAGGTTGAAGCTGGCTGGTTTCTGGATATAATTGGCCATCAGCTGGTCCATCATATCCGCATCATCATCCCAGTTGGGGAATTGTTCTTCCAGGTGCGTAACAAAACCCTCGTCGGGCAGCATGAGCTGGATAAAGATCGTTTTCAGGATATCTTTTTCTTTCGCTTTCTCCCGGCTCTGCTCCTGGATATAAGCTTTGTATTTGTCGGTTTCGGTCAGCGCTTCGTAAATCCTTTTGAGCAGGTTGCGGTCGAGATATTTTTCGGGATGATCGTTCTCCAGGGCTTTTTTAAAGGTGGGACTTTCCAGTATCTGCCACAGGAATTCATTGCCGGCGATCTTGGTATTCACGTTCAGGTCGTCCTGCGAGGGCAGGTTCCGCGAAGCCCTGTTCCGGGCACTGGTTTCGGCATAGCGCGCCACTTCGGTAAGGAAATAGAGCAGGTAAATAAACAAGGCCCGGCTTTTATCAAGTTGTTTCTGAAGCGTTTCCACCGGTCTCGCAAATGGCGCAGCACTGTCTGCGGCCTCCATCATATAAAGCAGTTGCATCACTTTCACCCGGATATTTCTTCTGCTGATCATGCGCTGTAAGAACTTTTTGCAGCGGCGAAGGTAAGGGAAATGGAGCAGTCTGGAGTCTGGAGTTTGGAGTCTGGAGTTGAGTTGCTTACTCCAGACTCCAGACTCCTAACTCCAGACTAAAAAAAATACCCGTCCGGGAACGAACGGGTCTCAACCTTGATACAACCCTGCTTAGGGACTGTTCTTTCGAAATAGTTAGTGCATTGCAGAGATCCGGGGGGGGCATTCATCTGAATGGCGGAGCATATACGGGATACAGTTGCGGTTGGATTTCAAAAAAAAATAAAAAAATTTTCAGGATCAAAATCCGCTTCTATCAAAACCGGCGGCAGTGCGCCGCCGTAACTATCAGCCGTAAACCTTAATCACTTTATCAAAGCCTTACTCATGAAAACAAGAAAAATCCTATTCGCCATCCTGGGCGCGGGACTGCTTACTGCAGGGCTGGTGTATGCGGCCGACCATGCAGATACACCCGCGATCACCGGAAAAACCACCGACATCACAGATGTGTATGCTTTCCAGGCGCAGACCAGCAGTAATATGGTGCTGGTCGTAAATACCCAGGGACTTTTAACGCCGGCGGCGACTGCCAGCGCGGTATTCGATAACAACACGATGATCGAGGTCAATATCGACAACAACAATGACAATGTCGAAGACCTGGTGATCCAGTGCGTATTCAACAACGGGACTATGTATGTATACGGGCCGATCAAACCTTCTATGACGGGTTCTAAAAGCGTTGTGGAAGGCGCGGCCACCGCAAGCGTGGCTGTTACGCCTTATTCAGCCACCGCCCCGATAACCGCTACGCAGAATTCACTTACCGTGTTCGCGGGGCCGAGGGACGATCCTTTTTTCTTCGACCTGGATCAATTCAAAAAAATACTGGCGGGTACGGCTTCCTCTTTCAACAATCCCGGCAATGACTCGTTCAAGGGTACCAATGTGATGAGCATTGTAGTTGAACTGCCTAAATCCATGCTCGGCACTACCAACGGAAAAGTGAATATCTGGGCCGAAGCCAAACGTAAAATTTAACCAACTCAATTATCATCTCATGAAAAAATCAAATAGCGTGGCCGCACTGGCCCTGGCAGCATGCACGATCGTTCTGTTCGGCGCCTGCAAAAAGAATTCAGATACCCCGGTGAATATTTTTGCCGGTATTACTTACCAGACAGAAGACCAGATGGGAAGGCCGGCGATCAATACGGTCTTCAACCTGGGCGCCGACAAAGATGCTTTCAATACAACAATACCCTCAGCCATGGGCGCCGCCTTCCAGTCTAAATTCCAGTCGCGCCTGCTGGCCCTGAACCCGGCTTATACCACCAATGCACTTGGGCTTAGCGCATCCGCTTTCACCGGTTTGCTGGCAACAGACGTGATCAATGTTTCCACCACCGGCACAACCACTTTCTTCGATGGCACCAATGTGCTTACCGGCCGGGCGCTTGGCGATGATGTGATCGACACGGAACTGTTGCTGATCTTTGGCGGCAGCGCCGGTACATCCAATCCCGGCCTTACCTCCGACAAGGTAAACGCGAATGACAAGCCATTCCTGTCTTCGTTCCCTTATCTGGCGTCGCCCTGGTAATCAATTCTACAGATCAAAGCTGTTCGCCGGTGTGCGGGCAGCTTTGATCCATTCAAGCTTTATGCGATCGTTTGCAACCCTGATATCGACCCTTCTGTTCTCCTGCGTTTTTGGCCAGGCGCCGGTACGCGGTAAACTGATCGATGCGGTGAACAGACAACCCATCGAGTCGGCCACTATCTTGTCGGTGGACAGTATCGCTCTTGGAGTAACAGACCAGCAGGGATATTTTCTTATTCCCGCTGTGCAGAAAACCATCCGGATCGTTTCTGCCGGCTATGCGCCCCTGCTGATCAATATCTCCCCCGAAACGGAACTGAAGATCGCACTGCAACCTGCGGCCATCCGGCTGCAAGATGTACTGGTGCTTCAGAAACGCCAGTTCTCCACATTCCAGTCATTGACCAAGATAGATCTGGATCTCAGGCCGGTGAGGAATACACAGGAACTGATGCGGGTGGTGCCGGGATTGTTCGTGGCACAGCATGCCGGCGGCGGCAAGGCTGAACAGATCTTCCTTCGCGGCTTCGACTGCGATCATGGAACCGATGTGGCGGTGAGCGTAGATGGAATGCCTGTGAATATGGTGTCCCACGCCCACGGACAGGGATATGCCGATGCTCATTTCATCATTCCGGAAACGGTGAACAGGATCGATTTTGGCGCGGGACTTTACTATGCGCAGCATGGTGATCTGAACACCGCCGGATATGTAGATCTTTCTACTTACAACAGCATTGCGGGCAATCGCGTGCAACTCGAAGCCGGACGGTTTAACAGCTACCGGGTGCTCGGTATGTTCGACCTGCTGAAACATGATAAGGACCGTCAAAGCGCATACCTCGCTTCGGAATATAATTATACGGATGGCGCCACCATCAACCCGCAGCATTTCATCCGTTTCAACCTGTTTGGAAAATACAGGCTGGCAATCAGCGATCGTACACAGCTGACCGCTTCTGCTTCTGCATTCAGCAGTAAATGGAATGCATCCGGGCAGATCCCGGAACGCGCAGTGGCATCCGGTTTAACCGACCGGTTCGGATCGATCGATCCTACCGAGGGAGGAAGAACGGAAAGATACAATGCCAATATCCTGCTTACGCACCGGTTCTCTTCACAGGCAGGGCTTGATCTGCAGGCTTATTATTCCCGCTATCTTTTCAACCTGTATTCCAATTTCAGTTTTTTCCTGGAAGACAGTATTCATGGCGATGCCATCAACCAGGCGGAAGAGCGCAACCTGTTTGGCTTCCATGCAAGGTTCAGCAGCCGCAATGAAGAAGGCCAGCTCCACTGGAATGCTGTTTATGGAGCAGGGATGCGTCGCGATATCATCCAAAACAGCCGTCTCGCTCATGTTGAGGCCCGCCGGTTACTGGATGATATTACGCTGGGGGATATCGGTGAAACCAATGCATTCGCTTATACCCGGCAGGAACTGAGTATCGGTAACTGGTCGGTGGAAGCAGGACTGCGTGCCGACTATCTGCAGGCATCCTATGTCGACCGGCTTCATCCTTCAGTTCCTTCCCGATCGCAGATCATCTTCAACCCGAAACTGAATCTCCAGTATACTTTCAGCAGGCAAACCCAGTTGTACCTGAAAGCAGGCCGCGGTTTTCATTCGAACGATGCGCGTGTTATTGTCGCAAACCAAGGCCAGGGTGTATTGCCCGCTGCCTATGGCGCCGATCTGGGCATCATTCTCAAGCCCGCTCCCAACCTGCTGATCAATATCGCGGCCTGGTGGCTTTACCTCGACCAGGAATTCGTGTATGTGGGCGATGATGGAAATATCGAACCCAGCGGCCGCAGCAAACGCATCGGCATCGACTGGATGCTGCATTACCAATTCGATAAGCATTGGTTTGCCAATTTGAACCTGAACCTCACCCGGCCAAAAGCGGTGGATGCTGTGAAAGGGCAAGACTACCTCCCGCTGGCTCCGGTGGCAACCAGCACGGGCGGGATATTTTACAAAAATCCGCGTGGACTGAATGGCAGTATCAGTTATCGCTATATGAAAGACCGGCCAGCCAATGAGAGCAATTCGATCGTGGCCAAAGGTTATTGGGTAACCGATCTCGCGCTCAACTATACCAGGCCGGGTTTCGAGATCGGCCTGGCGGTGGAGAACCTGCTGAATACGGAATGGAACGAGGCACAGTTCGCCACCACTTCCCGTTTACGCGATGAGCCGGCCCCTGTTACCGAACTTAATTTTACGCCGGGTACGCCTGTTTTCGCCCGGCTCAAATTCGCTGTTTTCTTTTGATCATGAAAAGCGCCATATCCGATATCAGGGTCCGTTACAAAGCAGTGCTGCTTCTGCCGGCGATATTGATCTGCTGCCAGGCATCTGCGCATGTGGCGGTGCAGGATCTCGATGAGATGGGCAAAGCAGGCGCGGCCTGGTTGTATCTTATCCTCGGCTTCAAACATATCCTTCCGCTCGGGTTCGATCATATTCTGTTCGTGCTGAGTCTGTTCCTGCTGAGCCCGAAATTGAAGACTGTTGTCGTTCAGTCAACCGCTTTTACCATCGCCCATTCCGTAACGCTGATCCTGGCGGCCTATCATATCATCACACCCCCGTCGCGGATCATCGAACCGCTGATCGCGCTGTCTATCGTTTATGTGGCACTGGAAAACATCCTCTCGCCGCGTTTAAAGACTTCACGGATCGCCGTGGTGTTCCTGTTCGGGTTGGTGCACGGGCTCGGGTTTGCCGGCGCGCTTGCCGAGACGGGATTACCGCAGCAGGCTTACCTGCTTTCACTGATCAGCTTCAATGTAGGGGTTGAACTGGGGCAGCTGAGCATCATACTGCTGGCCTGGTTCCTGGTAGCCCGCCGGTTTTCGGAACCATTGCAATACCGGAAACGGATCGTTGTTCCCATATCGCTGGTCATTGCCCTGATAGCCGGTTACTGGACCATCGAACGGGTGCTTGCCTAAGCCCAATGGCACGGGTTTTTAGGCATCTGCGGCATGCAAGCATCTTTTTATTCCCGTATTTTATTAGCCCTGGTCTTTTTTCTGGCTGTTATGCAATCGTCTGCCGCCGCAGCTCCTCCGTTGCGGGTGATCATAATCCGGCACGCAGAAAAGCCTGATAAAGGAAAGAACCTCTCCTGCCAGGGACAGAACCGCGCAGCCGCTTTACCCGCCGTACTCCACCAGAAATTCGGGAAACCGGATTATACTTATGTGCCTGCTGTCAGCAACGGAAAAAAATCAGGACATCTGCGGATGTTCCAGACCATTACCCCGTTTGCCACGCAATACAATCTGAAAGTAAACAGTAATTACAGTGTGGATGCCTACGGTGCACTCGCCGCGGATATCCTGCAACGCAGCGGTACGGTGCTGGTGGTCTGGGAACATTCCGCTATCGACAATATCGCAAAGGCACTCGGGGTCAAGCATCCGGGTAAATGGGCGGGCGATGATTTCGACACGATCTGGATCATCAGTTATGACAAAGGGAAGGCGGTACTGCAGCAGGACCGGGAAGGATTGTATCCTTCACCCAATTGCAAATGAACAAACACCATGTTAATTGATCAGGGAAAGCAGGTCTGACTGCTTCGATGGCGAGAGATCATACCGGTTTCTGTTGGCGGCATGAAAGAACTCCTGAGCATTGTAAGGTTTTTTCATACCCTGCATCATTTTTCCCATCCAATACAGTTCCAGCGCTTCGAGCGGTTTGCCCGAAACATGCGCTTTATAAATGGCCAGCGCTTTGTCGTACTCACCGGTTTTATACAGGCACCATGCATACCAGCTATAGGTCTGCGGCGTGGCCCTGTTCTGCAATTCCGCGGCAGCCAGTTGCAAGGCCCGGGAAGGATCATTCAGAA
The DNA here is from genome assembly GCA_019247775.1 of Chitinophagaceae bacterium. GTDB lineage: Bacteria > Bacteroidota > Bacteroidia > Chitinophagales > Chitinophagaceae > Sediminibacterium. The sequence continues at coordinate 12,506 of JAFBAN010000090.1, read as the reverse complement.
CACCGGTATAGCATTCCACCAGGTATTTGCGATACATGCCGCCGTAACAGTCAGCCTCGGCTTTTTTTGCGAAGGCGGCGGCCGCTAACCGGGTAGCCGCGCTGTCCTTTTTTTGTTCGGCAAGCCAGATCAGGTTGTAGCAGGCATCCGGAAGTTCATTTCGGCCTGCAATGAAGCGAAATATCTTTTCTGCCAGTTCGGAATTCCCGTCATGCAGCAAAGCGATCCTGCCCAGTCCCTGCAGGCTGCGCCAGTCGGACGCGTCTATTGCGAGACTTTGCCGGTACAATGGAGCGGCTTCTTCCATTCTGCCCTCATGCATGTAGAGATCGGCAATATTCGAAAGCGCAGACTGCCTGAGCAGGGAAGAACTGCCAGCCCATTCCAGTGCTTTGCCCAGGTAAAACGCCGCGCTGTCGGTTTCGCCCTGGAGATGTTTCCATTTGGCCAGCCTGAAGAAAAAGCCGTATTCGTTGGTGGCGGAGCAGGAAAGCAGGGCCCTGGATGCGGGTATGGTCTCACCCAGCTCGAAACGGGTATCGAACTGCAGCAGCGTTGAAGTATATTTCTCGGTGCCGATGGCTAAAGCCATACTTACCAGGCTATCCGCCTGCCTGAAACAATGCCGGGTAATGCTGAGTGAAGCCATAGCCCGCAGCAGTCCAGCCTCATTGCCATTGGAGGCCGCACTGAGTGCCGACAGCAGCGAGTCGGCCCGGCGCAGATCGGCTATATGGCCGTACAGGTGGAATCGTTGTACCAGGCAACCTGCCAACCGCGAACCCGCTGTAAAACTGCCCGGAGATGTGTTGAGCCTGGACTGCCAGAAATCCAGATCGGCCGAAACCAGTTTTTCCAGGGAAGAGGGCTTGTAAGATTTGCAGAGGCTGTCGGTATATCGGGTATCCGCCAGTGGACCGCTATGGCTACGGCAGGAAACGGAAACAATGGTCAGGAATAAGAGCAGGGATATGCAGATCGATTTCATCAGCACAGATACGGAAACGGGTGGCGCCGGGATTGCAGATCGGGAAACTTTGGCCGGGCGCAGTTTATGAAAATTTGACACGGGGGATATCGGAAACTTCCCCCATCTTTGCGCCGTTTCTGACATCCCGGACCAGGTGATCGCCCGCATGGCGGACAGTAGGCTGAAATTTTGGCCGGAACGGTTTGACTGGCATAGAAATCGAGGAAAGGGCTGTCATATTAACTCAATCTATTAAAACCTATAACACATGGCAAAAAAACTCAACGTTACTCCGCTGCACGACAGGGTAATTGTTAAGCCTGCCGCTGCTGAAGAAAAAACTGCCGGCGGAATCATCATCCCCGACACTGCAAAAGAAAAACCACAGCGCGGTACGATCGTAGCTGCCGGCGCCGGTAAAAAAGACGAGCCTGTAACTGTAAAAGTGGGCGATACCGTCCTGTACGGTAAATATGCCGGAACTGAGATCCAGATCGACGGACAGGACCTGCTGATCATGCGTGAAAGCGATATCCTGGCGATCGTTTAATTTGAAAATGCTGATCGAAAGTATCGGCCTTATCAGATTCCAAATTTTCAAATTTTAATTCTCAAAATCTCAACTTAACAAATATGGCAAAGCAAATTTTCTTTGACATTGAAGCAAGAAATAAAATGAAAAAAGGCGTTGACACCCTGGCCAACGCTGTTAAAGTAACCCTCGGACCGAAAGGCCGCAATGTGGTGATCGAGAAAAAATTCGGCGCTCCTCAAGTGACCAAAGACGGTGTCACCGTTGCAAAAGAGATCGAGCTGGAAGATGCGACCGAGAACATGGGCGCCCAGATGGTGAAAGAAGTGGCTTCGAAAACCGCGGATATCGCCGGTGACGGTACTACCACTGCAACCGTACTGGCCCAGTCTATTATTTCCGAAGGTCTGAAGAATGTTGCTGCAGGCGCCAATCCAATGGACCTGAAGCGCGGTATCGACAAAGCGGTTACTGCTGTGATCGATAACCTGCGGACACAGTCGCAGGTAGTTGGCAACGACACCAAGAAGATCGAGCAGGTGGCTACGATCTCTGCCAACAGCGACAGCGAGATCGGCAAACTGATCGCCACTGCCATGAGCAAAGTGGGTAAAGAAGGCGTGATCACCGTAGAAGAAGCGAAAGGTACCGATACCACAGTTGATGTGGTGGAAGGTATGCAGTTCGACCGCGGCTACCTCTCTCCTTATTTCGTTACCAACAGCGAAAAAATGGAAGTGGAACTGCAGAACCCGTACATCCTGATCTACGACAAGAAGATCAGTGCCATGAAAGATATCCTCCATATCCTGGAGAAAGTTGCCCAGAGCGGTCGTCCGTTGCTGATCATTGCCGAAGACCTCGAAGGTGAGGCACTGGCTACCCTGGTGGTAAACAAACTGCGCGGTACGCTGAAAGTGGCTGCTGTAAAAGCGCCCGGCTTCGGCGACCGTCGTAAGGAAATGCTGACCGATATCGGTATCCTCACCGCAGGTACCGTGGTTAGCGAGGAGCAGGGCTTCAAACTGGAGAATGCCGATCTGGGTTACCTGGGCCAGGCTTCTTCCGTAACCATAGACAAAGACAATACGACCATCGTTGGCGGTAAAGGCAAGAAAACCGATATCGTTGCGCGTGTGAACCAGATCAAAGCACAGATCGAGAATACCACTTCAGACTACGACCGTGAAAAACTCCAGGAGCGCCTGGCCAAACTGAGCGGCGGTGTTGCCGTACTGTACGTAGGTGCCGCTACCGAAGTGGAAATGAAAGAGAAAAAAGACCGTGTGGATGATGCCCTGCATGCAACAAGAGCTGCTGTGGAAGAAGGTATCGTACCTGGCGGCGGTGTAGCTTATATCCGCGCCGTTGAAAGCCTCGAAAAACTGAAAGGCGCCAATGAAGACGAAGCAACCGGTATCCAGATCGTAAAAAGGGCTATTGAAGAGCCGCTGCGCCAGATCGTGATCAACAGCGGTATCGAAGGTTCTATCGTGGTACAGAAAGTGAAAGAAGGCAAGGCCGATTTCGGTTTCAATGCCCGCACTGAAGTGTACGAGAACCTGTTCAAGGCAGGTGTGATCGATCCTACCAAAGTTACCCGTGTAGCGCTGGAGAATGCAGCTTCTATCGCGGCCATGTTACTCACTACCGAGTGCGTGATCGCCGATAAGCCGAAGCCTGAAGCACCACATGCACATGGCGCCCCAGATATGGGCGGTATGGGTGGCTATTAATTCAGTCGTTCAACTTAATAGAAGACCCGCTTTTTGCGGGTCTTTTTTTATCTCCGCGTCTTTACGCTTCCGCGGTTATTTTTTTTACCGCGGAGGCGTAGAGACGCGGAGAATTCAATAACGGGAATCCGATACCAGGTATTCCTGCGGGTGTTGCAGGTAAGCTTTCTCGATGCCTTTCATGAACAGGAATTGAGCGACAGCATAAGTGATTATCACGGTCACATAGATATTCCTGTCGCCGCCATAATGAAAAGTGCCTGCCGCCACCAGCATATTCTCGACCAGGAAAATGACCGCGCCTGGAAGAATATAACGGGCCCCCGCTTCGCGCAGCCGTCCGCCCCTGGCCAGATTCACGGCCGTCAGCACCATCACCGATACCATGAACATGTATACGACCACCGGCGGACCGTAATCGCCCAGATCGGTTTTCATCGCTTCGTAAAAGCAGAACCCGATCACATATAAAATGAAAGTAGTAACAGCCAGGGCAAGTGGATCATACACTTTCATCTCTGCCAGCTGGAAGAAGGAAAATGCATAGCAGAGGTTCATGATCATGAAAATGATCATCCCGCTGAGGAAAAAAGTATTGTTGACCGAGATCATCAATATATCGCCGAACAGGGCCAGGAAAAGACCTACATAAAAAATGAATTTGCCGGGTGTGCGGCCGATATGATTATCCCTCACCAGCAGATAGGCCAGCAGCAGTGGCACGAACATGGGTTTGGTGATGGCAATATAGGGCCATCCCAGCTTAATGAAACAGCAATGGACGAACAGCACCAGCCAGTAAATAAAAAGTATCCGGCGCTGCAGGAAAGCTAACACCATCATGCTACAAGTTACTTCATGCATGCGGCAGCTCTTGAAAACCGGCCTTAATAGCTGCTTAATTTTTGGCAAAACGCGTGGAGCCCGCGGCCACCCTGCTGAAGCCATCGGCCAGGAAATACAGGGCGCCGCCATAGCTGAGCATCACAGGGATGTCCAGGTGAGGATCGTGGACCAGGAATTTGTTCAGAGCAAGCATTGCATCCGATAGTACGAAAAAACCTGCTCCCGGAATAAAACGCAGCAGGCTCACGGGCTTTACCGTGCTGTTACCGGTAGTGGATGCCGCCAGTATGGACATTACACTGATGATCACCATGTATACGAGGATGGGGATACGCAGTTTACCGAGGTAAGGGTTGAGTATCGCAAATACGACGGCCGACAATAACATCAGCCATACGGCCATAATAAAAGCTTCGCGCATCCGGCATGAGTAACTGTGCTGCAGTCTGTAAAAATAGATGCCGTTGAAGATATGCGCCAGGATAAAAGCAAGCATACCCAGCATAAAGAATAATTCGCCGTTCCGGGTCAGCAAAAGATCGCCTAAAAAACAACCGGCAAGGCCGGCATATACCCAAAAGGGAAATCGGTTTCGGGAGATGAATAGCGCTCCGATCAAGATGGGAACGAGCAGGATCTTGGTAATGAATCTTCCCTCCTGCCATCCATAAAAAATACACAGGCAGTGCAGTGCCAGCACTGAAAAGAACAGCAATGCCGCGGGGAGTCTGAGCGATCGCATCGTACAAGATACTACTCCGGTAGCGGTTCGGCTGTAATTTCTCCCGCAGATTCAAATTCATCGGCCGAAGATGCCTGCCCGGGCCTATCTTTGCCGGCATGTTGAGTCCGGAGGAGGAACAATTCCTGTTGTACTGGAAGCAGAACCGGGAAAAACAGCGTAAAAGCATAAGGCCTTTCCTGGTAGGCATGTCGGCCGGATTCGCATTGGGCGCGGCGGTAATGATCGTATTGTCGTCCGGCTGGTATGAAAGGGCCAATATGGAAGCCAATTCGAGGCTCAGCGCGATCGTTTTTCTGCTGGCCATAGTGGTGATCTCTTTTTTCCTGGCGCTGTTTTACCGGAAATTCAGGTGGGAAATGATGGAACAGCGCTACCTGGAGCTGCAGGCCCGGAAAAACAAAAATAAAATGCAAAACCCGGCAGGTTAAGCAGCTTAAACTACGGGTATCAGGTCTTATTAAAAAAGTGTACATGAAAAGAATTGTTGCGTGTGTTCTTGTTTTGGCGATGGTATCCCTTTCCTGCGGGAAAAATGACAGCGGCTGTCAGCCCGTGCCGGTGGCCAATGAAAAAGCGCAACTGATCGCGTATTGCAGCGCCAATGGCATTACTTACAGTGAGCATACTTCGGGGCTGTTCTACCAGATCATAGATCCCGGAACAGGTGCATCGCCGACCACTTCCTCCACGGTTTCAGTGGTTTATACCGGCAAACACTTCGATAATACCGTATTCGACGCCGCTTCCAATCCCGTTACCTTCTCCCTGAGCGGTGTGATCGACGGCTGGAAAATAGGCGTGCCCCTGATCAAGAAAGGCGGCCGTATCAAATTAGTTGTCCCATCAGCCCTGGCCTACAGCTGTGCAGGCAGCGGCACTGCCATCAAACCCAACGAACCGCTGTTCTTCGACGTGACGTTGACGGATGTGAAATAAGTCCGAACACAAGATATCCCATAAACGCAGCTCCATCGGCCGGCGCACGAGCCTGATGGGGCTAAAGCCCAGGATACCCTATTCGTCTGGTCCCCAGCCTGAAGGCTGGGGTGAATGATATGTCTGGGTTCACTATTTCACGATACCGCCAGGAGGATCTCTAACCTCGCTTCCAGGCCGGGTATCACTGGTCAAGGCATATCCGGGTTTTAGCCCCAGCCGGGTGTTGATGTTCCTGCCGATCCAGCCTCCGGCCCCGTCCACAGAAGTGGACAAACCCCAAACGGCGAATTCATTCCCATTCCCCTATCTTTGCCGCTCTAAAAAAATTGAAAACCGACACCACTTATGCAACTGAAAGGTTTAGTGCGATTTTTTGCGATTGCCCTGATACTCATCTGCCTGTATCAATTATCCTTCACCTGGTTCGTTAAGAGCCACGAAAGCGCCATGGAGGCGAAAGCCACTCAGTGGATGAGCAGGTTCCCTGCCCCCGAGGTAAAATACCCCGGCAACAAAGAACTCCAGGCCGCTTATGCAGATACCCTCGCCGATATTAAGAGAGACAGGCTGAAGCGTTTGCTCGACAGCACCAAAGACACCAAGCTGGCTTTCGGTCTTACCACTTACAGCGCAGCCAAAGAAAAAGAACTGATGCTGGGCCTGGATCTGCAGGGAGGTATGAGCGTGACCATGGAAGTGGGACTCGACGGACTGATCAAGTCGCTCGCCAACTACACGAAGGATCCGCAGTTCAACAAAGCTCTCGAAGCTGCCGTACAGCGTAAAGCCAATACCAGCGCCAACCTGATCACGCTTTTCCGTGAAGAATACAACCGGATCAGCCCGGGTACCAAATTGGCGCCTTTCTTCGCTTCGCGGAGCAATGGAAAGATCAAGATCGATGACAGCGACGACAAAGTTGCAAGTTACCTGCACGATCAGGCCGATATTGCTTTCAATACCACGTACCGGATCCTGCGTACCAGGATCGACCGCTTCGGTGTGGCTTCGCCCAATATCAATCCCGACCCCGCCAAAGGCATTATCAATATCGAACTCGCAGGTGTTACCGATAAAGCCAGGGTAAGATCTTACCTGCAGTCTACCGCCAACCTGCAGTTCTTCGAGGTGTATACCATCGAAAGCAAAGAATTGCAGAACGGATTGGCTGCCGCCAATAGGGCCATTGAAGATTACCTCAACGGTAATAACAAACCAAAAGACACTGCGGCCAAAGCAGCCGCCGATACTTCAAAACCGGTAGCTGCTGCGCTTAGCGGCGATACTACCAAAACAGCCAGGATTTCGGATGTTGCCCGGAACACAAAAACGGGTAATGCAAAAGCAGATTCTGCCAAAGCGGAAGCGAATAAAAATCCGCTCGGCAAACTGATATCCGGAGCACAACCCTACCAGGGGTCCGACGGAAAAGCGGTGTATCCGGCGATGATCGGTTATATCGCTTCCAAAGATACCGGTACACTGAACGATTACCTGCGTCTGGATTTCGTGAAGAACCAGTTCCCATCCAACCTGGTATTCATGTACGGCAAGGCCGAACTGAACGATCCTAAATTTAAGGATATCCTTACCCTGTATGCGATCAAAACACTCGACAATGGCCAGGCAGAACTGGGCGGTGAAGGCATCAGCGCTTCGCAGGATTACGATGAGCGCGGCCGTGTAGCCATCAAGATGAATATGGACCGGATCGGAACGGCTATATGGACAAGGCTGACCACAAGGAACGTAGGCAGGCCGATTGCCGTGGTGCTGGACAATTTTGTGTATTCTGCTCCCAATGTAAATGAGCCTATCACCACCGGTAATTCACAGATCGCCGGCAGCTATACGGTTAAAGAAGCGCAGGATCTGGCCCAGATCCTCGAAAGCGGTAAGCTCCCCGCTCCTGCCAAGATCGTGCAGGAACAACAGGTAGGCCCTACCCTGGGTAAGCAATCCGTTACCGGAGGCGCCATGGCCTTCATCATTTCCTTCATCGTCATCTTTGCGCTGATGCTGCTGTACTTCAATACCGGCGGCTGGGTGGCAAACATCGCCCTTATCCTCAACCTCCTGTTCACCATCGGTATTCTCAGTGCACTCGGCTTTACGCTGACGGCGCCGGGTATTGCGGGCCTTGTGCTTACGGTGGGTCTGGCGGTGGATACGAATGTGATCATCTTTGAGCGGATCAAGGAAGAGCTTACCAAAGGCAAGAGCTACCAGACCGCGGTAAACGATGGTTATAAAAGATCCTTGTCACCGGTACTGGATGCGCACGTAACTACCCTGCTTACCGCTATCATCCTGGCTTATTTTGGTCTGGGTCCGGTACTGGGCTTCGCTACCACGCAGATCATCGGTATCCTGCTGTCGCTGTTCTGCGGTATCCTGGTATCAAGACTGATCACCGACTGGTACACGAATAAGAACCGTCACTTCGAATATTTCACCGGTATCTCCAAACGCATCTTCAAACATGCTTCATTCAAATTCATTGAATATCGGAAGTACGCTTATGTATTGTCTGCGATCATCCTGATCGCCGGCATCGGCACTTATTTTAATGGATTTGATGAGGGCGTGGAGTTCTCCGGCGGACGCAGTTATACCGTGCGTTTCGATAAAGCCGTTAACCCCGATGAGATCCGCGATGAACTGAAAAAAGAATTCGGCGAGGCGGTGATCATTAAAACCGTTGATACGAAGAACCAGGTGAACATCACCACTTCTTACAAGATCAAGGAAACCGGCGCCAATATCGACTCGCTGGTAGAGAACAAACTCTACCATGGCCTCAAGAACCATATCCCTGCCAGTGTAAGCTTCGCCGACTTCGAGAAAAATTACAAACAGGGGTCGCAGACCGTACTGCCTACCATTTCGGACGACCTGAAAAAAGGCGCTACCAAGGCGGTGATATTCGGTATGATCATTATCTGTCTGTATATCTTCATCCGTTTCCGCGACTGGAGGTATTCACTCGGTACGATCTTCTCGTTGCTGCACGATGTGCTGGTAACTTTGATCGTGTTCAGTTATTGCAGGCGTATCGTGCCATTCCCGCTCGAGATCGACCAGCATTTCATTGCGGCGGTACTGACGGTGATCGGTTTCTCGATGAACGATACCGTGATCGTGTACGACAGGATCCGTGAAGACAGCCGGCTGATGAAGGGTTCGGACAATGCTTCGGTGATCAACCGGGCCATCAATGAAACCCTGAGCCGTACGATCATGACCTCACTGACCGTATTCCTGACCATCCTGATCCTCTTTATCTTCGGCGGTGAAGTAACCCGCGGTTTCGCCTTTGCGATGCTGGTGGGTGTGATCACAGGTACTTACTCTTCCATCTTCGTGGCGGCGCCTATCCTGGTAGACTTTGCGAAAAGCAGGGCGCTGGGTAAGGCGGAAGCAAAGAAGGTGTAGCTTAATAGATAAATCAAAATCAAAAGGCAAAAGTCAAAATCCAGCGGTTTTACTTTTGCCTTTTGATTTTTTACTTTTGACTTTACCCAGGATTCCCCGATCACCGGGGGCCTTTAAGAAACTTTAACATCCAATCACGGTCAAAGCTTGTAATCTTGCAGGACCAAACTGTGCTGTCGGCAAAAAAATATATCATCCGTGCCATCACCCTGGTGGTAGCCCTGCAACTGCTGAACCTGAGTATCTACGCCCAGGATTTCAAACCGCTCTATGCCGATGACGGCAATTGCGGGGTCAATATTTCCGAAACGGTAGTTGAATATGTAGTTGAGGTATTGCTGGGCCATACCAACGCGATACCCGAGCAGTCGCAACATCACAAAGACCTTCATTTTCATAAGCATGCCGCTTTCAAAGCGATCAGTTTCCAGGCATTCCATATGCCTGAACCGGAGCAGGCATCTGCAGCTGCGGCTGCGGTTCTGGACGATCCTTATCGTTATCTCTATTTCTGCGAGATCAATCCGCCTCCTCCCAAAGCATAGGTGAATCTTTTCTTACTGCTCCCCTTCGCGGAGTAGCATTCTCCTATTCGTCATTTAAACTTTTTTATGTTTAGTTACATACTGGGCAGCTGCCGGCGTTGGCAGGCTGCAATCGTGGTAATACTGCTCGGCTTCCAACTGCCTTTAAAAGCACAGGGCCTGACGGATACCTTACGCCTCCCCCTTCCGGAAATGGAGAAACGCTTTCTGGACAGCAACCTGCTGCTGCTTGCGGCGCATTACAATGTGGATGCGCAGAAAGCGCTGATAGAACAGGCCCGGCTCTGGGATAATCCCGTGCTCAATACAGACCAGGTGATCGCCGCGGGAGGGCGTTTCCTTCCCTATGGCAAGAACGCCGATGGCAGCTATACCGGCCAGTATTATATCCAGTTGCAGCAGCTGATCAGAACAGCCGGCAAACGCGGCAAACTGATCGGCCTCGCATCCACCAATGCCAAACTAAGCGAGCTGCAACTGCAGGATGTGCTCCGTAACCTTCGCTACCAGCTGCACACCGATTATTATAACCTGGTTCAGCAGCTCGAGACCAGGCATATTTACGAAGCCCAGCTGGAGCAGCTGAACAAACTGTTGTCTGGCATGGAAGCGCAGCTCAGCGCCGGCAATATTGCACAGAAGGATTATCTGCGCATCCAGGGACTGGGGATCTCGCTGCAACAGGATATCACCGAACTGGACAGGAACATCACCGAAAACGAGTCGGACCTGAGAACACTGCTGCAGATCAGGACCGATGTTTTCGTTAAGCCCGCCACCGGTTTTACCGGCCCTGGTGAGGGCAGCCTTACAGATCAAGATCTTTTATTCCAGTCGGCGAAGCAGAACAATCCGGCCTACCTGCTTCAGCAGGCACAGGTGGTGTACCAGCAGCAAAACCTGGCTTATCAGCGCTCGCTACGGGTTCCCGATATAACGGTTGGTCCGAATTTCGACCGCAACTCCAGTTTCGCTCCGAATTATATCGGTCTGGGCATCTCCTTGCCGATACCGCTGCTGAATAAGAACCAGGGTAATATCAGGTCGGCAGAATACAGCATACGGCAGCAGCAATCGATAACCGCAAATGCAGAAACAGAACTGCGCAACAATCTCGGCAATGCTTTTCATAAATGGCAGCTGAGCCTGCAGCAGGACAATGCGGTGCAAAAAAGTTTTTATGCCCGGTACCGGGATATGTACCGGAATATCCTGCAGAGTTACCAGCAGAAACAGATCGGCCTGCTGGAGTTCCTGGATTTTTTCAATGATTATACTGCGTCGCAACAGCGTTTGCTGCAACAGCACCTGAACCTGCAACTGGCGAAAGAGGAACTGAATTACCATGCCGGCAGCGATCTTATCAAATAATTCAACAAAAAAATTATGAAACAGATACTACCCATACTTTTTCTGCTGGCCCAGGCTTGTTTTGTGTCCTGCAAGACCGAAGAAAAAAAGAATGACGATAAAAAGCCGGTATGTGTGAGCGATTCGATGACCCATCGCATCACCCTCGATACCGCAAGGCTCACCAATATCAGCAACGAATTGCAGTTATCGGGCGAAGTCGGGTTTAATGAGAATAGAGTAGTGAAAGTATTTCCTTTCAGCAGCGGCCAGGTCATGGACGTGAAAGTTTCACTGGGTGATCATGTTGCTGCCGGGCAAGTACTGGCCGTGATCCGCAGCGCCGACATTGCAGGCAACTACAGCGACCTGAAGACGACGGCATCGGATATCGCCATTGCCAGAAGGCATATGGAGAATACCAAATCCCTTTACGAGAAAGGCATCAGCAGCGAAAAGGAATATGAAGAAGCGAAAGAAAATTATCAGAAAGCGCTTGCCGTTAACCAAAAGATCAACGACGCGCTGCGCATCAATGGCGGCGGCAATACCAATGCCAGCGGTATACTCACCGTAAAAGCGCCGATCAGCGGTTATATCGTGGAGAAGAAAGCCAATGCGGGCAGTTTTATCCGTCCTGATAACGCTGAGAACCTGTTCACCATTTCCGATCTAAAGGATGTGTGGATCTGGGCCAATGTGTTCGAAACGGATATCGCCCGCGTACGCGAAGGCTATACGGCGCTTGTACGCACCATCGCCTATCCCGGCAAAACCTTTCGCGGCCGGGTAGACAAGGTCAGCGAGGTGCTGAGCCCCGATAATAAAGTGATGCGCATCCGCATTAACCTGCCGAACGAGGGACTGTTGCTGAAACCCGAAATGTTCACCAGCGTACAGATCGAAAATACCGAGGAGTCGAAAGCGGTGAGTATCCCTGCGGACGCCATGGTGTTCGAAGGCGGACGAAACTTCGTGGTAGTGTACAAGGATAAATGCAACCTGCAGTTGCGCGAGGTCTTCATCATCAAGACGGAAAATGACCGGGCATACATTGGCGGGGGCCTCAATGCAGGCGAAGTGATCATCTCGAAGAACCAGGTATTGTTCTACAATGCTATTCTGGAGAACCAGTAATTCATCCTTGGATCAAACACACAACCATGAACAAATTCATCAAGAATATCATTCATTTTTCCCTGCGCCATCGCTACCTGATCTTTTTCTTTACAGGTATCCTGGTGGTGATCGGGATCATCAGTTACAAGAATACGCCTATTGAAACTTTCCCCGATGTTACAAATACCCAGGTGGTGATCATTGCGCAGTGGCCGGGACGCAGCGCCGAGGAAGTAGAAAAATTCGTCACCATCCCGCTCGAGACGGTGTTGAACTCGGTGCAGAAAAA
>JAFBAN010000068.1 GCA_019247775.1 Chitinophagaceae bacterium | reverse complement strand
TTAGCCTGCAGGCCGGTGCCCAGACCGGTACGGTTAGCTGTGTTGTGAAAGATCTCTACCTCAGCCAGGCCATTCCCGGCGCATTCATCGAATTCAATGGAAAAGACACATTGCGGGCAGACGATCACGGAAGTTTTGTTTTACCCGTCCGGAGAAACGAAAGCATGCTGGTGTTCATCACCGCCTTTGGCTATGCGCCAAAATATGCGATGGTGGTGAATCTCGGACTGCCTGTAAATATTTTCCTCGAAGCGGTGAACTACCAGACCAATGCGATCCAGGTGCGCGGATTGTATAACGGGAAGAATCTTTTCAAAACCCCGGGTTCTATCGCTACGCTTGTTACCCGCGATATCCAGCGCAATAACCAGATAGACCTGCAGAATACGTTTAACCTGCTGCCCGGGGTGCGGATCGAACTGCGGAATATCAATACCAGTGCAAGGATCATACTCCGCGGTTACGGAAACCAGAACAATATCAACGGTATCGGTTATAAAGCATACTACAACGATATCCCGCTTACGGAAGCAGACGGTACTACCAATCTCGACGATATCGATTTTGCCACACTTGGCAGGGTAGAAGTGTTCAGGGGTCCTGTATCCAGCATCTATGGAACGGGTATCGGCGGTGTGGTGAACCTGCTGTCGGAAAAAGCGCCTGATGGTGTTACGTTACGGCAATCGCTGCTCACCGGCTCCAATGGCCTGTTCCGGACAACAACATCGGTGGGCATCGGTAACACGAAAACCAATATCCTGTTCAGCTATGGACAGCAGAAAACGGATGGCTATCGCCTGCAGAATTATTCCAAGAAGGATTTCTGGGATATGAACGCCACGCTGTACAATAGTCCGCGCAGTACCATTTCGGTTTTTGCGCAGTACACCAAATCCAATGATGCCCTTTCAGGATTTGTGGACAGTACAGGCCTGATCAATTATCCTGATACTTCGGAGCTCAACTATATCCGCAACAATTCGCACAGCGAGCTGGAAAGCATCCGGCTGGGACTGTCGCATGAGTATGCTTTTTCCAGGCTGCTCAGCAACAAGACCACGTTCTTTATCGGCATCCAGGAAATAGGGCAGGCGATCTCGACCATACTTACCAAAACCAATAAAAATACTTTCGGCATCCGGTCTGCGTTCATCTACACGCCCAGGATCGGCAACGTGGATATGCGCGTGACCCTGGGCATGGAAGGCACGAAGAATATTATCTACCAGAAATCGTACAACCTCAATAACGGAGCGCTTGGCAGCCTGCGTACCGATCTTGAGCTGAAACCGATGCAATGGAATATCTTCAGCATGCTGGAACTTACGCTTGCGAAAAATACCCTGATGGTGTTCAGCGCCAGTTCCAATTTCATCACTTACGATAATGAAGACCTTCGGGCATCGGGCAACGGTTATGTGAACCAGTCGGGCTTCCGCGTATTTAAACCGCTGATCACACCACGCTGGGTAGTGAATCATCTCATCAGCAAATATGTTTCCGTATACTCCAACTACAGCATGGGCTACGCGCAGCCAGGCACCAACCAGTTCATTATTGCGCAAACGGGTAAGGTGAATGACGAGGTGGGTCCCGAGATCAGTAATACTTTCGAAGTAGGTACCAAGGCAAGCCTGTTCAAGCAATCGCTGAACCTTGACTTCGCTTTTTTCAATATGGATGTTACCAATAAACTGGTAACCCAGACCTTTGCCGCAAGCGGCGGGCAGCCGGCATATATCGCTTTCGTAAATGCCGGCGCGGTGAACTTTACCGGTCTTGAGCTCATGATGAACTATGCGCTCCTCCCGAAGCAGGGATTTATCAGCCTGGTACGTCCATTCCTGTCTTATACTTATAATGGAAGCCGCAATTCCGATCTCAAAAGTGATAACAACAACAATTCGGCCACCAAAGACTACTCTAATCTTCGGGTAAGCGGCATTCCGCGCAATGTGTTCAATGCCGGCGTCGACCTGGAGGCGGGTAATGGCTTTTATGCGAATCTTACCGACATGTTCCAGGACCGCATGCCTATCAACCTCGACAACACGGTGTATGCGGACTCTTATAACCTGGTGAATGTAAAAGCGGGCTACCGGCATTCTTTTGGAAAGGATCATATTTCCAAATTCAGCCTGGATGTATTCTGGGGAAGCAACAACCTGTTCAATACCCGCTATGCGCAGTTCGTACTCATCAACCTGGTCCCGATTGGCGGACAGGCGCCGAAATATTTCACGCCTGGTCCCCGGTCAACCCTGTATGGCGGACTGACCGTCAGATACCTGTTCAAATAGTAAGCACGCCGGGGGCTCCAAGCCCAAACATTCGCTATCTTTCGGCCGCTTTGAGAAAATTCGCATCCATAGGATTGTTATGCTGCCTGTTGGTATATGCCGGCGGTTATCACCTGGTGTACGCCGTGTACCAGTACGGGCTCAAACAGGAAATGCGGGCTTATCTTAAAACACATCCCGATATCCGTTACGGGAGTTTTTTTTCGCTTCGTGTAAATAACGCCGCGGTCATCGATCCCTCGTTCGAGTGGGAAGAACAAAATGAAGAATTCCGGTATAAAGGCCAGCTGTATGATGTGGTAACTGTGCGCCAGAAAGGAGACAGCCTGTATATCTCAGCTTTGAAAGACGATAACGAGAACCAACTCGAACAACAGATCAGACAAGTACGGAAGGAACAGCCCGGTTCACCTGTCTCTGCCATTTCCGTATTTAAATTCTCTCCGGCGATCTGCTCCGATCAAGCTGGAATAATCGTTTCCTCACCGGCATCTACTGCCGGCTATCCTACGTTTCACATGGCCTGCTATCCCGTAGTTAATGCCGAAGTGCATACCCCGCCGCCCCGCTGCTGACCGGTTGATGCGGATAGATCCGCGTTTTTTTAACTGATCAAACTAAACTACATGAAGTATTTTTTAAGCATACTGATAGCGGTATGCATAGCAGGCAGCGTGTTTGCACAAGGAACGCTGAAGGGCAGGATCACAGACGCCGGCGGTCATACCCCGCTTATCGGCGCCACAATAACTGTGGCCGGTAAGGCGATGGCGCTGACAGACAAGGATGGGAACTTCTCAATGCCCTGCAACGGCATTACTGAGATAACAGTATCCTTTATCGGCTACGAAACCAAAAGACAAAGGGTAAAGAGTTGTAACGAAACAATTAGCATAGCACTCGCGGCTTCCAACTACAGCCTGGATGAGGTGGAGATCACCGCTACTTCCTCACGCAATAAATCGTTGTTGTATCAACCTGTTTCCATCACCAAGCTGAATGAAACGGAACTGAAACGCGGTACCGGCCTGTTCCTCGACGATGCCATCAATGGTAATGTGCCGGGCGTAAGCATGCAGCGCCGCGCAGTGTCCTCCGGCCAGCAGTTCAATATCAGGGGATATGGCAACGGCACCCGCGGAACCAACGGCATCAGCAGCAATTTCGACGGACAAGGTTATAAAGTATATCTTAACGGCATGCCGCTTACCGACGCCGAAGGTATTACCCTGATGGATGATATCGATTTCGGTTCCATCGGCAATGTTGAAGTAACCAAGGGCCCAGCGGGCACCCTGTACGGACTAGCAGTGGCCGGTGTGGTGAACCTGAAAACCGTAAAGCCGGAAAAAGGGAAAACCGCTATCGGCGAAAGTATCACGATCGGCAGTTACGACCTGCAGCGCTATACAACCACTTTCCAGACAGCTTCTGCACATTCGTCTTTATTGCTGAATTACGGACGGCAGCACACGGATGGCTATATGACACATACCCAGTCGCGCAAAGATTTTGTGAACCTTATTGCCGATTTCGAACCTTCCGACAAACAGACCATCAATGCGTATTTCGGGTACAGCAGCAGCTATGATGAAAGAGGCGGCGAACTTACGCTGGCCCAATATGCAGCCGGTGATTACAGCGGCAACCCGGAGTACATCAAACGCAACGGGCATTCAGAGATCGTTAGCGTACGCGCCGGGCTGGGACATACCTATGCATTCAGCGATAAGTTTTCGAATACCACCAATGTGTTTGTATCGGGACTGACCAATAATTCCAGTTCCGCTGCGGGCTGGACGGATAAAAGCCCGATCAATTACGGTTTTCGCTCCAGCTTCGACCTTAAATTCGATCTGAAGGATGGCGCTTCGCTGGGCGGCATTGCGGGTATCGAATCGCAAAGACAGAATGCGCAGATCATCGGTTATAATATGGTGGCCAATCCCGCCGATCCCAATGCATTTTATTGGGTGATCGGCGCTATGCGAAGCAACCAGTCTACGGTTACGGGTACTACATCAATGTTTACCGAATGGACATTATCTCTGCCGCAAGATCTTTCGTTTACTGCAGGTCTCGGCATGAGCAATATGAGCATTGAACTGAATGATAAGTTCTTCGTGGCCGGAAGCACCCTGCCGACCAAATTCGCAAAAAAATACAACGGACTGGTATCGCCGCATTTTGCTGTCAACAAAGTATTCAGCAAGCAGTTCTCGCTGTATGCCGCTTATAGCAGGGGATACAAGGCGCCGGTGAGCTCTTATTTCTTCATACCGGCAACGGGTAAACTCAACACCGACCTGAAACCGGAGATCGGCGATCAGTTCGAATTAGGCACCAAGGGTTTGCTGATGAACGATAAATTGAGCTACCAGCTTGCCTGGTTCTCGGCGGCATTTAAAGACAAGATGACCGCGATAGCAGTGCCATTAAATGGCTCAACGGTTACCACCGCATATACCTATGTGGCCAATGGCGGAAAACAGGACGATAAAGGCATCGAATTATTGCTGAAATATACCGCATGGCGATCGAATACATCTTTCTTCCGGACGGTGAGTCCATTCGCCAACCTTACGTATTCCGACCTCAGGTACGTAGGACTCAGCATCCAGGCGCTGAATGCCGCCCGCACTGCTGCCGTGATCACGGATTACGACGGGAAGCAGGTGGCAGGCGTGCCGCGCTGGGTAACCAATCTCGGTATTGATGTAAACACGAGGCCCGGCTTCTATGCCAATCTCACCTGGTTCTACAAAGACGGGATGCCCATCAGTTCGGACGGCGCTAACTGGACCGGCAGCTATTCATTGCTCAATGGGAAACTCGGATTCCAGCGCAGTGTTTCCGCTCATGTGGACCTTGACCTGTACCTTGGTGTGAATAATATCGGCGGCGTGCAGTATCCCAATATGGTATTCGTTAATCAGTTACCGGATGCCTATCTGCCTGCGCCGAGAAATGCTTATTTTTTCGGAGGGATCAATTTCAAATATAATTTTTGATAACCCGGGGGCCGTTAAGCTCCCGATTATTCTGTCTGTATGAAAAAAACAATCACTGGTCTTTGTTTACTGTTGATCGCCGCGGGCTGCGCGCGATTCGGTAAAAAAGAACTCGATACGCAGAAAGATATCCGTATCGTTTCCATTTCCAAGCACCTCACAGAAATGTTGTTCGCGCTTGGAAAAGGACATGATATCGTAGCCTGCGATCTGACCAGCACTTACCCCGACAGCGCCAGACTGCTACCCACAGTGGGTTATCACCGCGCGTTGAACCCCGAGGGAATTGTTTCTATGAAGCCTGATCTGGTTATTCACAGCAATGATATCGGTCCGGCCACCGTACTTCCGCAGCTGGAAAAACTGGGGCTGCGTATCCAGGCTTTTCCCGCGGCCAATACGCCGGACAGTGCCAAATTATTACTGGTATCACTCGGAAAATATTTCGGCGCCGGCGCAAAAGCCGATTCGCTGAACAGCAGGCTGGATGCCGATCTGCAACAGGCGGCAACCATGCGCGCTGCCTTGAAAGACACGCCGAGCGTAATGGTGATCCATTATGGACAGGCGAATAATAATTTTTTTGTGATGAGCGGACGTCGTGGTCCGGCGGATAAAATGATCGAGCTGGCGGGCGGCAAAGCTGCGCATTACGATGCAAAAGGCGCGCGCCAGCTCAGTGCGGAAGCGATCGCCGGCGCCAATCCCGATATCATTATCGCCACCAATTTTGGGTACGATAAGATGGGCGGAACACCTGATGGTTTTAAGACAGTTCCGGGCGTAGCGCTTACCAATGCCGCTAAGAACAACCGGATCTATCGTTTCGAGGAACACGATCTTGTTTATTTCGGTCCGCGTTCGGGGCAGAATATCATTAAGCTGATGCAGATGCTGCATCCAAACCTGGCAAGTGTCAAAAACTAAGCGGGTATATATTATCCTGGTTGTACTGCTGATCGTGGTGGCGCTTGCGGCGATCGCCTATGGCGCCGTGGCGATCAGCGTGGCAGATATGTTTTCTTCCATCTCGCACTGGCTGCGCGGAGAAAAGCCTGCAAATATTTATGAAGGCGTATTCCTGCAGATCCGGTTGCCACGGGTGTTGCTCTGTATGATCACCGGCGCCGTGCTCTCCGTTTCGGGCGTGCTGATGCAGGGGCTGTTCCGCAATCCCATCGTAGAACCCGGACTTATCGGTACCAGCGCAGGCGCCGCATTCGGAGCATCGGTTGTATTTGTGCTGGCGGCGGGAATGGGTGCAGGCATGCAGCGGCTCACAGGCTCTTTGCTGGTGCCGCTGTTCGCGTTCGGCGGGGGACTGCTCGCTACGTATACGGTGTACCTGCTGGCCCGCGGCAGCAGGCAACTGAATGTGACCATACTGTTGCTGATCGGCATAGCGATCAATGCAGTGGGCTTGAGCGGCACCGGCTTCATGAGTTATATCGCCAGGGATCCGCAGGCGCGCAGCATCACATTCTGGAACCTCGGCACTTTTTCCGGCGCCTCCTGGTTCCAGGTGTGGATCACGGGTACGGTGGCAGCGATCGTTTTTCTGATCGCTTCAGGATATGCCAAACAACTCAATGCGCTGGCGCTGGGTGAAGAACAGGCCATGCATGCAGGCGTAGATCCTGAAAAACTGAAAAGAAGGATCATGTTCTTCAACACTGCCATGGTATCTGTGGCCACTGCATTCGTAGGTGTGATCAGTTTTATGGGACTGATCGTTCCGCACCTGATGCGCATGTTCGTAGGCAGCGACAACCGTAAACTATTGCCTGCATCCATGCTGGCTGGCGCCATGCTGCTTACGCTTGCCGATATGGGAGCCAGGCTGCTGCTGGCGCCCGCCGAATTGCCTATCGGTATCATTACGGCGCTGGTGGGCGCGCCGGCTTTTATCATACTGCTAAAAAAAGCGCATATCCTGCAGCCGAAAGGAGGGGGGTATGATTGAAGTGCAGCAGGTATCCTATCGCGTAAAAGAAAAAGCGCTGGTGAATAATGTATCGCTGCATGCTTCCACCGGTGAGTTCGTTGTGATCATGGGCGCCAATGGCGCAGGCAAATCAACCTTGCTGCGCATGATGGCAGGCGGCCTTAAAGCTTCCGCAGGCAGGATACTGCTGCAGGGAAAGCCATTGCAGGAATACGGGATTGAAAGCCTGGCGCGAAAACGCTCGGTTCTTTCACAGCACTACCATATCGAATTTCCGATGAGCGCGCGTGAGATCGTCATGATGGGACGTTATCCCTATTTCAACCACGAGCCGCATACTGATGATGAAACGATCGTTGATGAAATGATGCGCAGTCTGGAAGTGGAAACGCTGGCCGGCAGGAACTACCAGACACTGTCGGGCGGCGAAGCGCAGAAGGTACAGATGAGCCGGGTGCTGGCACAGATCGGCAGGGTATCGGCAGAAAACCAAAAACTATTGTTGCTGGATGAGCCGGTATCGCATCTCGATATAAAATTCCAGCACCAGTTACTGCAGGCCGCGCGATCCGTTTCGCGGGAGTATGTAGCAGTGGTAGCCGTACTGCACGATGTGAACCTTGCACTGAAATACGCAGACCGGATCTGTTTTATGAAAGAAGGCGAAATGATCGAAACCCTTCATGAGCCTGCGTCGATATCAACCAACCTGCTCCGCAAGGTATTCGACATCGATGCATCTATCATCGATCACGGAACAGAAAAATTTGTGATATACCGGTAGTAAAAAAATCTGCGAATCTGCGGCTAAAAAAGCCGCAGATCAGATGGCTTTAAGCTCGGTCAGCGACTTCACAATATGTTCCCGGGTTTTTTCATCCGTCCATTTCTCAGGCAGAAAACTTTTGCCGGTCACTTTTTCAAAAAGTTCGATATAGCGTTTACTGATCGTGTCTATCCATTCATCCGTCATTTCCGGAACGGTCTGTCCTTCCTTGCCCATGAAATTATTCGCGATCAGCCATTCCCTCACAAATTCCTTACTCAGCTGTTTCTGTTTTTCGCCTTTGGACTGGCGTTCCTCAAAACCATCCGCATAAAAATACCGGGATGAATCCGGAGTATGCACCTCATCCATCAGGTAGATGATGTCGCCTATTTTCCCGAATTCGTATTTGGTATCGGCCAGTATCAGCCCGCGGGCTGCAGCAATATCTTTTCCGCGCTGGAAAAGCCGGAGCGTATAATCCTCCAGTACCTCCCAGTCTTCGGGCGAAGCGAGTTTCTGGGCGATGATCTCTTCTTTGGAAATATCCTCGTCATGTCCCGCAGCGGCTTTGGTGGAAGGCGTGATGATGGGCCTGGGGAACGGATCGTTCTCTTTCAGGCCATCAGGCATGGGGGCGCCGCAGAGCTCGCGTTTTCCGCTCTGGTAAGTACGCCAGGCATGCCCCACCAGGTTACCCCTGACTACCATCTCTATCCTGAATGGTTCGCAGCGTTTGCCGATCGATACATTTGGGGCGGGCACGCTTACCAGCCAGTTAGGACAAATATCCCGGGTGGCTTCGAGCATATAAGCGGCGATCTGGTTCAGCACCTGGCCCTTGCAGGGGATGGGCTTCGGCAGTATTACATCGAACGCCGAAATGCGATCGCTTGCTACCATAACCAGCCAATCGGAGCCGATGCTATACACATCCCGCACTTTGCCGTGGTACACGCCGGCCTGGGATGGAAGTTGAAGGAAAGGCATGCGCCAAAAATAGATAGCGCATTGATAAATAAGGGGTAACACACATACTTTTTCTCAACAGAAGAACGTTATTTGTGAACAAATTAAATTTTAGTATCAAACTAACAAATGCTATTTTTAAAGACCATTCATTAAAACTGCTACTTATGAGAAGAACCTTAGCCCCGTTAGGGTTGTTGGTCATTGGCACAGGACTGTGCATATCGGCAATGGCACAACAATCCACTACCGTTTCAGGTAGTGTCAAGAACGGTAAATCCAATGACCCGGTATCGGCAGTGTCCGTTACCATCAAAGGAGGAACCACCGGAACTTTTACCGATGACAAGGGTAATTTCAGATTTACTACTGTTCAGAAGCCCCCTTTTACGCTGCTGGTGTCTTCTGTAGGTTACACCAATAAAGAAGTAGCCGTTACCAGCAATAACCAGGTGCTGGATATTTCCATAGAACCCAGTTTTACGCTCGGTGATGAGGTGGTAGTGGCCGCTTCACGCGTACCGGAGCGCATACTCGAATCTCCCGTTTCCATCGAAAGGATAGGGCCCGCCGCCATCCGCAATACTCCCCAGGTAAGTTATTACGACATGATCACCAACCTGAAAGGCGTGGATGTAGTGTCCGCAAGCCTTACTTTCCGCAGCGTTGGTACCCGCGGGTTCAATGTAAGCGGTAATGCCCGCCTCAACCAGTTGGTAGACGGGATGGATAACCAGGCCCCGGGTCTGAATTTCTCCGTGGGCAGTGTGGTCGGTCTTACAGAGCTTGATGTTGACAATATCGAATTACTGCCCGGCGCTTCTTCTGCATTGTACGGCTCCGGCGGTATGAATGGTACGGTACTGATCAACAGCAAGAACCCATTTAAATACCAGGGCCTCAGTTTCCAGGTTAAGCAGGGTGTGAACCATATCGACAGCTACCAGCGCCCCACAGCCGCTTATTACGACTGGAGCCTTCGCTGGGCGAAAAAAGTATCTGAGAAATTCGCTTTCAAGATCAATGCGCAGTTTATCCAGGCGCAAGACTGGTTGGCCAACCAGACAGAAGATTACCTGCGTCCGCCGAGCCCCGGCGCTCCTTCTCCAAACGGTGGCGTAATAGTGGGCACAAGAACTTCCGATCCTAACTATGATGGCGTTAACGTATATGGAGATGAAACCTCACAAAACCTGTCAAGCATAGCCAGCAGCGTATACAGTGCGCTCGTTCCGCTTGGCGTTACAGCTACGGTGCGCAACAATCTCTGGGCAGGATTCTTCGGCGCAAACCCGAATGGCACACTGGCTCAGTTCAACTCTTTCCTTACCAGTAACGGCCTGGGTGCGCTGGTGGCTGCCGGTTATTCCGGTATCCTTTATGGAGGAAGTCCCAACCGCAACTACTTCAACAATCAATACGTAAGCCGTACCGGGTATAGTGAAAAGGATGTGATCGATCCTACTACCCTTAACGTTAAGCTGACAGGCGGACTGTATTATAAACTCAGTGATAAAACTGAAGCGTCCTTCCTGGCGAATTTTGGTACAGGCAACAGTGTGTATACCGGCAGTGACCGCTATTCGCTGAAAGACCTGCGCATGGCACAGTTCAAACTGGAACTGAAAAGCAAGAACTGGATGCTGCGCGCATATACCACGCATGAAAATGCCGGTAATACTTTCAATGCAACCATTACCACCCGCCTGTTCAACGAAGCATGGCAACCCAGCACTACCTGGTATCCAACTTACATGTCTGCGCTGGTGAGCTACAGGGAAGCCGGTCTTGGCAATCTGGATGCGAACAACGCTGCCAGGGCTATCGCCGATCAGGGCCGTCCCGGAGGTGCTATCAGCCAGACCGATCTGTTCAAGAAGGTGGCAGGTACCCCTATCTCACAGGGCGGCGGTCTGTTCCTTGACAAATCAAGACTGAATGTGTTTGAAGGGCAGTACAACCTTACAGAAGACCTGAACCTTGCCAGAAGCGGTACCGAATTGCTGATCGGCGCCAGCAGCCGCCAGTATGTACTTAATTCGCAGGGCACCATTTTCGCAGATACGGCAGCTCCCATTAAGATCAATGAACTGGGTGTTTATGGCCAGTTGTCACAGAAGATGTTCAGCGATGTGGTTAAGCTGTCTGTATCCGGCCGTTATGATAAGAACACGAATTTCGTGGGCAGGTTCACGCCAAGGGCTTCGGCTGTGGTGAAGCTGGCACAGGATCATAACCTCCGCATTTCTTACCAGGAAGCATATCGTTTCCCTACCACACAAAACCAATGGATCAACCTCACCATCGGCGGCGGTACCCGGTTAATGGGCGGCCTGCCCCAGTTGAGGGATTTCTACAAGTTCGGTACCAACCCGGCGTACACGCCTGAGAGCGTAGCCGCCTATGGCGCATCTGCCGCTGCCGGCGCGCCCAACAGCGCATTGCTGGTAGAGCAGAAATTCGGCGAATTCAAAGCAGAATCCAGCAAGTCGTTCGAAGTAGGTTATAAAGGGCTGATCAACAAAACAGTGCTGATTGATGTGTATGCTTACTGGGCTACCTATAAAGACTTCCTGAGCAGCGTTAACGCCCTCCAGACCCGGGTACCGGTATCTTCGGGCGGCAGTTTTCTGGACCTCCTTGATGCAAGCAAGCGGATCGGCTACAGCATTGCCGTAAATACACCCGGCGATGTGAAGACCAGCGGCTGGGGCGCTTCGCTCGAGTGGCTTCTGCCCAGGAATTTTTCATTCACCGGCAACCTCTACCACGACGAGATCGGAACACTGCCTGCAGGCTTTGTATCGTATTTCAATACGCCGAAATACCGCGTGAACATGTCATTCAATAACAGCGGCTTTGGTAAAGACAACCGCTGGGGTTTCAGCGTAATGTACAGGTGGGCCAATACATTCTACTACGAAGGCACTTTTGCCGTGGGGATGATCCCATGGATGCGCACCGTGGATGCAATGGTATCGTACAAGTTCCCGGCCACCAAATCACTGGTGAAACTGGGCGCTACCAACCTGTTCAACAAATACTACCGCACCGCATTCGGCAGCCCGCAGATCGGCGGACTGTACTATGTGAGCTTCGGATGGAACGTTTTTTAGGCTAAAGGCCGAAGGCCGAACGCTTAACGCAAAACGCGGAACGCCTGACAGGAATGTCGGGCGTTCTGTATTTTGAACCTTTGCCTTCAGCGTTAAGCCCTCAGCCCTCTGCTTTAACCCTTTTTACCCTATTTTTGCTCCTCATTAATAAACTGACCAATGCGATCAATTGCTTTCAGGGAGGCTCTGAGGGAAGCCATGAATGAGGAAATGAGGAGGGATGACAAGGTATTCGTGATGGGCGAGGAGGTAGCCGAATATAATGGCGCCTACAAAGTGACCCAGGGAATGCTGGCCGAATTCGGTGATAAAAGGGTGATCGATACGCCAATTTCCGAGCTGGGCTTTACGGCGGTGGCCGTGGGCGCGGCACAGAACGGCCTGAAACCCGTAGTCGAATTCATGACCTGGAATTTTGCCGTACTGGCGTTGGATCAGATACTCAACACTGCTTCCAAAATGCTGGCGATGAGCGGCGGGCAGATCGGTTGCCCTATTGTACTCCGCGGTCCTAATGGCAGCGCAGGCCAGCTGGGTGCACAGCACTCCACGGCTTTCGAAAGTTATTACGCGAATATTCCCGGCATCAAAGTGGTATCGCCATCCAATGGATACGATGCAAAGGGCTTACTGAAGCAGGCCATCCGCTACGAATCGGACCCGGTGATCTTCATGGAAAGTGAAGTGATGTACGGCGACAAAACTGAAGTGCCGGAAGAAGAATATTATATCCCGCTCGGTAAAGCCGATATCAAGAAACCGGGTACCGATGTGACCATCGTTTCTTACAATAAGATGATGAAAGTGGCCCTGGGCGCCGCTGCTGAACTGGAGAAGGAGAATATCAGCGCCGAAGTGATCGACCTGCGCACTATCCGTCCGCTCGACTGGCATACCATCCTCGAAAGCGTAAAGAAAACGAACCGCCTCGTGATCGTTGAAGAGCAGTGGCCGTTCGCTTCCGTTTCTTCGGAGATCAGTTACCGGATCCAGAAAGAAGGCTTCGATTACCTCGATGCCCCTGTCCGCCGCATTACCAGCGCCGATGCGCCGATGCACTATGCCCCTAATCTCGCCGCCCTGGCCATTCCCGATGTGGCACGCACCGTAAAGCTGGTGAAGGAAGTGATGTATCTGAAGAAATAAATCTAAGCCGAACATATACGCAGCCCGGGTCAACAGATCCGGGCTGTTGTTTTATGGTACTTCGAGTGTGAACCGATGCAGGGAACAGATGAGCAAATAATGGATTGAAGGTATCATCTGAAAAAAAATCCAACTCCCCCTTCAGGGGGCTGGGGGGTATTAAATACCTTCATTCCATATTTCCTCCATGCAAAAAACGATCGGCGGCCTTCTTTTTTTACTGATTGCCCGGCTTGCTTCGGCGCAGCCGGCCGATACCCTGCGTGGATCCGGCTTCGTTGCGGCCGATTCCAGCGAGGTGGTGGTGCATGCTTTTTACAACAATCTGAACTGGAAGGCCGCGCCGGCTGCAGTGGCGGTGATCGGAGCGAAAGCAATGGATCGTTATTCGGGCAGCTCCCTGGTGCCGGTACTGAATACCGTGCCGGGTGTGCGCATGGAAGAGCGCTCGCCGGGCAGTTACCGTTTGTCTTTTCGCGGCAGCCTGTTGCGCTCTCCATTCGGGGTGCGGAATGTAAAGGTTTACTGGAACGATATTCCGCTCACCGATGCAGGCGGCAATACTTATCTCAACCTGATCGATCTGGGTGAGTTAAGCGGTGCAGAACTTATTAAAGGCCCTGCGGCCAGCGTGTATGGCGCCAACACCGGGGGCGCCCTGTTATTGAGATCCGCGCTGCCGTCGGGCCAGCCGGGCGCGGATCATTTCAACATCAACCTCAGCGGGGGATCGTATGGATTATTGCAGGAGCAGACCGCATGGCAGCATTCGTCGCAGCATTTCAGCAGTGCCCTGCAGCAGGTGCACCAGCAATCGGATGGTTACCGGCAGCAATCGGCAACACGTAAGGACCTTGTGAAATGGCAGGGCGGCTGGGCAGGAAAAACGCAGCGCCTGCTATGGATACTCTTCTATACCGATCTTTATTACCAGACACCGGGCGGCATCACGCTGGCGCAGATGCAAGCCGATCCCACACTGGCACGGCAGCCAGCCGGCGCCATACCCGGATCGGTGCAGCAGCAGGCATCCGTATACAACAAGACCATCTTCAGCGGCATTCACCATGAAGCCAAACTTGATGACCGCTGGGCCCTTCAATCCTTTATCACCGCCAATCATACCGATTTCACCAATCCTTTTATCACCAATTATGAGAAGCGGAATGAGCGGAACCTGGGCGCAGGCACAAGACTTCAATATCGCTCCGATCGCTGGCAATGGATCACGGGACTGGAATGGCTGTATGATCATTCCAATATCGATGACTATGGAAATCGGGGCGGTAAACAGGATACGGTCCAGTTTAAGGACGATATCTACGCGAAGCAGTGGTTTGTATTTTCCCAGCTGCAATTCCAGCCTTCGGCATCCTGGACTGTTACTGCGGGAATGAGTTTGAATAACCAGTCTTATCGCTATAAACGGCTCAGCGATCCTGCAGCCGTATACACGACCAGGAGCATCGAAGCGGTGTTTACCCCGCGTATTGCCGTGCTGTACCGGCTGAACAGGAACATCTCTGCATATGCTGTAGCGGCCAAAGGGTTCTCACCGCCGGCGCTTGCCGAAGTACGCCCTTCGGATGGTAATTTTTATGGAGATCTGAATGCAGAGTCCGGCTGGAATTTCGAAGCGGGAATCAAAGGAGAACTGGCGGAAAATAGACTGCAATTCGATCTGGCCTTTTATTCTTTCAAACTGGAGCACGCGATCGTTAGAAGGAACAACGCGCTCGGTGCAGAATATTTTGTGAATGCAGGCAGTACCAGTCAGCAAGGCATCGAACTGATGACCAAACTACAGGTATTCGGATCGCCCGGAAAACCGGTGACTGGTTTCTGGCTCTGGAGCAGCTTTAGCTTTCAGCCTTATCGCTTCAGCGAATATCAACAGGGCGCTGCCGTGTATTCCGGTCATGCGCTTACGGGTGTGCCGCGCACGATGTGGGTCAGCGGCGCAGACCTGGAGATGCATCGGTTCTTTTTCAATATTTCGGTAAATGCTACTTCTTCGCTGCCGCTGACAGACGACAATGACGTATACGCAGATGCCTATCAGCTTGTACAGTGCAAAGCGGGTTTAAAGATGCGGCATCTGCAGCTGTTTGCCGGTATGGATAACCTGCTCAATCAGGTATACAGTCTCGGAAACGATATTAATGCGGCAGGGAAGCGATATTATAACCCGGCTGCAGGCCGCAGCGTATTCGGGGGTATCAGGCTCGATTTTTAACAATTATCCGGGGGCGGCTGCGGGCCGGTGACTGTATCTTTCAGTTCAAGTATCTTAGCGCAAATCATAATTATGCCGAATATCCTGATCATAGACGATGAGAAAGCGATCCGCAATGTTCTGAAGGAGATCCTTGCCAATGAGGGTTTCGTTGTTGAGGAGGCCGCAGACGGTGAAGAAGGCCTGAAAAAATTCGGAGCGGGAAGCTATGATGTGGTGCTCTGCGATATCAAGATGCCAAAGCTGGACGGTATCGAGTTCCTGCAGAAAGTGATGGAATCGGGCACCGATATCCCGGTGATCATGATCAGCGGGCATGGCAATATCGAGACGGCGGTGGATGCCGTAAAAAAAGGTGCTTTCGACTATATCGCCAAGCCGCCCGATCTGAACCGGCTGCTGATCACCATCCGCAATGCCATGGACAAGACCGTTCTGGTAAAAGAGACGCGTACGCTCAAGCGCAAAGTGGCCAGGGTACAGGATATGATCGGCGAAAGCGAGGCCATCCACAAGATCAAAGAAACGATCGAAAAGGTAGCGCCGACCGATGCGCGGGTACTTATTACCGGCGACAACGGTTCGGGTAAAGAACTGGTGGCGCGCTGGCTGCATGCCAAAAGCAACCGGGCCGAGGCGCCGCTGGTAGAAGTGAACTGCGCAGCTATACCTAGCGAGCTTATAGAATCCGAATTATTCGGCCATGAAAAAGGCTCCTTCACATCGGCCATCAAGCAGCGCATCGGCAAATTTGAACAGGCCAATGGGGGTACCTTGTTCCTCGATGAGATAGGGGATATGAGCCTTAGCGCCCAGGCGAAAGTGCTGCGTGCCCTGCAGGAAGGTAAGATCATGCGGGTAGGCGGAGAGAAAGAGATTGCGGTGGATGTACGTGTGGTAGCTGCCACTAATAAAGACCTGCTGGAAGAAGTAAATCAGAAGCATTTCCGCCTTGATCTTTATCATCGCCTGAGCGTGATCCTGATCCATGTGCCGTCGCTGAATGAAAGGCGTGCGGATATCCCGTTGCTGGCAGACAGGTTCCTTACCGATATCGCCGAAGAATATGGCCAGGCAAAAAAGCAGATCGATCAAAAAGCTTTGCAGACCCTGCAAGACCACGACTGGACAGGGAATATCCGTGAACTGCGGAATGTGGTAGAAAGGCTGGTTATCCTTTCCGGCAAAGAGATCACCCTCGAAGACGTAAATAACTATGTAATCCCGCCGAGATAGGCCGGTTGAGCACCAGATAGGGGTTATTTAAGAAAACTTTTAACAGTAAATACCCCCAATCAGGTGTAATAAAATACTTTTGTCCGCAACTAATCAACCATTATGGGTTTATTTCTACTTATTATCGGCACCATCGGATGGCATGTGGGGATGTATGGCATGTTCAAAAAAGCCGGCATTGCACCCTGGAAAGCATTCGTTCCTTTTTATAATACCTGGGAGATCGTTAAGATCTGCAAGATCCGCAAGTTCTGGTTCTGGCTGCAGTTTATCCCGGTGGCCGGTCAATTCATCACCATCTGGATCACGATCATCTTTGTGATGCATTTCAAGAAAGTATCGGTTCCCGATCATGCGGCGGTCGTCTTTTTCCCTTTTATTTATTTCCCCTACCTCGGCTTTTCCAAAAAAGAGAAATGGTATGGTCATGAAGTACTGAAACATTACCATAAACCTGCTTCCCGCGAGTGGATCGATGCCGGCGTATTCGCGATCGTGGCGGCAACCATTATCCGCACTTTCGTTTTCGAGGCTTACGTGATCCCTACGGGCAGTATGGAAAAGACCCTGCTCATCAATGATTTTCTTTTTGTGAACAAGATGAGTTATGGTGCGCGCATCCCGCAAACGCCCCTGTCTTTCCCTTTTGTTCATAATACATTGCCTTTTTCCAAGACCATCCCATCCTATATCAGGCAGGTACAGCTTCCGTACAAAAGGCTGCCCGCTTTTACGGAAGTAAAACGTAACGATGTGGTGGTATTCAATTTCCCCGCGGGCGATACCATTATCAATCTGCCTGAATACGGCAGCGCCAATCCTTATTACGACGTGGTCCGTTACCAGTTCCATGGAGATCGCCAGGCGCTGTTATCGCAGCCCGATCAGTTTCCGATACTGGTGCATCCGATGGACAAGACTGACAATTATATCAAGCGCTGCGTTGGACTAAGCGGTGATGTTATTCAGGTAAAGAACGGCGTGCTGTTCGTGAACAACCAGCCGGCACTGATCCCTCCTGCTTCGCAGACCGAATACCTCGTGGAGACCAATGGTACTCCTATCGGAGAGGATTTTTTTACCAATGAACTCGGTATCGATCTTGAAAATGCCAGCGACCAGATCAAGGTCGACAACAGCCGGCCCGGTATGTACGTGATCAACATGACACCCGAGGAAGCAGGCAAAGTGAAAAAATTGCCGAATGTAAAAAATATTACTCCCTATATCGAGCAAACGGTTGGAATGACTTTCCCGAACGATGAAGCCAACTATCCGTGGACGATCGATAATTACGGGCCTTTGAAGATCCCGAAAAAAGGCGATGTACTTCCGCTCAATCCACAGACCATTGCATTGTATCGCCGGCTGATCGCCACCTATGAGAACAATAAACTCGATGAGGTTAACGGAAAATATTTTGTCAATGGTAAGGAAGCTACATCCTATACTACCAAGTTGAGTTATTACTGGATGATGGGCGATAACCGCCACCGCAGCCAGGACAGCCGTTTCTGGGGATTCGTGCCCGAAACACATGTGGTAGGTAAAGCCTCACTGATCTGGTTCAGCTGGAATAAAGGACCGAGATGGAAGAGGTTGTTCAACGGGATTAAGTAGGGTTGGGTTTAAAGGTTAAAGTGGTTAAAAAGGTGAGTGGTAAAAAGGACAGTGGGATAGCTGAGTGCAGCGGCGTAAAAGCACCATTCCGATTCCTTATTACCAGTCCCTCTTTAACTAACTTGACCACTTTCACCTCTTTAACTTATCTAACCACTTTAACCTTTCACGATGGATAAACACCAGTACAGTTTCGATTACGAAGTATACGATTCTATCAGCCAATTGAACGAAGCCGATGCCGCGCTGCTGCGGGCTGCCCAGGAAACTGCGGGCATCGCATATGCTCCGTATTCGAATTTTCATGTTGGCGCTGTGGCCAGGCTAGCGAACGGACAAACCGTAAGGGGCAGCAACCAGGAAAATGCCAGTTATCCCGTAGGACTTTGCGCAGAACGTGTATTGTTATCGGCGGCGTCTTCTGTTTATCCGGGTGTTGCCATCGATACCATTGCCATCAGTTACAACAGCAATGAGGTGAACAGTAACCGCCCCATTTCTCCCTGCGGTATCTGCCGGCAGACGCTGGTAGAATATGAAACCCACCTCAATCATCCCATTCGCCTTGTGCTCGGCGGTATGAAAGGCAAAGTATTCGTTATTCCTAAAGCCAGTCTGTTGCTGCCATTTGGGTTTTCGGGCGAAGACATGAAGTGAGGGCAACTAATAATTAATAATTTAGGAGGAAAGAGGAAGCTTTCCCAATTGCGAATTATTAATTACTAACTCGCATCAGCGTATCAATACTACCGTTCCACTAAGATTCACTTTCTCACCAGTTCCTTTCAGCGTATAACTGAAGGTCCATACATAAGTGCCGCTGGGTTGCGGCAGTCCTTTGAAACGGCCATCCCATTTTTTGGAATAATCCTTCGATTCGAACACCACCTGTCCATAGCGGTTGAATACACGAAAAACAAGATCGTCTGCCTTGAATGCATTGAGCGGATACAGGTAATCATTGATACCATCTCCATTGGGCGTAAATGCAGAGGGCACGGCAATATAACAACTTGCCAGGGTGGTAATGATCTTGTACGCAATATCGGAGCATTTGCTGTTGGAGGCTGTGAGGCTGGTCGTGTATTGCGTAGGCCGGCCGGTTAGCGGATAGGATTGCCCTGGCGGATTCTGAAGTGTACTGGTATTGCCATTGCCGAATTTCCAGAGCCAGCTGGTAACATTGCTGCTGCTGTTATCAGTGAACACCAGTGCATCGGTAGGGCAGAGCGTATCGGCCGAAATAAAACCTGCTTTAACCGTGAGATCCGGCAGCGTGAACAATTTGCTGGCGGTATCCGCGCAGAAGCCGTTGGCTACCGCAAGACTCGCGCGATAAGTGCCGAATGCGCGGGAGATCAGCACAGGATTTTGCACTGTACTGTAAGGCACGGAATCGATCATCCAATTCCATTGCGTAGTACCGCCATAACCATTGTGCGTTAACAGCAACGTATCGTATTTGCATCCGCCTGCAACAGTTGCCTGGAAATCTGCGGTGGTGATATTCTTTGTGGTGAACGAGAGCGTAGATCCTGCTGGCGTTATTTCCGAACATTCGTCGATCAATGTATTGCCATCCGAGCCGTTCCTGAGCGTGATGGTGAAAGTTCCGTTCACGCGGATAGGCGCCGTCAGTACGATGTTGATATAGGTGGATACGCCGTTGCTGCAGATGCCTTTGGCGCTTTTAACCGTTACCCGCACCGGACCGGTAATTGAAAAATCACTCCCATCCGTCGCAATGCTGCTGCATTTCATAGGCTTCGAGAAAACAAGCTGAAGCGTGTCTTTGATACAGGTAACCGGTGTGATACTGTCCATCGGCGTAGGTACCGCAGGGATGAAATTGAGTTTTCCCTGTTGCCCCGGCATACTATTGTTGCAGTTGTCGATCAATGAATTCCCGTCTGACCCGGCTTTTGCGGTTACGGTGTAAGAGCCGGGCGACATGATACGGCTCAGTTTTAATCGCACAGTATCCATATCGAAAGAATTGGAACAGTTATTTGCCACTGCCGATACTACACTGATCGCCACAGGCCCCGATACGCTGAAATCCGTGCCATCTGCAGCAAGGGAACTGCATTTTACTTTTTTGTTGATGACAACGACGATCTCTGATCCGTCGCAGATGCCATAAACACTTTTGATCGCCGGTATCAGCGGATCTACGATGCTCGATGTTCCCGCTCCAGGCTGCTGGCCGGTAGGGAAGGACAGATCATAGCCGCTTTGGGTTCCATCATCATAATGACTGATCAGCAGCAAATACTCATGACCCGCGATAATATTCGGGGGTTTACTGAAAGTGCTTACCCCCTGAGTTGGATTGGAAGCGCATTCGAAAGTATTTTTTGCAGTGGCGGATGTGCCGGTTACGCCGGGAGATCCGGACCAGTTGGCAGAAATGATCAGGGTACCGTCGCTGTAGATATCGGAGGGATTGTGCCCTGTAATATCGAATAGCTGCCAGTCATAATCATCGCCCAGGTTCTTGGGTGTTATCTGGAAAGAAAATGAGCCGGTGGTATAACAGGTGAACTTATACCAGTAAGGATTTTTATCCGTATACACGGCGGTATTGCCACAGGGAGTTGGAAGGGTTTTGCCGGCACATTCAGGTACCACGGTCTGTGTAAAAGCAAAAGTGCCACATACCGGAAAAGCTGAGTTCGGCGTCTGACCAAGTCCGCCGCAGCTCTGGGCCATGACGTTTCCGGTTGCGATAATCGATACCAACGAGAGAAATATGATCTTACCAACCCGCCACATGTCCGTAAATATATTTGGTTTGAAGGTTGGTCAAAGAAGATTTTGATAAAGAGCGCCGGAAGAGTCAAAACGTTGCATTCGCCGGCCTGTTTTAACGCTAGAAAAGCGTTTGCACTCCATGTGCGATCTTGAATTCGTGCTGCAGCAGCCATTTTTTGCGCCACATGCCCCCGCCATAGCCTACCAGCGAGCGGTCGCTCCCGATGACGCGGTGGCAGGGAACGATGATGGCGATATTATTCTTGCCATTGGTACTTGCGGCAGCCCGGATCACTTTGGGATCGCCGAGCCGTTTGGCCAGGTCCATATAACTGATGGTCTTGCCATACGCGATCTCGAGCAATTCTCCCCAAACCCTTGTCTGGAATTCGGTCCCCTCCTGGTGGATCGGCAGGTCGAAATGCCGGCGTGAGCCATGGAAATATTCGATCAGCTGCTCAGTGCACTGGTGCATGATCTCGGTGATACCCGGCTCACCATAAGCCAGCTGATCTGAATTGTCCACGAAACTGAGCTGTCCTATATAAGTCTCCGTTCCGCCGATCTTCAGCAGGCCGATAGGGCTTTCATAATAAGTATAATGCAGTTCGTTCATGGTTTCATTCTCCTCCTCCGCGTCTCCGCGCCTCCGCGGTAAAAGCTTATCCGATCTTCCCCCCGTTTTCCACTTTTTTCCCGGGTTCCAATAAAATTACCTGATTATTTCCATCATACACTCCCAAAACCAGGCACTCACTGAAAAAATTGGCGATCTGTTTGGGCGGGAAATTGACCACTGCCACCACCTGCCTCCCCACGAGTTCATCCAGCCGGTAATGATGGGTGATCTGGGCTGATGACTGCTTAAGCCCCAGCGGACCAAAATCGATCGTCAGCCGGTATGAAGGTTTCCGCGCCTTCGGGAAATCGACAGCTTCGGTAATCGTTCCGGTACGGATATCTATTTTTTCAAAATCTTCCCAGTTGATCATGATCCAGTATTTTTGCCAAATCTAAAAACTTAACAGTATGAAACGTACAGCAACAGCCGTTTGGAATGGTTCAGGTAAAGAAGGTGGCGGTCATCTCAGTTCCCAGAGCACCGTGCTTAACAAGACCCAGTATTCCTATAATTCCCGTTTTGCGGAGGGTATCGGCACCAATCCCGAAGAACTGATGGCTGCAGCGCATGCCGGCTGTTTTACCATGAAACTGAGCTTCGTACTGGGCGCTGCCGGTTTTACGCCAGACAGTATCGAAACCACCTGCGAGATCACCCTCGAAGACGGTACCATCAAAAGTTCCCATCTCAGTACAACTGCCAAAGTGCAGGGCATAACTCCAGAAAAATTCCAGGAATGCGCCGCGGACGCAAAAGCGAATTGCCCCGTAAGCAAAGCGTATAACATGGAGATCACAATGGAAGCTAAACTGGGTTGATCAGAAAACCTGAAGGGTTGAGAACCGGCGCCGTCGGGATCCGCGTTCTCAGCTCTTCGGATCATTGATCCAGCAGATCAGCCAGCGCCATCAGCTCTCTCTGTTTGTATTCGTTAGACGGCAGCGTAAAGCATTTGGACAATTCTTCGAGCAGGATCTGGATGATACGCTTATGCGATTGCGGTTTGAAATAGGAAGGCGTAGGCGGCACCGAAATGCGCTTGAAATAGTTCTCCACGTCCTTGTGTGAGAATGCCTGTCCGGTAGTAGCATCCACATAGAAATGGATCTTCTCCTGCGGATGGCCGATATAAGTGGCGGCATCATAATCCGAATGATAGAAGGCGATGATGCACTGCTTGGGGATATTGATGATCCTGGCATTGATATCCAGCAGATCACACATCACCTGATAAATGATGCCATTGGTAAGTGCATTCCCTTTTTTACTTTCCAGCACTTTGTGAATGAAAAAATCTTCCGGCGCTTCATAATTCACTTCCACGCCTTTCAGATTGTAGTAATTATAGATGATGCTGGACAATACATTCGCCTGCTCCAGCGGAGTAAGAAAACTGTTCAGCTCGAGCCAGATATTGCGGCGGATCTTTTCGATATCCTGCAATACGGGCGTGGTATGCAGATCGGGATACTGGAATTTGCAGACCAGCAGGGCCCCGAACAGCAGGTCATGGTAAGCGCTGTCGCGCCATTCCACCAGGTCATTGTTCAGATCGGTAAAATGGAGATGGTGGATGATCATTTCGATCCGTTCCTGCACTTCTTCGTTCAGCGTGGTCTCCCAGAGATGTTCCAGGTTGGGGATGATATTCCGGCCGTAGGCTACGATCTTCTCCGAAACAGTAGAATAGACCTCTTCATCGGGATCATCGATAAGCGTGAACAATGCGTTGATCTCTCTTGTTTCCTGCATACACCGGTTTTGAACTGGATTACACATCAAACTAAATTAAAAATCGCCGATCCCCGGCGTTTAAGTTTTCCCAAATATGTGGAAATATGGCATTTGAGGGGGATAATAATTTCCAATACCCGACGTTGTGCTGTTTTAAGCGATAATAATGGGCATTTTAACAGGCTGCTATCCCCGAAAGCGGTAGTTTTGCACATCAATATTTTTACTTAGTTTCTATGTCACAGTTTGCCATCCCCAAATTTCCCTCGGTTGCCCGCTCACTCCATACGGATCTCAAGAAAAGAGTACAGGAATATTTCGATCAGAAAGGAATCAAAAGTACCGGTACCCCCAAGCTGTTTACCAAAGCAATCAGCATGGTCATTGCGCTGATCGCAGTGTATATCCATCTGCTGGTATGGACCCCGGTATGGTACCTGGCACTGGGCGAATGTGTGCTGCTCGGCGGATTGGTGGCCAGTATCGGATTCAATGTGATGCACGACGGAAGCCATGGCAGCTTCAGTACCAATAAATGGGTTAACCGGATTGCTGCATCTTCTATCAGTCTGCTCGGCGCCAATCATTTTATGTGGAACATGAAACACAACATGATCCACCACAGCTTCACCAATGTGGACGGCGTGGACGACGATATCGAGATCGGCTTCCTGATGCGCATGGCGCCTACCCAGAAAAAACTGAAAATGCACAAATTCCAGCATTTCTATTTCTGGGCCCTGTATATGCTGTTATACGTATTCTGGATCTTCTTCGCAGATTACCGCAAATATTTTTCCCGCAAGATCGGTACCGTGCCTTTGAAGAAAATGCACCTGAAAGACCATATCGAATTCTGGGGCGTTAAACTGTACCATGCGGCCGTATTCATCGTGATCCCTGTTGCAGCAGTTGGTTGGGTAGACTGGGTGATCGGCTTTATGACCATGAGCGTTGTTGCAGGCTTCGTATTGAGTATCGTATTCCAGCTGGCACACACCGTAGAGCATACCGAATTCCCCACCGTAGATATAGAATCCAACAAGCTGCCCGATGAGTTTGCAGCCCATCAGATCAAGACCACCGCTAATTTCGCTACCAAGAACAAACTGGTAAGCTGGCTGGTAGGCGGGCTGAATTTCCAGATCGAACACCATCTCTTCCCCAAGATCTCCCATGTACACTACCCGGCCATCAGCCAGATCGTGAAATCTGTTTGCATGGAATACCAGCTGCAATACGTTGAATACCCAACGATGCGCAAAGCGGTGAAAGCCCATGTGCGGTTTTTGCGGGATATGGGAAGGGCGTAAGACAGTCTGGAGTCTGGAGTTAGGAGTCTAGAGTTAGTTCTGCGACCGCGGGATCGAGTAATTTCTTTTTTTTCTTCGTTCCTCTTCTAGTGCGAAGCGGGTGTTTCGCCAGGAGTGGATAGGAGAAAAGAAGCGAAAGAGAACCCCTCCTGTTACCCTTCTTCGCTCTTTTGACCTCTTAGCGAAACTACTCTGATAAATTAAGACTGTTCGAAATCGGGTCGTAATCGGTTTGTTAGTTCGACGATTTTTTCTTGGGAGCCGCCTTTTTTGCCGCTGATTTCTTCACAGCAGTTTTCTTCGCAGGTGATTTTTTTGCAGCCGCTTTTACTTTTTTTGTGAATGCGCCCGGCAGCTGGGCCTCGATCATTTTTTTGATCAGCTCCACATCAATATCGGCCAGTTCCTCCGCTGTATATTTTTCATTGTCGGCTTTGCGGTCGAGCTTCAGCATTTTTTTATTGAAACGGATAAACGGTCCCCAGCGTCCGTTCTCAATGGAGATCTTTTCCTGCGGCCATTGTTTAATGAACCGGTTTGCTTCCTTGCTGATCTTTTTTTCGATCAGTTCATTGATATCTTCCTGTTTTAAATTGTCGAAATCATAAGCCCGGGGGATATTGATGAACATATCGTTCCACTTGATAAACGGACCGAACCTTCCCTTACCCTTGGTCACCGGGAGGTTCTGGTACATGGCGATGGGTGCATCTGCCTGCTGCTTTTCGGTAATCAGTTCAATAGCCCGTTCCAGCTCCATGGTATGCAGGTCTTCGCCGCGGGGGATAGAGATGAATTGTTCACCGAGCTTCACATAAGGGCCGAAGCGCCCTACGTTAACGGCTACTTCCTGGCCCTCATATTCGCCCAGCACCCTTGGCAGGGCGAACAACTGCATGGCTTCTTCCAGCGTGATGGTCTCGATGCTTTGAGAAGGATTCAGCTTGGCAAAACGCGGTTTTTCTTCTTCGTTCGCGGTTTCCCCTATCTGCACCATCGGGCCATAGCGGCCCATGCGGGCGATCACTCTTTTACCTGTGGCTTCATCGATACCGAGCTCACGTTCGCCCTTGGCCCGTTCGGCGGTCTCGAGGGTATGCTCGATGGTAACATGAAAAGGCTTGTAAAAGCCGTCGATCATCTTGCTCCATTTCATTTTGCCTTCGGCTATTTCATCGAACTCTTCTTCGATCTTGGCGGTGAAGCCGAAGTCCATCACTTTATCGAAATGCTGTTTGAGGAAATCCGTCACTACGATCCCAAGATCGGTAGGGAAGAGTTTGTTCTTTTCTGCGCCGGTATTTTCCTGGAAGATCTCTTTGTGAACAGTATTGTCTTTTCCCAGGCGCAGCAGGTTCACTTCACGCTTAATGCCTTCTTTTTCCCTTTTCTCCACATAATTGCGCTTGATGATCGTAGAGATCGTAGGTGCATAGGTAGAGGGCCTTCCGATGCCCAGCTCTTCCAGCTTTTTCACCAGCGATGCTTCGGTATAGCGCGGCGCCGGACGACTGAATTTTTCAGTGGCGGTCATCTGGTTAAAGTCGGGTTGCTGACCTGCAGACAGCGGCGGCAGTATGCCTTCCGTGTTTTCGTCGTCTTCCTCATCGCGGCCTTCCATGTATACTTTCAGGAAGCCGTCGAATTTCATCACTTCTCCCGTGGCGGTGAGGTTTTCTTTATTGGTGCTGATCTCGATCTTCGCCGTCGTTTTTTCAAATTCCGCATCGCTCATCTGCGAAGCGATAGTACGTCTCCAGATCAGTTCGTATAATTTTTTTGCATCAGGGTCTTCCACCGTTGTATTGCTCATATAGGTAGGACGGATGGCTTCGTGCGCTTCCTGTGCATTCTCGTTTTTGTTCTTGAATTTGCGCGGCTGGTAGTAGTCGCCGCCATATGACTTGGTTACCTGGTTGCGGATATCACCCATAGCCGTATCGCTCAGGTTAATGCTGTCGGTACGCATATAAGTGATCTTACCGCTTTCATAGAGTTTCTGCGCCAGCAGCATGGTACGGCTTACGCTGTAGCCCATCTTGCGGGATGCTTCCTGCTGAAGGGTAGACGTGGTGAATGGAGCCGGCGGCGTGCGTTTGGTGGGTCGTACCTGGATATCGGTAACAGTATATTTTGCGCCTTTACAACTATCGAGAAATGCCTGCGCATCTTTCAGCGTAGACATCCGCGAAGGACCCTCCGCTTTGAAACTGACCTGTCTTTTGTTCAGATCAGGCGCGGTAAATATCGCCTCGATCTTGTAAGTGCTCTCGGGAATAAAA
>JAFBAN010000042.1 GCA_019247775.1 Chitinophagaceae bacterium | reverse complement strand
GCCTGGTCAAGCTTGAGGGTACCCGCCACTTTTTTCATGGATTTGATCTGGGCATTACCACCCACACGGCTTACCGAGATACCCACGTTGATTGCCGGACGGATACCTGCGTTGAACAGGTTACCTTCCAGGAAGATCTGCCCGTCGGTAATGGAGATCACGTTGGTAGGAATATAAGCAGAAACATCACCCGCCTGGGTTTCAATGATCGGCAGCGCAGTAAGCGAGCCGCCTCCTTTTACCAGGTGTTTGATGGATTCGGGAAGATCGTTCATGTTCTTCGCCACATCATCATTCGCGATCACTTTCGCGGCCCTTTCGAGCAGACGGCTGTGGAGATAGAACACATCACCAGGATAGGCTTCACGTCCCGGAGGCCTTCTCAGCAGCAGCGAAACCTCACGGTAAGCTACCGCCTGCTTCGACAGATCATCGTAAATGATCAGTGCCGGGCGTCCGGTATCGCGGAAGAATTCGCCGATAGCGGCGCCCGCAAATGGTGCATAGAACTGCAGAGGGGCAGGATCAGATGCGGATGCGCTCACAATGGTTGTGTAAGCCATCGCGCCGTTATCGGCGAGGGTCTTCATTACGCCGGCAACTGTTGATGCCTTCTGTCCTACTGCAACATAAATACAATAAACAGGTTTCCCTGCATCGTAAAATTCTTTCTGATTGATAATGGTATCGATACAGATCGCGGTCTTACCGGTCTGACGATCACCGATCACCAGTTCCCGCTGTCCGCGGCCGATAGGGATCATCGCGTCGATGGCTTTGATACCTGTCTGCAAAGGTTCCTTTACGGGCTCCCTGTAGATCACACCCGGCGCCTTACGCTCCAGCGGCATCTCATACAGGTCTCCTGTCAGCGGGCCTTTACCATCGATCGGCTGACCAAGGCTGTTGATCACACGTCCAACCACGCCTTCACCTACTTTGATGGAAGCGATCTCGCCGGTACGTTTTACTTTGGCGCCTTCTTTTATGCCTTCGCCCTCACCCATCAATACCACACCTACATTGTCTTCTTCCAGGTTAAGCGCGATGGCTTTAACGCCATTTTCAAATTCAACGAGCTCACCACTGAGTACACCGTTCAGACCGTATACACGGGCAATACCATCGCCCACCTGCAATACGGTACCCACTTCCTCCAGGTCAGCCGAGGCGTTGAAATTGCTGAGCTGCTGCCTCAGTATCGCTGATATTTCGTCGGGTTTAATGTCTACCATGATCTATCTACTTTTAAGTTGATTGTTATCGTTATTCCGTTACCGGATATTATGTACGAAAAGGTTTTGCGAAAATTGTTTTTTGATGTCCTTCAGTTCGCGCAGGATGCTGGCGTCTACCAGGTTATTGTTGAACTCCAGCACGAATCCGCCGATCAGGCTATCGTCTACTGCGGTTTCCAGTTCAACATTACCCAGTCCGCGGGCTGATCTTACTTTCAATTCGATCGCTTCTTTCAGCGGTTCGCTTACAGGTACCGCGGTGGTCAGTTTCACTTTATGGATGCCCTTGATGGCATTGTACTGGTCTACAAATGCAGATGCGATCTCGGGCAGATCTCCCTCACGTCCTTTTTTGATCAGCAGGGTATTGAAAGCCGCTGTCAGTTCGCTTACTTTTCCGCTGGTAACTGCAGTGAGGATACTGTTCTTCTGATCGGCATTAATTACCGGGCTCTTCAGCATATTCACAAAATCCCTGCTCGCTTTACAAACAGCTTCCAGGTATTTCATATCGGCGTATACCACTTCCAGCAGATTTCTCTCGGTAGAGAGATCGATCAGGCTTTTTGCGTAACGGCCGGCTAAACGTGGATTGGGCATTTTAATTAGTAATTAGCAATTAATAATTAATAATCAGTAGGAGAATTTACAATTGCAAAGCAATTATTAATTCTTAATTACTAATTATTAATTCAATTTCACTCCTTCAGCCAATTGGTTAATGTACTTCTCCTGTTCTGTTTTATCGCTCAGTTCGCGGCGCAGGATCTTTTCGCTCACTTCTATCACCAAGGCGCCAACCTGGTTCTTTACATCCGTGAGTGCGGCATTCTTCTGCTGGGTGATGGCCACCTGTGCTTCCGCCACGATACGATCGTATTCGCTTTTGGCTTTGTCTTTCGCTTCGCTGATCATCTTGCTGGTCTGCTCTTTGGTTTCCTTGATCATGGTAGCGCGCTCTTCCCTGGCCTGGGCCATCAGGGTCTCATTCTCATTTTTCAGGGCCGCCATTTCAGCTTTCACTTTTTCAGCGGTAGCGATCGCATCTTCAATGCTTGTCTCCCTGTCTTTTAACCCTTTGATGATCGCCGGCCATGCCATTGACTTCAGGATGAAAAAAACGATCAGGAACGCGATCAGCGTCCATAATAACAATCCCGGATCCGGTGTAAGAAGTTTCATAACTATAATGATTAAACCTGCAATGCAGGAACTTTTCAAATAAATCCCCTTATCCAACTCCCCCTTCAGGGGACTGGGGGGGTGGGTAAACTGCACCCTCCGCCCTGTGCATCAGGTGCAGTTTATGATTTGCTGCAATGGCTTATTTCAATACCATTGCCAGGAAGCCTACGATGATGCCGAACAGGGCCGCACCTTCTACCAGGGCCGCTGCCAGGATCATGTTTGCACGGATATCGTTCATCGCTTCAGGCTGGCGTGCGATGCTTTCTACGGCACCCTTACCAATCTGACCGATACCGAGACCAGCGCCAATAGCTGCCAAACCGGCACCTACGGCACCACCCGCGTTAGCCACTCCATCCAGTAACATTGTACTCAAACTCATGATCGTTGTATTTACAGTTTAGAAAAAAACGTCTTAAACATGGATATGCTCACCTTCGTGATCATGTCCGCCCTCAAATGCCGACCCGATAAACACTGCTGTCAGGTTCGTGAAAATGAATGCCTGCAGAAAAGCAACCAGCACCTCGATAAAATAAATGAACACCGTGAATGCAATAGCCACCGGTGAAGTACCCCAGCCGGCGATCGAATTCATCTGGCCGAAGATGAAGATCAGCGAGATCAGACAGATGATAATAATATGACCCGCCACCATATTCGCAAAAAGACGAATGATCAGCGCAAAGGGCTTGATGAACACACCCAGGAACTCTACCAGGATCAGGATCGGCTTCACAAAACCCGGAACGCCCGGCGGGTTAAAAATATGCCCCCAGAAATGACTGTTGGTGCTGAACAGGATCACCACGAAAGAGATCAGTCCCAACACAACAGTAAATGCAATATTACCGGTCACATTCGCCGTTCCGGGTATCAGGCCGAAAATATTATTGATCAGGATAAAGAAAAATGTAGTGAGCAGGTATGGCAGGTATTTTTCGTATTTATGGCCGAGATTGGGTTTGGCCACTTCATCGCGCACAAAGATCACTACCGGCTCCAGCAGGTTCTGCTTTCCTTTGGGTGCGGTTTTCACGCCCAATCCTTTGCGGTAAGATTTCGCTATTGAGATCATCAGCCAGCAGAGTATGATCAGTGCCAGGCTCATCTGCACCACATTGCGGGTGATGGAAAGATCATACACTTTCACGCCCTCATCAACCGAACCATCTTCTTTTACCGCAACGATCTTCTCATCTCCGATCCGGTAGCCGTTGAAATCGGCATGACCATGCTCGAACCTGGACGACATAAAAGCCGTCAGCCCGCGTTCTTTGGAGTATAAGATGATGGGAAGCGGAATGGATACATGATGCACATTGCCCTCCGCGTCGTGGTACTCAGTAAAGTGGTATTCGTGATTATCCAGGATATGGCCGAAAATGACTTCGGCGGCATCAAATGATTTTTTTGACTCATGTTTGTCCTCGGTAACGCCGTGTTCCTCTTTAGGCCTTACATGGGTATCTTCCTGGGCAAATAAAGAAATGGAAAAAAATATCGAAAAAACGCTGAAAACCGCTGCCAGTGCTAATTTCACTCGTCTGAGGGCCATACCTGTTTCTAAATTTGCCGCAAAGATAGGGGTATGGGGGTGAAAAGCCTAAGAGAAAGACGAAAAAATCAAGAACTAAATACAACCCGTCTGCATCTTGACGGTCAACGAGTTATAATGGTTGTGGAAATGTGAAAACAGGATCATGCGGAATAGTTCAGATCCCGTGGCTATGCCTGCTTTTTTATTCACGGATACCGGATTCACACATTTACCAATTGGGGTTTTTGCCTGTCGAACTGCATTTCATGCAGCTTACTATAAAATCCGCCCAGCGCAAGTAATTCCTGGTGACTGCCCATTTCCTTGATCTCACCCTTATCCAGCACGATGATCTTTGTGGCTTTACGGATGGTCGATAACCGGTGAGCGATCACCACCGAGGTACGCCCGGCGATCATGGTATCGATGGCTTTTTCGATCAGCATCTCGCTTTCCGTATCG
Organism: Chitinophagaceae bacterium; assembly: GCA_019247775.1. Lineage (GTDB taxonomy): Bacteria > Bacteroidota > Bacteroidia > Chitinophagales > Chitinophagaceae > Sediminibacterium. The sequence continues at coordinate 1,699 of JAFBAN010000042.1, read as the reverse complement.
ATTGATGAAGTGGCTTCATCCAGGATGAGGATGGCGGGGTTGTACAGAAGCGCCCGGATAAAGGAAAGCAGCTGCCGCTGCCCCAGGCTGAGCGTATTGCCTCTTTCCATCACATCATAGTCGTAGCCTCCGGGCAATTGCATGATAAAATCATGGACCCCTATCATCTTCGCAGCCTCGATCACCCTTTCCCGGCTGATCTCGGGATTGCGAAGGGTGATATTGTCCATTACCGAGCCCGAGAACAGGAACACATCCTGCAGCACAACACCGATGCCTCTGCGCAAGGTGTCCAGGTCATATCGCTCCACATTCACTCCATCGATCTTTATTTCGCCCTGCTGGATATGGTACAACCGGTTGAGCAAACTGATGATCGAGGTCTTGCCGCTGCCGGTATGCCCCACCAGGGCTATCGTTTCGCCGGCTTTTACCTGGAAACTGATGTTCTTCAACACATAGTTCGGCTCTGTATAAGCGAATGAAACATTTTCGAAACCGATACTTCCCTTGATCGTTGCCGGTTTATAGGCATCGGCTGGTGACGCCGCCACAAAATCGGGGTTGTCCAGCACTTTCAACACCCGCTCGGCCGCGATCATGCCCATCTGCAGCACATTGAACTTATCGGCGATCACCCGCAACGGCCGGAATATCTGGTTCAGGAACATGATAAAGGCAACCAGTTTGCCCGCAAGGCCGGGGTCATTCGAATTCGGGTCTGCGATCCACCATACCAGCAGGCCGGTGCTCACAGCCAGCACCACTTCCACAATAGGGAAGAAAACAGAATAGGCAAAAATGGCTTTGATATTGGCGTTGCGATGCTCTGCATTGATCTTTTTGAACTTGGCAAACTCCCTTTCCTCGGCAGAAAATGCCTGTACCACCTGCATGCCGGTGATATGCTCCTGCACAAAAGCATTCAGCGTGGCCACGGCATTACGCACCCTGATAAAACTCTTGTTCACACTTTCCTTGAAATAGTAGGTAGCCAGTATCATCAGCGGGAACGGCACCAGGCTGATCAGCGTCAGACGCCAGTCTATCCAGAACATGGTACCCAGCGTAGCTATGATAGTGAGCAGGTCGGCAATGATCGGGATCAGTCCGTCTGAAAAAATATCGTTGATGCTTTCAATATCGTTGATGGTACGGGTAGTAAGTACGCCGATCGGCGTCTGATCGAACTGCGACAGGTTCAATCCCAATATTTTCCTGTACACGGCAATACGCATGTCCCGCACCACGCTTTGTCCCATCCAGGCCGTCAGGAAACTGAAAAAGAACCGCACACCGGTTTCAATGAACAGGAAGATCACCTGGAAGATGCTGACCGCGATGATAAATTTCGCGGCGTCCGAAAGGTCTGTTTTGAAAAGCACCAGCTGCAGCCATTCGGGGATCAGGATAGATTTACCGGTTGCCTTGTCTACCGTAAGCTGGATCAGATAAGGGCGCACCGGCGCAAATACGGCCATGATAACAGCAAGCAGAATGCTGATATAAAAAAACGAACGGTAAGGCTTTACAAACTGGAATACCCGGCCCAGTAACGAAAAATCGAATATTTTCTTCTTTTTAGTCGGCTCACTCATGATGGGTTTCAAAGGTAAGAAGTCCGGACAGAGTGTGTTTGCCGATTATGGAAATACCTGTGGGAATTTTGGATTTGAGATTGCAGATTTGAAATTTAGTG
>JAFBAN010000239.1 GCA_019247775.1 Chitinophagaceae bacterium | reverse complement strand
CCGTATCTCTCCAATGTGAAACCATATTTTTCCATGTTCGCAGGGGTCAATTATTCCTATACGGCTGAGAATGCAAGTTTCGATTTCGGCGTATCGGGTTACAGGTTCATGAAAACAATGCGCTCGGCGCTGAACGACAAGGAGCAGACCGATCCGCCGCGTTACAATATACACGCCGATTTCCAGACATTCCTGGGCGACAGGCTGGCATTCAACACCAATGCGATCTATGTGCTGGAAAGTAACCTGCACTCCTATACCGTGGGCGTCAATTTCGGCCGCATCTTCGGCGACCCTGCCGAATTGCCTACCGTATTGAATGCAGGGCTATGGTACCGCAGCAATGAAGCGGTGATCCCTTATCTCGGCCTGGTGTACGGGAACCTGCAGTTCGGGATGACCTACGATATCCCTGCTGCTTCTGCCGCCAATTCGGCCGGTAATTTCAAAACCTATGAGGTATCGCTGATCTTCCGTTCGCCTACACGTAGCGGCCATCCTATCCCCTGCCCCTGGAAATAGGGTCCAAGATTTTGTAAGGCGTTCCTGCGGATGTACTTTGAAAATGAGTTTATCTTGCCGTAGGTTTCAAAGCCTGATATGTCTCCCCAACGCTATATCGCCCATTTCGATCTCGACTCTTTCTTTGTGAGTGTGGAGATGTTGCACGACCCATCGCTGCGCGGCAAGGCCGTAATCGTAGGCGGCTCGCGCGAGCGGGGTGTTGTTACCACCTGCAGCTATGAAGCCCGGAAATTCGGCGTGCGCAGCGCAATGCCGATGAAGACAGCAATGCGTTTATGTCCGCATGCTATACTGGTAAGAGGGACCCGGGGCGAATACAGCAGGTATTCACGCTGGGTTACAGAGATCATCGCCGCCAAAGCGCCGCTTTTCGAGAAGGCATCGATCGATGAGTTCTTTATCGATCTCACCGGGATGGATAAATTCTTCGATCCTTACCAGTGGACGATCGATCTGCGCAACGAGATCATTGAGAAAACACAGTTGCCGATATCGTTCGGGCTCGCCACCAATAAAATGGTGGCCAAGATCGCTACCGACGAAGCAAAGCCAAACGGCTATCTTTTCGTTCAGCCCGGTATGGAAAAAGAATTCCTGGCGCCCCTGCCGGTAAACAAATTCTCGGGCGTAGGCGAACAATCGCATAAAGTACTGCTTGCGATGGGCATCAAGACCATCCGCGACCTGAGTGAGACCCCGGTGGCCCTGCTTGAAGAAAAACTGGGTAAATGGGGGGCTGATCTCTGGCATAAATCACAGGGTATCCACCATGGAGAAGTGCATGCCTACCACGAGGCCAAATCCATTTCGAGCGAGAACACATTCGAGGAAAATTCTTCCGATACCGATTTCCTGTTAAGTGAACTGGTACGCCTGACCGAAAAGATCGCTTTCGAATTGCGGCAGGATGAGAAACTGGCCGGCTGCCTGGCCGTTAAGATCCGGTATCCCGATTTCGAGACCACTTCGCGGCAGACAAGCATCGATTATACCATGCGGGATGACGAATTGATCCCGATCGCTATCGATCTTTTTCACAAACTTTACCGCAAAGGCCAGCCGGTACGACTGCTGGGCGTAAGGCTGAGTGAGCTCACCAATCATGCCGTACAGGGATCGCTGTTCGACGATGCAGAACGTAAGAATAATCTGTATAAAGCAATAGACGATGTCAAGAACAAGTTTGGCCGTGGTTCGCTGCAGAAAGCACGCACTGTGAAAAAAGAGTGACTGTTGACCTCTGCGTATCTGCGGTAAAATCCAGCCCCAACAATAAAGTCTACTTTTTTAGTAGGAAATACTTATTTTTATCACCAAAACCGAAAAATTATGAGTTTACGTTTAGGGGATGTGGCTCCCAATTTCCAGGCACAGACCACAGCCGGTGACATCGATTTTTATGAATACCTGGGTGATGGATGGGGCGTTCTTTTCTCTCATCCTGCAGATTATACACCGGTATGCACTACCGAGCTCGGCAAGACCGCCTTACTGCAGGAAGAATTTGCAAAACGCAATGTAAAAGTGCTGGCCCTGAGCGTGGATCCGCTCGATAAACACAAGGGCTGGGTAAACGACATCAATGAAACCCAGCATGTGAATGTTGGTTTTCCTATCATCGCCGATTCGGATAAGAGCATCGCCAACGCTTATGGTATGATCCATCCCAATGCATCCGAAACTTTTACTGTCCGCTCTTTATTTGTTATCGGGCCGGATAAGAAAGTGAAACTGATGATCACTTATCCCGCTTCCACCGGGCGTAATTTCCACGAGGTACTACGGGTGATCGATTCGCTGCAGCTGACCGCCAACTACAGTGTGGCTACCCCGGCCGACTGGAAGGAAGGCGAGGACGTGATCGTGGTGCCGGCAGTGAGCACGGAAGATGCCATCAAGAAATTTCCCAAGGGTGTGAACGTGGTGAAGCCCTATCTCCGCTATACGCCGCAGCCCAATAAATAGTTTTTAGTTTTTCGTATTTGTTCGCCCTTCCCGCAACCTGCGGGGAGGGTTTTTGTTTTATCTTACTGCCCAAACAAACTGCCATGAGAAAAATCCTGACCCTGCTGATAGCGGCATTGGTCTTACAGACATCGATCGCGCAGAGAACGATTGTTCACTGCGGACAACTGGTCGATCCACGCAAACTGCAGGTACTGAAAGAAATGTCGGTGATCATTGAGGGAAATAAAGTGATCGACGTGCAGAAAGGATATGCCGCTGCCGGCGCAGGAGATAAGATCATCGATCTGAAAAGCCGCACGGTAATGCCGGGCCTGATCGATATGCATGTGCACCTCGAGAGCGAGACCAACCCCAATAATTACCTCAACGGTTTTACCTGGAATACGGGTGACTATGCTTTTCAGTCGGTGGTATTCGCCGAGCGCACACTGATGAGCGGGTTCACCACGGTGCGCGATCTGGGAGGTTCCGGCGTAAACATTTCTTTGCGCAATGCGATCAATAAGGAACTGATCAAAGGGCCGCGGATCTACACTGCAGGCAAAGCCATCGCCACCACAGGCGGCCACGCCGATCCCACCAATAATTACCGCCGCGACCTGGCCGGCGATCCCGGTCCCAAAGAGGGCGTGGTAAATGGCGTGGAAGACTGCGCCAAAGCGGTGCGGCAACGTTACAAAGAGGGCTCGGACCTGATCAAGATCACGGCTACCGGCGGCGTATTGAGCATGGCGAAAGATGGCAGCGGCGCGCAGTTTACCGAAGAAGAAGTGCGGGCCATTGTGGCCATTGCAAAAGATTACGGATTTAAAGTGGCGGCCCATGCGCATGGAGCGGAGGGAATGAAGCGTGCCGTACTCGGCGGCGTCAATTCTATCGAGCATGGCACATATATGAGCGAAGAAGTGATGGAACTGATGAAACAACATGGCACTTACCTGGTGCCTACGATCATCGCCGGCAAATCCTCAGCAGACTCGGCAAAAAAGCCGGGCTACTATCCCGAGATCGTGCGTGCTAAAGCCCTGGTGGTAGGTAACTATATCCAGGCAACTTTTGCGAAAGCCTATAAAGTCGGCGTAAAGATCGCGTTCGGGACCGATGCAGGCGTATATGCGCATGGCAAGAACTGGATGGAATTCGTGTACATGACCGAGGCCGGCATGCCCATACTGGAAGCGATACGTGCCGCCACCATCAGCGCCGCCGACCTACTGGGCGATGACCGGCTTGGCGCCCTTGAAAAAGATAAACTCGCCGACCTTATCGCCGTTGACGGCGACCCGACCAAAGATGTGTCGAGCATGGGAAGGGTGAAGTTCGTGATGAAGAACGGGGTGGTGTATAAGAACGAGAATTAGGAATTGCGGTATTTTGGATGAGATTGCAGATTTGAGATTGATGCGGTAGATAACGCCTTCTTTGCGTCCTTTGCGATACTAAGCGGTATCGCAAAGGACGCAAAGGACCGCAAAGTTCGCAGGTTAGTCCGCTATAATTCTGGCAATAGCAATCAATTCCAAAATTTCCTCAATTCCAAAATCCGAATCTCTAATCTGCAATCTCAAATCTCCAATTTCCTCTCGCGAATTCAGCGCACAAGGCCTTTCACCAGATCCTCAGACACCTGCACCAGCTGGAAGAACAGCGCTGTTGCAATAATGGTTTTTATGATCACGACCCAGTGATTGGATCGGCTGAAGAAGCGGTAAAACGTAACGATATTGTACAAGAGGGCAAAGCCCAGGTCGATATAGTCCGTATTCCAGTAGGGGTTGATCAGGTGTAATGCGGTGATCAGCAGTACCCCGATCAACAAAACAGACAGGTTGTACAGGGACAATACCAGCATCTCGGCATAATAATATTTCTCATTGTAGAACAGCAGCCAGTTCATCAGCGCAATGAATGGCATCAGTACGATGAACAGGAATACCCAGTACTGATGATAAAAATGAGCATCCCCTCCGTCAGGGAGATGATAATACTTTATCAGCGCCTCAAAGATCAGGTAGCGGCCCAATGCTGCAATACTGGCGCAGATAAAGAACATCGAGAACGGCTTCTGGTGCCGGCCCCGGTAACCTTCGAGGTACCTGCGCTGCATGGTTCCAGGTGCAACGACCAGCTGTTTCAGTGTGTAACCGAAGCCTTTTTCAAGATGCGTGAAAAAATGGAATACATCGTGCAGCAGCACCGGTAAACTGATGCGGGAGGTTTTGTATGATTGCCCGCAATGGCTGCAGTAGTTGCCGCTGCCATCGGTTCCGCAGTTTTTGCAATGCTGGATGGTCATGGGTGGTTGGTGGTACTAATATACTTGATGACGCCCACAAAATTCAGAATTCCTCCGCGCGAACTCATGTAACTCCTGTTCTCTGCGGTTAATTTTTCACCGCAGAGAACAAGAGGGGCTGAGTTTACGCAGAGGGTTGCCATTTGCGGAGTTGCTGCAGCACCGCACGCAGGTCTTTTGGCGGCTCTGCCTGGAGATCGTAGTCTTCGCCGTTCAGTATAAATTTCAAACGGTATGAGTGCAGGGCCAGCCTCGACAGAACCGGCCGTTCTTCTTCGGCTGTCTTCGATAATTTGAAATTCTTTTTCAGGGAAGAGAGCAGCAAGGGTTTGGGATCGCCGTACAGCTCGTCGCACACGATCGGATGCCCAAGATGCTGCATATGCACCCTGATCTGGTGCGTACGCCCGGTATGAATGCGGAACTGCAGCCAGGAATACTGCCTGAAGGATTCCAGTACGGTGTAATCTGTCAGTGATGCCTTGCCCTTGGCATGCGTCATCATTTTGGTTGTCTTGCCGGGATGCTCCATTACAGGCGCGTCGATGCTTCCGGAACTGTTCATCAGCTGCCCGTATACCAGCCCCAGGTAGTATTTTTCCATCTCCCTTCCTTCGAACAATTGCGAGAGCTGCTTATGGGTTTCTTCTGAGCGTGCAAAGATGATCACCCCGCTCGTGTCTTTGTCGAGCCTGTGCACCGTAAACACCGCACCGTATTTTTCTGCCAGTAATTGTTTAAGCGAGATTTCATGCCCCATACGGTCGGGGATGCTGAGCAAACCGGAAGACTTGTTTACCGCGATAAGATCTCTGGTCTCTAAAATGATTTCCAGCTGCATATTATTTCTCGGCGGATTTGAGCGCTGGGGCTTTGCGCACGAAGGAATTGTTCATGAATTTCAGCAGCCGCACTTCCTTTTCATTGAGGAAACGCCATTTGCCGCGTTCTACGTTTTTCTTGGTGAGGTTGGCGAACATCACCCTGTCCAGTCCTTTCACATCATAGCCCAGGTGTTCGAAGATCCTGCGCACAATCCGGTTGCGGCCACTGTGGATCTCGATGCCAATGATGTGTTTGTCCGAAGGGTTCGCATAACCCACTGCATCGGCTTTTACCGGCCCATCTTCCAGCACCAGTCCTTCCAGGATCGCGTCCAGGTCTTTTTTTGCCACAGGTTTGTCGAGCGTTACCTCGTAGATCTTTTTGATCTCGAAAGAAGGATGTGTGAGTTTCTGCGCCAGTTCCCCGTCGTTGGTGAGCAGCAGCACGCCGGTAGTATTCCGGTCGAGCCTGCCTACCGGGTAAACCCTTTCAGGAGTGGCTTTCTTAACGATATCCATCACCGTTTTACGTCCCTGCGGATCGTTTGATGTGGTGATAAAATCTTTGGGCTTGTTGAGCAGGATATATACAGGGTTCTTCTGCAGGAATACCTGTGCACCCTTCACAAATACCTTGTCGCGGGCCGTCACTTTATATCCGGGCTCGAAAACACGGTCGCCATTTACAGTCACTTTGCCTTCTTTCACCATCTCAGCTGCTTCCCGCCGCCCGCAAATGCCGGCATGTGCGATGAACTTGTTCAGCGGCATGTTTTCTCCGGCAGCAGTACTGGTTGAAGCAGGCGCCGGGCGTTCTGCGCCCTGGGCACCGGGCTTCTGCTTTTCTTCGGGGACACGGGAAGAGAAATCTTTTTTCCTGGGTGCGCCCCCCGGTTTTCTGCCTGCAATTTTATCCTGCCTTGCCGGCCTTCCCGTTTCCGGTCGCGACTCCTGGATGCCCTTCAGTTTATCCTGTTTCTTCTTCCGCATTTCTTCACCTGCAGCGCGGGCTTCCTGCTTTAATTTTTTCTTTTGCTGGCGGTATTCTTCTTTGATAACGCTGCCGCGTTTCTGGTTGGCGAACTTGTCGAAATTGTCGGTACGTTTTTTCATGGTGGGGAGTGCTGTTTTTGCAACAGGAGCAGCAAAGGTAGCCTAAAAAAGAAGAAGCGAGCAATTGCCCGCTTCTCTGTTACCAAAAATCACCCACTGCTTATTTAGAACCGAATTTGTTTTTTCTTCCTGCTTTCATTTTTTCAAGCTGCTCCGGAGTAAGGATCGTTTTCAGACTTGCCTGCCTTTCGCTGGCAAGTGCTTTCATCTGCTCTTTTTTCTGCTCTTCAGTCAAAGATGTATTGGAACGGATCGCTTTTACTTTGTCATGGAAACCTTCACGACTTGCTTTCAGTTTGGCTTCCTGGTCGGCGGTCAGTCCGAGCGTAGACTTCATGTGCTCAAAGCCTTTGCGCTGGTCGCCGCCACGGTTGCCATTCCATTTCCCAAAACCGCGACCTTTTTCACCGAACTGCTTGCGTTGTTCAGCCAGTTGCGCTTTCTGCTCTGCGGTAAGGAAAGACTGCATTTTTTCGTGCTGCTCTTTGCGCAAAGCCTGTGCTTTTGTTTTCATGTCTTCAGCACTCAGACTTTTGTTGCTGCGCAGATCGCTCATTTGCTTGCGATAGCTTTCGCTCAGCGTTTTGAATTGTTGTTTCTGATCTTCGGTCAGGTTCAGTTTCTGAAACCCGTTGTGATGGCGACCGAAACCGCCGCGCTGGTGTTTCTCAACGCCTGCTTTATCCTGTTGTGTGGTCTGGGCCTTGGTGGCGCCTGTGAACAGGAACAGGACGCTGGCAGCTATTAATAATCTCTTCATGGTTCTTTATTTTTTGTTTGTTCTCATATAGGACCATGCGAGTTTGAACAGGTTTAAGCAGTTGATGCAAACAATTGTTAAAGGGGCCGCGAGGATGCAACCCAGCAGGAGTATTTTTCTCATGGCGAGTGGATTGGAGATGAGATTGCAGCTTAGGATCTGTGCAACTCAATTAAGATACGCCAAGCGCTGAAACCGCAGCCTGCAGTGGATTTGAGGCGGTGAACGGCAGATTTTGAAATTGGGAAATTTCGAAATTTTGGATTGATCATACGTCTAAAGCTGGCTTGAAACTGCTTTATGACAACGATTTCGAAATTTTATAATTCCAAAACTTCAATCAGGCTTTATTGGCCAACTGCCCGCAGGCTGCATCGATATCTTTGCCCCGGCTGCGGCGGAGCCTTGCATTGACCCGGTTGGATTCCAGGATCTGCATGAATTTTTGTACGGCAGCTTCATCGGGCTTGGAGAAACTGGCAGCGTCGATAGGATTGTATTCGATGATATTGATCAGGTCTGCAGGCACCTGCCGGTAGATCTTGGTGAGTTCCTGGGCATCCTTCTCCGAATCGTTCATGTCTTTGAACAGGATATATTCGAGCGTGATCTCATTACCGGTCTGCTTGTAGAAATAGTTCAGTGCATCCACCAGTGCTTTGATATTGTTCGATTCATTGATGGGCATGATGCTGTTGCGCTTGGCATCATTGGCGGCATGCAACGACAGGGCCAGCTTGAAACGCACCTGATCGTCACCCAGTTTCCTGATCGCTTTTGCAACGCCGGCGGTAGAAACAGTGATGCGCTTAGGGCTCATGAATAACCCGTCTTCCGCAGAGATCTTATCGATCGCTTTGAGCACATTGCTATAGTTGAGCAGGGGTTCACCCATGCCCATGAAAACAATATTCGTCAGTTTTTTCCCGAAATTCTTTTCGCTTTGCTGGTTAATGAGCACTACCTCATCGTAGATCTCATCGTAATTGAGGTTGCGTTTTCTGTCCATATAACCTGTAGCGCAAAACCTGCAGCTCAGGCTGCAACCGATCTGGGAAGACACGCAGGCGGTCTTGCGTTCTTCGGTAGGGATCAGAACCCCTTCCACCAGGTGACCGTCGAAGGTCCTGAACCTGCTTTTGATCGTGCCATCCGAACTGCTTTGTGTGGCGTCTACCTGCAGGGCCGGCAGTGAAAAATCCTGCGCAAGCCTGCTGCGCAGGTCTTTGCTCAGGTTGGTCATGTCTTCGAAACGATGCGCATGCTTCTGCCAAAGCCATTCCCTCACCTGTTTTACCCTGAACTTTTTATCGCCGATAGATTCGAAATAGGTCTCCAGTTCACTGTTATCCAGGTGCCTTATATTGGGTAAACTTGTTGTCATTCCGCAAAGATAGATCAGGAAAAAGGGGAATTCATGATTTTATCTTTTCCTTTGCGGGAGCCAAGGCGCTACCAGATATGAAAACCTGTTATATAATCGATTCAGTAAGAACACCTATAGGAAGATATGGCGGCAAACTAAGCAGTATCCGCCCCGATGATCTGCTTGCCCATGTGATCACAGCTTTATTGCAGCGTAACCCCGATTTTGATCCTGCAGCCATCGAAGATGTGATCGCCGGAGCGGCCAACCAGGCCGGCGAGGACAACCGCAATGTGGCCCGGATGGCTGCCCTGTTATGCGGACTGCCGGTAACGGTTGCCGGCAATACCGTAAACCGGTTATGCGCCAGCGGACTACAGGCCATTATGGATGCTTCGAGGGCGATACAATGCAATGAAGGCATGTTCTATATTGCCGGCGGTGTTGAAAGTATGACAAGAGCGCCTTTTGTAACGGCAAAAAGCGATGGCGCATGGAGCCGTAAAACGGAAACCTACGATACCACCATCGGCTGGCGCTTCACCAATAAAAAGCTGGCTGAACTGTACCATCCCTACAGCATGGGCGAAACTGCGGAGAATGTGGCGCGTGAATGGAAGATCACCCGCGAAGACCAGGATCGTTTTGCACTCGCTTCACAGCAAAAATATTTCGGGGCATTGGAAGCAGGAAAATGGGACGAAGAGATCGCAGCGATAGAAATGATCAGCGATCGGTTGATCAGCTGGTTCAACCAGGATGAACATCCGCGTCAGACCTCACTCGAAAAGCTGGCTGCATTAAAGCCGGCATTCATCAAGGACGGGACCGTAACTGCAGGCAATGCTGCAGGCATTAACGATGGCGCCGCTGCCATGCTGCTGGCGAGTGAAGAAGCGGTGAAACAATTCAACCTGCAGCCTATGGCCCGGGTAGTGAGCATGGCGGTGGCCGGCGTTAACCCGGCCATAATGGGAATGGGACCTGTGCCCGCAACCAGAAAAGCCCTGGAGCGCGCCGGGCTGGGTATTAAGGATATCGGACTTATTGAATTGAATGAGGCTTTCGCTTCGCAGAGCCTTGCGTGCATACAGGAGCTGGAGCTGGATGAAGCCGTCGTGAATGTGAATGGCGGTTCCATCGCCATCGGTCATCCGCTCGGTTGCAGTGGCGTGCGCATCTCAACTACTTTGTTGCATGAGATGAATCGCCGTAAAGTCAAATATGGTCTGGCAACAATGTGCGTAGGTGTTGGCCAGGGAGCAGCCGTGATCTATGAATCGGTTCAATAATAATAATCCGTATAAACATGTCAATCAAAAATCAGCCCGCCGGTTGGGAAGACAATGGTTTTATTACCGATGGCAAAACAGATGTACCTGCCGCTATGGATCAGCTCGAAAACCTGATGGGATACATCAGTGAGGGCTACAGCAGGTTGTCCGAAGAGGAATTGCG
>JAFBAN010000177.1 GCA_019247775.1 Chitinophagaceae bacterium | reverse complement strand
TATTACGGAGATCCGCTGGGTGCGCGGTTCTGCCCTGGATGCGTGTCTTGCTGACAGTTATCCGAATATTGTTGATATTGTAAAGAAATCGGGGATATAGCCCGGAGTTGTCAATCTAACCGCAAAGGCGCAAGGACGCCAGGTTTCGCGAAGTAAAAAAGAGCTCCTTGCGTTTTGCCGCGCCCTTGCGGCTTTGCGGTAAAACAAACCAATATGAAAGTATTTTTCAGTTTATTCGCCATTTGCCTCTTTAGTTTTGCGCAGGCCCAGCCCAAACCTCTCTTCAACGGCAAGGACATCAGCAACTGGACCATCCACGGCACGGAAAAATGGTATGTGGACAATGGCGAACTGATCTGCGAGAGCGGACCGGACAAGCAGTACGGGTACCTGTCCACCAACAAGTCGTACAAGAACTTTATCCTTACCCTCGAGTTCAAACAGGAAGCCAATGGCAATAGCGGGGTATTCTTCCGCTCTTCCATCGATGGCGTGAAGATCAGCGGCTGGCAATGCGAAGTGGCGCCTCCCGGAAAGCATACCGGCGGCATTTACGAATCCTATGGCCGGGGCTGGCTGATCCAACCCAAACCGGAAGACGAGCAATGGCTGAGAATGGGCGAATGGAATACGATGAAACTGCAGGTGAACGGCGATGAGGTCAATACCTGGCTCAACGGCCATCCGATCGTTTACCTGAAAGATGAAAAGATCGGCCAGGGCAATGGATTTATTGCACTGCAGATCCATGATGGCGGGGGGATTAAAGTGCGGTGGCGCAATATCGTTATCGAAGAACTTAAATGATTTGGTCAGCGGCAGTTCTCATAGAGGGTTTAGTCCTCGCTGCCAGTCAGTAAAAAGTTGCGGTTGGAGTGTTCTGATCAGGACCTGCGCTGAAGTATCGCCACCGTAAGCCGGCTGATGCAGACAAGCCGTTCCTGTTCATCATAGATCCTGATCTCCCAGACATGTGAGTTGTTGCCGATATGGACAGGCCTTGTGATGCCTGTGACAAGTCCCTGCTTCACGCCGCGAAGATGATTGGCATTGATCTCCTGCCCTACGCAGATAAATTTTTCAGGATCGATGACCATGGCCGCCCCCACGCTGCCGAGCGTTTCGGCCAGCGCCACCGAGGCGCCGCCATGCAGCAGGCCATAAGGCTGGATGGTGCGGTGATCGACCGGCATGGTGGCTTTGAGAAAATCATCCCCCACTTCCGAAAAACGGATGCCGATATGCTCGCCCATGGTGCCGGCGCCCAGGCCCTCAAAATCGGCAAGCGATAGTGCCTGCTTGAACCAGATTGCCATCAGGATTGCTGCTGTTGATGCTGTAAGGAAAGATTGACCGCTTCGGGTAAGAACTGCGAAGCATTGCCGCCATTGCGGATGATATCACGCACAATGGTTGAAGCTACCGAAGTGTATTTCGGTTCGCCGGTAAGAAAGATCGTTTCAATATTCTTATCGAGTGTGCGGTTGGCATCGGCGATGGTCTTCTCATACTCGAAATCGCTGACATACCGGATGCCGCGCAGAATGAAAGTAGCTCCTATCTCCCGGCAATAATTTACTGTAAGGCCATCGTATACCACACTCTCTACCCGCGATTCGTTCTTGTAGATTTCCTTGAACCATTCCATCCGCTGCTCTGCGCTGAACATCGGGTTCTTGGCAGCATTGATGCCGATGCCTACATAGATCTTATCGAACAGGGGGATCGCCCGGTCGATGATGTCTATATGTCCCAGCGTTACTGGATCGAAGGTTCCGGGAAACAGGCAGATTCGGGGCATAAGCATCGGTTATGATCACGAAGTAAGAGAAATAAGTACGAAATACGAAGGACAAAGGACGAATATTTCAGCACAAGCTATTAAAAGCGCTGCGTCAACTCCGCTCCTCATGTTCTCTGCGGTGAAACAGACCTATTGATAGCGTGCCGCTGCAATTATATAGCGTTCTTCACCGCAGAGAACAGGAGAAGCAGCGTTTGCGCAGAGGGAAATTTAGTGTTCGCGGTTGGCGAGAAGATAAAGGACGGCCATGCGCACGGCCACGCCATTTTCTACCTGGCCGAGGATGATGGAATATGGTCCGTCGGCCACATCGCTGTCGAGTTCCACGCCGCGGTTGATGGGTCCCGGATGCATGACCACGATCTCCTTGCCGAGCGAATCCAGCAGGCTTCGCTTGATGCCATATGCCAGATTGTATTCACGCAGTGAAGAGAACAGCGGCTGGTTCTGACGCTCTAGCTGGATGCGGAGCACATTGGCCACATCGCACCACTGCAGGGCTTTTTTCAGGTTGTATTCCACGCGAACGCCGAGCGCTTCGCCGATATATTTCGGGATCAGGGTGGGCGGGCCTGCCACAGTTACCTCCGCGCCCATCTTGCGCAGCAGGTACATATTGCTGAGCGCTACCCGGCTGTGCATGATATCGCCCACGATGGCCACTTTCAGTCCCTCCAGCCTGCCCAGTTTTTCTTTCATCGAATACGCGTCGAGCAAAGCCTGTGTGGGATGTTCATTGATGCCATCGCCCGCATTCACGATGGCAGCAGGGATATTTTTTGCCAGGAAATGCGGTGCACCGGAAGCGCTGTGACGCATCACCACCATGTCTACCTTCATGCTCAGGATATTGTTCACCGTATCCAGCAGGGTCTCCCCTTTGGCCGAAGAGGAACTGCCCGCCGTAAAATTCAGCACATCGGCAGAAAGCCTCCGCTCCGCCAGCTCGAACGACATACGGGTGCGGGTGGAATTTTCGTAGAAAAGGTTCACGATCGTTACATCGCGCAACGAAGGCACTTTCTTGACGGGTCGCTGTAAAACTTCTTTAAACTGTTCGGCGGTGGAGAGAATGAGCTGAATATCGTCCCGGTTGAGGTCCTTTATACCAAGAAGATGTCTGGTAGAGAGTTTCATTAAAAATCAAAAATACAGGAAATTTCGAAAGTTGAGGCTTTGGCGAGATTTTAGGTAATGGTACAGTTTGAATTTAACCGCGAAGACGCTGAGGCGCAAAGCAACGCGAAGGAAACCAGCGGTGACCTCCTTGCGTATCATTGCGTCCTGGGTCTTTGCGGTAAACCTGGTCTCAGTATTCAAACTGTACCATTACTGGAGATCTTAGATCAGCACCACCTCATCCTTCTCATCCTTCTCCTTCCAGCACACTTTCACTTTCTGGGAAATAAAAGTATCGATGGTCTTTCCTGCGTAATCGGGCTGGATCGGCAGTTCACGGTTGAAGCGGCGGTCTACCAGAACGCAGAGCGATACCTTGGACGGCCTGCCAAAATCGAGCAGTGCATCCAGGGCGGCGCGGATGGTGCGGCCTGTGTACAGTACGTCATCTATCAGCACCACATGCCGGTTCTCTATGCTGAAAGGAATATCCGTTGCATTGGCGATATGCAGGCTTTTGCGCACATCGTCGCGGTAAAAAGTAATATCGAGTTTGCCGTAGCGGATCAGGGCCGGGTCTACGATGGACTGCAGTTCGTGCACGATCCGGTCGCTGAGGAAGATACCGCGGGGCTGAAGGCCGATGATCACGGTATCTGTAAGCAGCAGGTTGTTTTCCAGAATCTGATGGGCCAGCCTTTTTACTGTTAACGAGAGCTGCTGGCCGGAAAGTATCGTCTTCAACGCCGGATTTTTGATAAAAATAAACGCTTTCCGCCATACTGTGAATTATTCAGCGGCTTGGCTGTAATTTGCCGGGTATGCTCCGACTGAACGCCATATCACTGCTCCAGTTCCGCAATTATCTTCAGCGGGAGTTCCGTTTTACCGAACGGATCGTGGGCATCTGCGGCAGTAATGGCGCGGGCAAGACAAACCTGCTGGACGCGATCTATTATCTCAGTTTCTCCAAAAGCTATCTGGGCCGTTCCGACAGTCAGAATGTACACCATGGCTCTGCCGGTATGCGCCTCGAAGGAACGTATGAGCTCGACGGCGAACCGCAGCAACTGAGTTGCGTGCTTCGGGAGAATAACCGGAAGGAATTAACGCTGAACGGCAGCGAATACAAAAAATTCTCGGATCATATCGGCAGGCTGCCTGCTGTGATGATCGCACCGGACGATGTGATACTGATCAGCGGAGGCAGTGAGGAAAGAAGAAAATTCCTCGATACCCTGCTCTCGCAGCTGAATAAGACCTACCTGCACTGGCTGATCGATTACAACAAACTGTTGCTGCAGCGCAACAGCCTGCTGAAACGTGCCGCAGAATACGGTCAGCTCGACGAAGCGCTGCTGCAGGTACTGAACGACCAGTTACTGGAAAAAGGCAATTCGATCTTCCGCGAGCGAAAGCAGTTCCTGACCGCATTCCTCGCGCGCACGGGCGAGATCTACCGGAATATCGCAGGTAAAGACGATGGATTATCGCTTGCCTATGACAGCCAGTTATTGCATGGCGATTTTTCCGCCCAGTTACGGGGCAGCAGGCAGAAAGACCTGCAGCTGCAGCGCACCACTGTGGGCATCCACCGCGATGATCTGCAATTCCTGATGGATATGGTGCCTTTCAAATCCGAAGCTTCGCAGGGCCAGCGCAAAAGCCTGCTGTTCGCCCTTAAACTTGCCGAATGGGAAACCTTAAGGGAGAAAAAAGGCTTCAGCCCGATCCTTCTGCTGGACGATGTGTTCGAAAAACTGGATGAACAACGCATGTTCCAGCTGCTGAACCGGGTATGCTCAGAAACCGATGCCCAGGTATTCATCACCGATACGCATGAGGAGCGGCTGAGGAAGCAGTTGGAGGATTTGGGTGCGGGGTTTCAGATAGTGGAATTAACGATTAATAATTAAAGCGTAGTGAAACCAGGAAAAGTCTGGAGTTAGGAGTTAGGAGTCTGGAGCAGGATTCTTTTTTGAATTCCAGACTCCTAACTCCTAACTCCAGACTTCCTCATCCTGGCACAATTATTAACCCCAATTATTAATTACTAATTATTAATTATTAATTTTCCTCCCTATGTCAGAATTCCATATTAACGACGCTCTTAAAGGATTCCTCAGCAAGAGTCCGCTGCGCAACGGGGTACGTGCCGTGCAGATAGAAGAGATCTGGGAAAAGCTGATGGGTAAGACCATTGCCAAGTATACGGACAAGATCCAGATCATCAACAATAAACTATTCATCCATACCACGGTCGGTCCGCTGAAGAACGAACTATTGTATCAGAAAAAGCAGATCATCGAAAGAGTGAACGAAGCTTTTGGGGAGAAAGTGATCAGTGAGGTGATCATTCAGTGAAAACGGATTTTGGAATTTTGGAATTGCGAAATTTTGGAATTGCCGGTTCTGATTTCAATTTCGAAATTTCCCAATTCCAAAATTTCGAAATAACTATCACCCCCGTGCCCTCACTCTAGGATCCACCACCCCGTACAGGACATCAGCGAGGATGTTTACAAGTATAAAAAAGGTGGCCGTTACCAGCACACTGCCCATTACTACGGGGAAATCCAGTTTTTCGAGAGCGTCCACGGTTACTTTGCCGATGCCCTTCCAGCCGAAAATATATTCCACGAAAAAAGCGCCGGCGAGCAGCTCTGCAAACCAACCCGTGATAGCGGTAATAACAGGATTGAGTGCATTCCGAAGCGCATGCCTGAACACGACAATGCGTTTGCTCAGGCCTTTTGCATAAGCAGTGCGGATATAATCCTGGTCGAGCACATCCAGCATGGCGCTGCGGGTAAGCTGTGTGATGATGGCCAGCGGACGGATACCCAATGTGATCGCCGGCAGTACCAGGTTACGCAACTGCAGGGTCTTTCCATTGAAGGGATCGATATCGAAAAGTCCGCCTGTCATGCGCAGTCCGGTATAGTCGCTGAGCACAAAACCGAAAAGATAGGCCAGCACGATGCCCATAAAGAATGAGGGCGCCGAAATACCGAGCACACTCGCAAAAATGGAACCGGTATCCATCCAGGTATTCTGTTTCACCGCCGCCAGTACGCCCAGCAATACGCCTATGACGGTAGCGAATAACATGGCGGCAAGAGCGAGTACCAGCGTGCCCGGCAATGCTTCCAGCAACACCTCGCCCACATTCCTTTTGGATTGATAGGAACGCCTCAGATAAGGCTGTTTGAATGCGAGTTTGCGATCGCCGCCGATAAAAATGCCTTTGAGCTGCTTTTGTTTGATCTCAGCCGCGGTATGAATGGCTACGGGCGATACATCGTTCAGGTACAACACGAACTGTTTCCATTTCGGCTGATCCAGCGCCAGTTCGCGGCGGATATTGTTGATCGTTGCCGAATCCCCCGACTGTCCCAGCACCAGTCTGGCGGGATCGCCGAAACCCTGGAACAGGAAAAACACTACCACCACCACCCCTACCAGAACCAGCAGGCCATAGATAAGTTTGCGGGTGATGAGTTTGATCATTTTGAATTATAAATTTTGTCCCGTAAGCGCGGGATAAATTCTGCATTTGGTTTCAGATCAAGCTCGCGCACTAATTCAAAATTTAAAATCTATAATTTAAAATTACTTCAGCGTGTTGATGCGCTGAAGGATCTGTTTTTCGTGGGTGTAGCTGAGCTTGTCGATGATATTCGCCTGCTGCATGAGAAGATAAGTTGGCACTACCCTGGCCACCGTTTTCATCACCGTTGCATCGCATTTGAGGATGGTGACGGTATGGTAAAGTTCGGTGGCTTTTTCCGCATCGGAGG
>JAFBAN010000138.1 GCA_019247775.1 Chitinophagaceae bacterium | reverse complement strand
TAGACCGCCGAGGCTATAGGCGAAAAAACCTACCAGCCATCCGATAACGAGGATAACGGCGATCAGGTATAGGATGCTTCGCATAACGATTGTTTTGATATAGGATTAAAAAACCGTACCAGGCGGACCATTTTCCGTACAGATCGTGTATAACTAATTCCACAGCCGGGCTGCGGTTCTCTGGAATATGAATTGATGATGTTCCTATCATGAAAAAACTGGCCGCCATATTCCGGTCGCTTAAAAAAGCGGCCGGCGAGTTCAACGACGACGAGGGCTTCAAACTGAGCGCCTCGCTTTCTTACTACACCATTTTTTCGATTGCGCCATTTCTGCTGATCGTGATCAGTATCGCCAGTGCAGCATTCCGCCGGGAGTCGGTGGAGACCAGAGTATACGGGCAGATCAGGCAACTGGTGGGTCCGCAGGCAGCCGCTTCCGTGCAGGAGATCATTACCAATGTGCAGCTCAAAGACCAGGGCGTATGGGGTTTGATCATCGGAGTAGCGGTGCTGATCGTTGGCGCCACCAGTGTGTTTACCGAGATCCAGGGATCGATCAATTATATCTGGAGCATCAGGACCAAACCCAGGAAAGGTCTGATCAAGCTGTTGCTCGACCGGCTCCTGTCGTTCTCACTGATCATCGGCGTGGGTTTTATCCTGCTGGTATCGCTGGTCATCAACTCGCTGATGGACGCTGTACATACCCGGCTTGAAGCAATGTTCAAAGATTCATCGGTACACCTCCTGTATGCCATAAACCTGGCGGCTATTTTCATAGTGATCACACTTCTTTTCACCATCATTTACAAAGTGCTGCCGGATGCGAAGATCAATTGGAAAGATAGTACCGTTGGCGCGGCTTTTACGGCCGTTCTGTTCATCATCGGTAAATTCCTGATCGGTCTGTACATAGGTAACTCCAGCCTCGGAGCTACCTATGGCACTGTGGCTTCCGTTTTTGTAATACTGGTGTGGATCTACTATACTTCCATCATCCTCTACTTCGGCGCAGAATTCACCAAAGTCTATAGCAGGGATATCGGCAAGGGCATTAAACCCAGCGCCCAGGCGGTATACATCGTTAAATCGGAAACCAAAGAGCTTCCTTCCCTGCGGGCGCCTGTCAAAAGCGATCCGAAACCGGGCAGGGTTACCACTAAAAAAAATCCCGGCCGCTAGGCCGGGATACTATTTAAATGCCGCTCTTAACCTTTGGTATGTACTTCTGCTTTTGTTTTCGCGTCTGTTTCCTTGTTCTTCCCTTTCACTTTCACGCCGCTGTGTTTTTTGTGCTTGCTGAATACGTTGTGCACTTTTTCTTTGGTGGTACTGGTCGGTTTTACTTTGGTCTTGTGCACAGGGCCATCTACTTTCTGCTTAACAGTAGTCTGGGCCTGGGCAGCAGCTACGCCGAACAACAATGGCATAGCGAGAGCCAATAACATGAATACTTTTTTCATAATGAAGTTTTTAGTGTCTAGATGCCTATGATTTTAAATAAGTATGCCAAGCGCGGCATTTGAACCCTTTGAGCCGGGTGTAGAACAAATTCCCCAGATCGCAATGACCCGCAGGGCGTCCTGAAGCGCGAGACGCAGGAACCGATGGCAGGGTTTTTTAACTTATGGCGCATATGGACACCTGTCGTTCATTCTTCCTTTTACGGAACCTGCTGATCTGTGCAACGAGCTTACTGTTCGCGAGTTGCGGCGCGTCCGGCCCGAAAAACTATCCAAGCCCGCCGCAGTACGACCTGAATCATCCATATAAGATCAGCCTGCCTGAAGAGCTCAAGGAAATTTCCGGAATAGAGTACTATGCCAAGGATACCAGCATTTTTGCCATCGCCGATAATGATGGGTGGCTGTTCAAATTATTCCTCAAAAATGCCGGGAAACCGGAACGCTGGAAATTTGGAAAGAACCACGACTATGAAGACCTGCAACGGGTAGACAGTATATTCTACGTGCTATCGAGTTCGGGCGATATCACCAGTATCCGTTTTTATCCCCGGGGAGATTCGATGGCCACCAACAAGTTCAAATTCCCGGCCGAAGGAAATAATGAGTTCGAAAGCATGTATTACGACAGCGCAGGCCATTGCCTTAATCTGCTGTGTAAGGACTGCGAGGCCGATAAAAAATCCGCTGTGAGCACCTGGCGCTTCGATCTTAATACCGGAACCTATACGCCTTCGCAACTGGTGCTTGATGTAGCTCCTATCGCACATGCATTGGGAGCAGAAAAACTGAAGTTCAAAGCTTCGGCTACCGCCATCCGGCCGCGCACGCGGGAACTCTATATCCTCTCATCCGTTAATAAAGCACTGGTGATAGCAGATACTACGGGAAAAGTGAAAGCCGTGTATCCGCTTGATCCGTCCATATACAAACAACCGGAAGGCATCGCGTTTACGCCTGCCGGTGATCTGTTGATATCGAACGAGGTAAACCTCGGTGAGTATGCAACACTACTGATCTTTAAAAATAAAATTCCCGGCAAGTGAACTTACGATCTTTCTGCATGCTGCTTTTATTGTCGCTTACCATTCTGCAGGCTTCGGCCCAGGATTCCGTTCAGGCGCGTATCGTACTGGTTGGAGACGCCGGTTCGCTGAAAGATGGCAGGCATCCTGTTATATCAGCGATCCGGAGCATGGTGAAGATGGACAGTCTTACCACCGTACTGTTCCTCGGCGATAATCTCTACACTTACGGCCTCCCCGACGATGCCTTCTCCAATTACAGCATTGCAGCGGCTATCCTGGACTCGCAGATCAATGTTGTTAAGAACACCAGCGCTCATGCCTATTTTATACCCGGCAACCACGACTGGAACCATGAAGGCCCCGATGGATGGAATACCATTATGCGCGAGCAGAATTACATCGATATCCATGGCGCGGGCAATAATGTTGAATTCTATCCAAAAGATGGCTGCCCGGGACCTGTTCAGGTGAATCTCGGCAAGGATGTGGTGATGATATTAATGGACAGCCAATGGTGGCTGCACCTGTACGATAAGCCCGGCATCGAATCTGATTGCCCGTATAAGACCAAGGAGGAAGTACTGAACCAGATAGATGATATCGTAAGCAAGAACTCCAAAAAGTTGATCGTGTTTGCCTGCCATCATCCTATGAAGAGTGATGGCATTCATGGCGGCTATTACACCCTTAAACAGCATCTTTTTCCGCTCACCGACATGAATCCCCGCATGTATATCCCCATGCCGCTGATCGGATCTATCTATCCGATTACACGGGGCATTTTCGGCACGCCGCAGGACCTGAAGCATCCCGCTTATCAAAATATGATCAATGACCTGGAAAAAGTATTGAAACACCATCCCAATGTGATCTTCGCCGCAGGTCATGAGCACAACATGCAATTGATCCAGGACAGCAGTTACAACTATATCGTTGCCGGCAGCGGTACCAATAAAACAAGGGTCTCTAAAAGCAGGCACCAGTTGTATGGCGCTGCAGAAAATGGATTCGCGGTGCTGGAAGTATTAAAGAATAAACTTGTCAATGTCACATTTTATGAAGTGAAAGACTCGATTAACTCGATACGCAAGGCTTATACCAATACCATTCTCGATTTTTCAAAATTGCCAAAAACGGATTCGGCCGTCAACCCGTCTACGGTAACCGCGGTTTCAGTTCCCTTCGAGGACAGCGTGATCGTTTCGGCCAGTGAAAAATATACCGGGGTCACCGGCCTGAAACGGCTTGTGGAGGGGGATAATTACCGCAAGGAATGGTCTGCAAAAGTAAAATTGAAAGTATTCGATATAAGCAAAGTAAAAGGCGGCCTGACGATACAAAGCCTTGGCGGCGGAAAGCAGACCACTTCATTGCGAATGAAGGATAAGGAGGGCCGGGAATGGACGCTGCGGACCATCGATAAAAATCCCGAGAACGCGATCCCTGAAGCCCTGCGTGGTTCGATCGCGCAACATATCGTTGAGGATATGGTATCAGCCTCACATCCTTATGGCGCGCTTACCGTGCCATTGCTGGCAAGCGCAGCCAATGTGATCGTTGCCAAACCTGAATTTTATTTTGTACCGGATGATCCCGCATTTGGCATTTACCGCTCCAGGGTAGCCAATACGGTGTGCATGCTGGAGGAGAGGGAACCCACACCAGACAAGGATACGAAGAGCACCCAGAAAGTGATGAGCAAGATCCTCGATGACAATGATAACCGCATAGACCAGCCCCAGGTGTTGCGGGCAAGACTACTTGATATGCTGATCGGCGACTGGGACAGGCACCTCGATCAGTGGCGTTGGGCAACCAGGGATACGGGCAAAGGCAAGTTGTATTATGCGGTGCCGCGAGACCGTGACCAGGTGTTCTTCAATTCCGACGGTTTGCTCGTGAAGATCGTTTCGTCGAAGCTGTTCAGGTACCTGAAAGGTTTTTCAAGCGAGATCAGGGATGTGAACTGGTTCAACTGGGAGGAACGGGATATCGACCGCTTCTTCCTGAACCGGCTCGACAAACAGCGCTGGACGAATATCATCGACAGTTTCAGGATGGGCATGACCGACAGCGTGATCGTTGCCGCGGTAAACCAGATGCCGCCGGAGATCGTTGCGATAGACGGCAACGAGATTATCGGCAAACTTAAAGGCCGCCGGGATGATCTGGCTGTCAAAGGGCTTCAGTATTATAAATTCCTGGCGAGAACGGTAACGGTACTGGGCACCAACGACAAGGAATATTTCAAAGTCACCACGGACAACGATACACTCAATGTAAAAGTGTATAAAAGAAGCAAGAACAGCGGCGAACTGAGCTCGCTGATGTACGAACGCAAGTTCGATCCGGCGGATACCAAAGA
>JAFBAN010000146.1 GCA_019247775.1 Chitinophagaceae bacterium | reverse complement strand
ATAACATCAGTGCGGCTAGCGCCAACATCACAGATCTCTCTCTCGGTAATAACCTGACTGTGATTGGAAGTAGTTCTTCTGGATCAATCAAAGCTCCAACCGGTGTGATCAACAACATCACTTCCGGTGGCAACCTGACTGTAACGGGAAGTGTTACGACCGGCCCGGCTAACCTGAGCTATATCACTACGGGCAATATTACCGCAACGGGTAATATTGGAGCAGCCGCTGCTAACATTACTAACATCACATCAGGTGGTAATTTAACGGTAGCGGGCAGTGTTACAACAGGTCCGGCTAACGTGAGTAATCTTACTACAGGCGGAAACATTACCGCAACGGGAAATATCGGGGCAGCCGCTGCGAACATTACCAATATCACATCTGGAGGTAACATTACCGCAACAGGTAACATCGGCGCAGCAGCAGCGAACATTACAAATATCACTTCCGGTGGTAATCTGACAGTCGCCAATAACATCAGTGCGGCTAGCGCCAACATCACAGATATTTCTCTTGGGAATAACCTGACTGTGGTAGGAAGTATTTCTTCTGCATCAATCAATGCGCCAACTGGTGTGATCAACAACATCACTGCCGGTGGCAACCTGACTGTAACGGGAAGTGTTACGACAGGTTCGGCTAACCTGAGCTATATAACCACAGGCGGTAACATCACCGCAACAGGAAATATCGGCGCAGCGGCAGCCAACATTACCAATATCACCGCCGGCGGAAACCTTACCGTAACCAACAATATCGAGTCAGCTACGATCAGTTCTTCGATCACTGCAGGTAACCAGCCGGGTATTACAACGGTCGGCACACTTACCAGCCTCACTATCGCTGGTAATGTTGCTGTTGGCGGAGGAATATCGGTAACGGGCGACGTGTTTGCCAACGGCCTCACCGCTTCCGTTATCTACGGTACTGATATCTACTCACCCAGCGCAGTACATACTTCATCGGATATCCGTTTGAAAAAAGATGTTGTGGCCCTTCCGAATTCACTGAGCAAGATCATGGCCCTGCGACCCGTTTCTTACTACTGGAAAAACCCGGGCTGGAGTACGAAAAAACAGATCGGTTTTATCGCACAGGAAATGCAACAGGTATTCCCTGAATTCGTGGAGACCGATAAATCAGGACGGTTAAGTATCAATTACGCTTCTATCGTGTCGCCGCTGGTCAAATCGATACAGGAGCAACAGCAGCAGATAGATTCACTCAAGAAACAGAACACCGATCTCCTGCAACGGCTCGAACGGCTGGAGAAAATGATGCAGAAATCCGTTAAAAACAAATAACCGCTGCATTGACCCCAATCGCCCGATCATATTATTCTGCCTGTATCCGATGCGTTCTCCTTCTTGTGGCGGCATCCGGCAGTCTGTATGCGGCTGCACAATCGGCTCCGGATACACCCGCTCTGTACATCGCGCCCAATGCTGCCTTCTACGTTCACCAGAACGCGATCGGCATTTTTGCCAATACCATCAACAGTGGAATATTCGGGACCTTCAAGGGCACTACGGTGAACATGTTGGGCGGGCTATGGCGAAACACAGGTTCCGGTAATTTCCCCGACGAATTAGGCATTAACTCTTTTACCGGCACAGGCGGTAATTTCCGGTTTTATAATACCTCCATCCAGCAATACCTTACGGGTAATTATTCGATCGCTTCCAGATCCGGCTCCAGTTTCCCGAATCTTGTGATGGCCAACCCGCTCGGGGTATTTCTTTATCAGTCGGATGCACAGGTGCGCCGCACCCTGCAATTCGAGTCGGGACCAGTATGGCTGAACAATTCTAACCTGGTAGTAGGGGTTAATGATCCGGGCACGATAACTGGCTATACAGAAAATTTTTTCGTGGCCACCGGCAACACGCCCAAGGGCGGCTACCTCTACCGTTCTAAAATTTCAGGAAGTTCCGGCAGTGTGGTATTCCCGGTGGGTACCCAGCCAGGGAGTTACGGGCCGATATCGGTCATGTTCAACGCCACTACGCCGCAGGATCTGCACGTGCGCAGTTACGATAATATTTACAGCGCCGCCTTTCAGGGCACCACGGGCAGTCCTTCAAGCCTGCAACAAACCTGGAACCTGGGCCAGGAAAACAGTACCAAAGTTGCCACCATGGTAGCGATACAGCATCATGTGTCGCGCGAAGGGGCGGCGTTCACTGTTCATCGCGGCAACAGTTTTATTTCCTGGTATGATTTCAATGCAAAAACATGGGATACATTGCCGCCCTCGGGTATCACATCTCCCGGCATGTTCACCACCGGGCCTTACCAGGTAGGCACTTTTGTGAATACGCGCGCGCTCGACTCGCTTGGTACCAATGTGTATCTCACAAAAACTGCGGAAAGTTTTACCGATTCCATTACCCTGTCGAAAGCCGCGCTCACACCGGTACGTCAGCCCGATGGCAGCTTTCTCGTGAGCTATATGTTCCTGCTCAATAATGCGGGGCGATTGCCGGCAAAAAATGTGAAACTGCTGGATACGCTCTCTAAAGTCTTTACAGCGCCTGCTACTTTCTCCACTGTTTCAGTAACTGCCTCCGGCGCCCTTGTAGCGAATACTGCGTTCGACGGTGTTGGCAATATGAACCTGCTTAAAGCTGCCAGCACCATCGCGGCCAAACATACAGACACTGTAATGCTCTCGCTGAATGTGAATCCGAACCAACGCGGTGCATATTATTATAACAATGCCAGTATCGAAGGCGTAATGACCGGCGGCAATGGCGGCCAGTATGTGCTGAACTCAGGATCGGTAAACAGTATGACCGTTGTTGCGCCTGCTACCCCCCCGGTATCAACGCCTGTTGCGCTGACTCCGCTTAAGTACAATATCCCCCAGGGCTTTTCCCCCAACGGTGATGGCGTCAACGATAAATTCGTGATCGATAATCTTTCGGGCGACAATGCCTCGGTATGGATATTCACCCGCTACGGCGTGCAGGTATACCGTAACGCCAACTACAAGAACGACTGGGATGGCCGCAACAGCCTGGGTGCGCCGGTGGAAGACGGAACCTATTTCTATAAGATCATCATCACCGATTCGTCAACAGGAAAACAGGAAACTTTTTACGGATTTATCTCGATCTGGAGATGAGGAGCCCGTGCAACATACGATCCCTGCTGCTTTGCACAGGCATGACGCTTGCAACGATGCTGGCCTGCGGCTCCGTGTACGCACAGGAAGATCCCACCAACAGGCAATACCTGTTCAACCTGCTTAATATCAACCCGGCTTATGCGGGCACCCGCGGCGTTACCACTATGACCGCCGGCTTCCGCAAGCAATGGGCCGGCGTACCCGGCGCACCGGCCACGGGCATTTTCTCGCTGGATGCGCCATTGAGTACGCATCACCTGGGCATAGGCATGCAGCTCTACAACAGTTCGGTGGGCATGGAAAAAACAGTGGGACTGAATGGCAGCTTTTCCACCATCCTGAACTTTAGCGAAGAAGAATTTTTATCGCTCGGTATCCAGGCCGGGCTCATGAATTATCGCATCGATCGCACATCGGTTGCGTTGCCTTTTCAGAATGATCCGGCTTTTCAGAATAATACCAACGTGTTGCTGCCTACCGCCGGTATCGGCATCTATTACCAGCGCGAACAGGGCTGGGCCAGTTTTTCCGCCCCCTCCTTACTGATAAGCACCGTTAAAGTTGACCAGATACTTTCGGTTAACAGCGCTTCACTTAAAAACCTGCAGCTGTTATTTGCAGCGGGATTCAATGCTAATTTTGGGGATGTGGTTTCTTTGCGACCATCGATTTTTATGAAATGGATGAGCGGAAAGGTGTTTGAAGTGCACGCCAATACCAGTGTATGGCTCGGGAATATTGTGGGTATCGGGGTTTCCTACCGGGCAGATGATGCGGTTATGGGCATTCTCGAACTTCGCATCAGCGACCGGCTGCAGTTCGGGTATTCCTACGGCAAGAATATCGGCACATCCGCGGCATTCAACCAGCCATCCCATGAGGCGGGTATCCGTTTTAATTTCCCTCCGTCAGAATAATTACATTTCGTCGCGAACTCCTCTGCGTTCCCTGCGGTCCTTTGCGTTCTCTGCGTTACTAAATCCGCAACTCTATGGTATCGCAGAGAACGCAAAGGACCGCAGGGGTTCGCAGGGAGAGTCTCAGATATATTTTTTCAACCGGATCGTCTTCGTCTCCGTTCTCTCGCCGCGCTGCAGTTCGAGTTCTACGATAATGCCTTCGTGATTGAATAGCTCCGAGATCTGCTGGCTGTTCAGCTCAGTGATCCGTTTATTGTTGATGCCAATAATATGATCGTTAACGCGGACGCCGGTTTTGTCCGCTTCGCTGCCGGGCAGCACATAAATGACCCGGAGACTGTTCTGCTCTTTGGTGTACATATGCTCGAAGCCCGTAAGATTCTCCCCTTCATTCTGCAGTACCGACGCGAGCTGCCTGAGATACAATGTGGAGTCACGGCAACTGATGATCATCGAAAAAGGTTCCAGCAGACCCGAACCGATGCTGCCGTCTATCGTACCATGAAAATTCTTCACCGGCTCATGGTAGTTCAGATCGGGCAGGCAGGTAAGGATATTGGTAAACTTATTCGGCCCCATCACAAACTGGTTTACCCTGAACTGGTATCCGTAAATATCTCCGCCTATACCGGTGCCGAGAAAATTATAGATCACCGGTGTTTTCGCCCCGAGTTTCAGTTTATCGCCAAAGATCGTCAGTCCATTCCCCGATCCTGTGTCAAGCAACAGCGCCTGCAGTTCCTGCGGAATGCCATCATTCATGAAGGCAACGCCATCCAGGAAAAGCATGTTGCGGATCATCCGAATGGGAAGCGGATTATAACCTCTTGTATCCGGCTCCGCATTGGGCTTGTATATTTTCACAGTCAATCCGCGATAGCTGATGCCAATGGGGAAGGACCTGAAAAAATCCATTCCCAGTATGCCATGCACAGGCATGCCAACAAAATCGGCCAGGCCCAAAGAATCGCTCAGCAATACCGGGATCCGGCTGCGCCTGGAACTCGCAATATTCTGGATATTGAAACTCACGCCTTCGGCCCATGATATTTTTACGCCAACAGTGTCGCCGATACCATAGATCATCGACTGGCCGTTCAATACCAGACCCAGTTGCCTGGCTACCGACGAATCGGTGAGCAGACTCAATCCCGCGCCGCTGTCGAGAATAAAATAATACGGGCCCTTTCCGTTAAGGGTGCAATTAATGATCGGAAGATTGCGGATAAAAATGCTGTGAAGCGAACGGGATGCGCGGCTTCCCTTATAGTGAAAAGCAACCTGCGCGGCATTGCGGTTGCCAAACACCAGCAGGCAGGCCAGCAAGCATGTAATACCCTTAGCCATGCCGAAATGTAGAGTATCGGCAGGAGACTTCTAAATTTAATTGATGGATGCGCCGGTCGCAATTCCTAGGCGAGCAACAACAACCGCTCTGCCAGTTCAGTGAACCCTTTGGCTGAAACCGGTTTTACGAAATAAGAATGACAGCCCATTTGCTCGCAGCGGGTGATATCGTCTTTTCTGGAAGAGCCAGACAACATGATAACCGGGATATGGGCCAGATCCTTGTTGCTTTTGAGCTCGTGGAGCGTGATAAAGCCATTCTTAACCGGCATATTGATATCCAGCACGATCAGGTCGGGCCGCTTTTCCGGGTTCACGACCAGGTAATTGATCAACACCAGTCCATTGTGGAATGTGGTGCAATTGACCTGGGTATTTCGGTCAACAAGATTGGTTTTCAACAAATTAATGTCATCTTCGTCGTCGTCTGCGATAAAGATGGTAGGCTGGTCTTTCATTTTATTAGATATTCTTATAGACAATTAAAATAACCGTTCCACTATCTTTAACTTATGCGTACAGTACTTGTGCTTGACGACGAACGCGACTTCTACATGCTGGTAAAAGATTACCTGGGTAAACGCGATTATGATGTTTACTGGGCGGGCAGCCTGGCAGAAGGCTTCCGGATGCTGGAGGAGAAACCTTATGATGTGCTTCTGCTCGACAATAACCTTCCCGACGGAGTGGGCTGGAAACAGGCGCCGATGCTGCAAAAAAAATATCCCAAAATGCGCATTACGCTGATCAGCGCCTATGAATCCATTTTCCTGGTGACCAATCTAGACGGTGTAGCCTTCCCGATCATGGAAAAACCGGTAAGCCTGGAAACCCTGATCAGTTATTTCTGAGGAATTGTGGAACCCAGGATTGTGGAATTGTGGAATCCGGACACCGCCAGACTGAATTTTTGGAATTACGGAATTTCCCAATTCCACAATATTATCCCGGGATCAGCTCTCGTGTTTTCCTCGGCGCTTTTTTCCGGGTTTTCAGCCAGCTTTCCAGCTCCTTCAATCCCATCGCGTTCCAGGTCATATCCGGCGTTAAGCCGCCTTTGCGGGCGGCATCAACTCCCCAGCGGATATTGTCGATCTCCCCGATACTATGCGCATCGGGATTGAGCGAGATCATCACGCCTTTTTCCAACGCATAAGGGATATGCGACCAATCCATATCCAGCCGGTACGGATTCGTATTGAGTTCGATCACCACCTGGTTAGCAGCGCAGGCATCGATGATCTTTTTAAAATCTACAGGATAGCCCGGCCTGATCAGCAGTTGCCTGCCTGTCATATGTCCAAGTATCGTGGTGAATGGGTTCTCGATCGCTTTGATAAGTCGTGCCGTGGCTTTTTTTTCGTTCATCTTCAGCAACTGATGCACCGATGCGATCACCAGATCGAATTTTTGAAGCAGGGAGCTGTCATAGTCCAGTTCTCCGGAAACCAGGATATCACATTCGATGCTTTTAAAGATCCTGAACGGCGCAACTTTTTTATTCAATGCATCGATCTCGGCCATCTGTCTCAATACTTTTTCTTCTTTCAGGCCGCCTGCATAATGCGCATTTTTGGAATGATCTGAGATGACAGTGTATTCGTATCCACGCCTGATACATGCTGTTGCAAAATCTTTCAGCGAGTCAACGCCGTCGCTCCAGGTAGTGTGATTGTGCACAACGCCTTTGATATCTTCCGCCGTTACCAGTTTTCGGTTCTTAGCCTTTACAAATTTCCATTCTGCTGTATTCTCGCGCAGTTCCGGCTCTATGAATGGCATACCGGCCCTGGCGTAGATCGCTTGCTCACTGGTGAATGCGGTCTGCCCGTCCAGCTTTTTTGTCAACGCCGCTACATGGGCTTCATTGCCGGTACGGTTGAACAATTCCCAATAAAAATTTTTGGAACTGGTATGGTAGATCGTAACAGGAAGTTCATCGAGCGTGTGAGCTTTTGTGATCTGGGGCGATGAGGAGCTGACATTCAGTACCCGTCGAAGCGAAGCTGCAGCAAATTTTTTTTGCGGGATGGCCATTACCAGCTCAAATTCTCCCACCGTGAGCGCTTTGCGCCTGATCTCTCCACAAAGACTGATCAGTTCGGTCTTGAATATCTTTTGCAGCGAAGCTACCAGTGCATCTGCCATATCCGCCACAAAGCCGTAGTGGAACCGGTCTTCGCCTGCATTCAGTGTTTCTATCGCGTTGATGATATTGGCCTGGGTCTTGGCGCCAAAACCCGGTATGGCGGAGAGTTCGTCATTTTTACAGGCCTTGAGCAAAGATTCTACATTGTCTATTTTAGCGGTCTTCCAGAGTACGGCCAGTTTTTTTC
>JAFBAN010000078.1 GCA_019247775.1 Chitinophagaceae bacterium | reverse complement strand
CCGATGACAACCTGTACGCGGCCCATAAGAAAAAATTCAAGGGCTGGAATACCATTGTGCTCAAACCCGGCGAGCAGCATAAAGTGCAGGCCACAGTTGATGAGGTGATCAGGCAGCTGCTGGAATTTGGCGCAGACCGAAAATCTACGCTGATAGGCGTGGGCGGCGGGGTGATCACCGATATCACAGGCTATGTGGCGGGAATTTATATGCGGGGTGTTGCCTGCGGATTCGTTCCGACCTCCCTGCTTGCAATGGTAGACGCGGCCATCGGCGGCAAGAACGGGATCGATGTAGGGGTGTATAAGAATATGGTGGGATTGATCCGCCAGCCGCGATTCCTGCTCTTCGATCCCTCATTGCTGAAATCATTGCCGGAGGATGAATGGCGCAACGGCTTTGCGGAAGTGATCAAACATGCCTGTATCAAAGACCTCGGCCTGTTCAGGCTGTTGCAGGAACACAGGCTGCGCGATTTTCAACGCGACAAAAAACTGCTCTCTTCATTGATCCGCCGCAACGTAATGATCAAGACAAAAGTGGTCATCAATGATGAATTTGAGCAGGACGAACGAAAGCTGCTGAATTTCGGGCACACGCTGGGGCATGCCATCGAGAACATGTATGAACTCAGTCACGGCCAGGCCATCAGTATCGGTATGAGCTATGCCGCAGTGATCTCCCAGGAACTGAAGAAATTCAAAGACGTAAATGCAGTGACCAGCCTGCTCACGAGTTATGGGCTGCCCACATTCGCATCCTTCGATGTAAAAAAAGCATTTGCGATCCTGCGGAAAGACAAGAAAAAAGAAAAGGAGACCATTAGTTATATTCTGCTGGAGCGGATCGGCAAGGGCGCAATACAATCTTTATCCTTCACCGATCTTGAAAAAATACTTACCCCGATAGCATGAAGGTGATCGTACATCCCTCGCGGCTGGCAGGCACTGTTACGGCAGCTGCCAGTAAAAGCAGCATGCAGCGTGCCTGTGCGGCAGCTTTGTTGAAAGGCGGGCAGACAATACTCAGCAATCCTGGCAAAAGCAATGATGACCTCGCAGCGATAGATGTGATCAGGAAACTCGGCGCCGCCATCACATACAATGAGAGCGGCGACCTGGTGATCGATTCATCCGGCATCCATCCTGCAGATAAAGAGGTCGACTGCGGTGAGAGCGGACTGGGCATCCGTATGTTCACCCCCATCGCCGCACTCAGCGATCAGCCTATTACCCTTAACGGCAGTGGCAGCCTGCTCACCCGTCCCATGGATTTTTTCGACGAGATCCTGCCGAAACTCGGTGTGCAGGTGCGATCCGATCACGGCAAATTACCGTTGCAGATCCGCGGATCGCTGAAACCTGCGGATATCGAAGTAGACGGTTCACTCAGTTCGCAGTTCCTCACCGGCCTGCTGATGGCGTATGGCGCAGCGAATGCCAGCGATGTTACCATCACCGTCACCAATCTCAAAAGCAAACCCTATATCGACCTCACCCTCGAAGTAATGGACCATTTCGGCTGGCATGTAGAGAATAAGAACTACGAAAAATTCCATTTCCCCAAAAAGCTTAACGCTGAAAGCCTAACGCTTAACGCCGAATGCCTAAGGCATAACGCTGAAAGCGAAACGCCCAATCCCCAACCCCAAACCAACTCCATCCCGCCGTTGGCGGGACAAACTCCAGACTCCGGACTCCAGACTCCAGACTCCACACTCAGCTACGCTGTACAGTCCGACTGGAGCGGCGCCGCCTTCCTCCTGGTAGCAGGCGCCATCGCAGGCCCTATTACCGTGAAAGGGCTGGATATTGGTTCTGCCCAGGCCGATAAAGCGATACTTCAGGCCCTGATGGACTGCGGTGCGGCTTTGTCTATTCAGCAGGACCGGATAGAGATCGGACCCATGCCTTTGAAAGCATTCCATTTTAACGCGACCGATTGCCCCGATCTTTTTCCCCCGCTGGTTGCGCTGGCTGCTTATTGCGAGGGTACTACGGTTATCGAGGGCGTGAAACGGCTTACCCATAAAGAAAGTAACCGGGCACTCACATTGCAGGAAGAGTTTGGTAAATTGGGCATCGAAATCAGGCTGCAGGAAGATCTGATGCTGATCAGTGGGGGAACAGGTGTGAAAGCTGCAGTCACCCATTCGCATCACGATCACCGGATCGCGATGGCCAACGCAGTGGCGGCATTGCGGGCAACGGGTGAAGTGGAGATCGGAGATGCCGAGGCGATCGATAAATCCTATCCTGAATTTTACCGGCACCTGCAACAGCTCGGGGCCGCAATCCAGATCCATAACCCCTAAATCCATCCAACTTGAATAGCTTCGGCCGCATATTCCGCATCCATATTTTTGGCGAATCGCATGGCGAATGCGTTGGATTGACCATCGATGGCTGCCCTGCAGGACTGCCGTTATCAGCCGAAGATTTTGTAGCGGATATCGAACGAAGGAAAGGCGGCACAAAAAAAGGAACCACACCGCGTAAAGAGGATGATATCCCATTGTTCAAGACCGGGCTGTTTCACGGACACACTACCGGCGCCCCGCTTACCATCCTGTTCGAGAATAAGAACACGCGCAGCGGTGATTATGAAAAACAGCGTGCTGTTCCAAGACCGGGCCATGCAGATTTTACAGCACATGTCAAGTATGGCGGCTTTGAAGATTTTCGCGGCGGCGGGCATTTCAGCGGCAGGCTCACTGTTTGCATGGTGGCTGCGGGCGTGATCGCCAAAAAATTGCTGCAAGCCATTTCCATCCGGTCATCCATCCTCGAGATCGGCGGAGAAAAGGACTTGGAAAAAGGACTTGATAAAGCCATCGAAGCCAAAGACAGCATCGGCGGCATCGTCGAATGCAGGGTAAGCGGATTGCCGGCGGGGTTGGGAGAGCACTTTTTCGATTCGGTAGAGTCGCTGCTCGCACATATCGTATTTGCGATACCCGCCGTGCGCGGTGTCGAATTCGGAACAGGGTTTGCCGCTGCCGCTATGTTCGGCTCCGAGCACAATGATGCCATCGAGGATGCGGCCGGTCACACCAGGACCAACCATGCTGGTGGGGTAGTAGGCGGCATAACCAATGGCAATGAAATGGTATACCGGGTGGCTATCAAGCCTACTTCCTCTACCCCAAAAGAACAGCTGACCCTGAATTGGGAAAACAATATGGTGGAACCTTTCTCCGTTAAAGGAAGGCACGACCTGTGCATAGCGCTCCGGGTACCGGTAATCCTCGAGGCCGTAACGGCCATCGTACTGGCCGACCTCATGCTCATTGCACAACGGATCAAACCCGTGCTTGCCTGATGGAATCCGATTTTATCTATCATATTACTACCAAGGAGCGCTGGGCAGATGCTTTGCAAAAAGGGCAATATGAAGCCGATACCCTGGCTACCGAAGGCTATATGCATTGCAGTACCGCCGATCAGGTAGATGGCGTGCTGGAACGTTATTACAAAGACCATACAGGTCTGCTCAAACTGAAGATCCAGCGCGATAAAGTGGAGCGTCCCCTGGTATTCGAACTCGCCGGTTCCATCAACGAAGTTTTCCCTCATATCCACGGAGCCCTGAACCTCGATGCAGTGGTAGAAGTGGTTGAAATCTGAATATGCACCAGTTTATCGTTAACGCATCCATCCAGATCCTGCCGGTTGTGCAGGACAGGCATCCTTACGAGTGGGTAGACGAGGCCATTGAGCGCATCCGCCAATCGGGCATCAAATACGAGGTAGGCCCGTTTGCAACGGTGATCGAAGGCAGTTATAATGAAGTGATGGCCGTTCTGCACGAAGTGAACGAGTACCTTTATACCAGGGGTTGCCCCGAGTGGATCGCCAGCACCCAGCTGCAGATCCGCTGCAACGGCGATATAACTGCCGACGAAAAAGTGGAAAAGCACCGTCAATAAAGCCGTTATTCCGCTATGAAAGCGCTATATGCCCTGTCGCCCCAATAGGTATAGCCACCCTTCTTTTCATATTTGGTTCCACCGATCACTGTATGAATGAAGCCGTTCCGGGCAACCTGCTCTGTGTGGTAGATTTTGCCTTCGGGATTGGTTTTCAATCTGATATCGATCCTTCCTGCTAATCCCCTATAAGTTCTGAAAGCTGTATCGGCGGTTGCCTTGAAAGAGAAACTGTCCGCAAGCTTTCTCTGCAGCAGCTGCGATCGCCACCAGGTGCCGCCGGTGGGGCTCACCAGCGGTTTGCCATTAAAAATGACTACGCTGTCGTTATAAGCCAGCACCGTCAGAAAATGATCGCGGCCCGCCGATAACCAGCGCCCTAGTTTTGCGGTATGCAGCGAATCCTCGTAGCCATAATCGCTATCGATGAAGGCGATCCGCTTGATCCGGTCCGGGATCCTGTCTACCGCATCCAGGTATCCGAACACAAAACTCCCGCCGCCGCTATGGCTGTTCAGCATGATATCGGGGTGGAAAGCCTGGAAAATCCCCCCAATTGAGTCCACCAGCCGCCGGATCTCAAAGGGGTTTTCGGGCGAAAGCCGTTTCCAGGCAGGCCAGCTTTTCAGCGAATTGGCCATGTACGCAACGATGATATTGTGATCGTCCATCACTTGTCGCAAATATCTTGTCTGAGCAGCAATATGTTGAATATCAAAGTGCCAATCATCATTACCTGTTATTTTTTTGCCCCTGGTCCATTCAATGCTGTTGCCGTTTGGCAAGGCATAAAAGATAAGCAGGGTCTGCAATCGAGGATCCAGAGTATCGGGGAGATCAAGTTCCGTGAGGGTTTTATTGACCGGGTTATCTATCCGGATAAGCCTGCCCCCGGACTGAGCCATAGCTCCCAGACAATACAGGCTGAACATTGCCAGAAAGGCGGCGCAAAGACCTATGGATCTGCGGGATTTCCGGTGGGAAACACCGTTGGCCGATTGTTTATAACAGAATTTAATATCCATTTAAAATATTCATTTACAAATGTATAGGATATTAAATCTTATTTTTAAGTTAAGTAACAGGGACGTTTTCGGCATGGTGTTTGGAAGTAGGGCGACTGATGAAAAAAATGGACAAATTCTTAAGTTTATCCGTTTCATTTAGGTATTTTACTTCCCGGGCAGGAAGCCTTGACGCATCAAATTTAAGGTTCACTATGAGAAAGCTCTGTTGCCTGGCCATATTTTTCATATCCTGCCTGTCGCTCAGGGCCCAGCATCCCGATTCGAGCGCCAAAGCCCAGCCTGTTGCCGCCGACACCGCTCAGATCAACTACCGTAAAGTCGGACAGACCACCCATCGGCAATCCACGATCTACAATACCGATCTCGACGGATCCCGCACCGCCTCGGGAGAGATGTTCCATAATGCCCGGCTCACGGGCGCCAGCAACGATTTTGATTTCAATACCTGGCTGCTCGTTACCAACCCGAAAAACCAGAAGAAAGTGATCATCCGGATCAATGACCGTTTGCCGAAAAAGCTGGGCAATAAAGGGATAGGCTTAAGACTAAGCCGGAGCGCTGCAGATTCGATAGGGGTAAAAGCCGACCAGGTTAAACTTAATATCGATGTGATCGTTCCAGTTGACTCATTATCATTTGTAAATACTCAATCGCCGGCACCGAAGCCGGTGGATACTACCACACCAAACACTTTCCGGCCCAAGGGCAAGGCATTGACCGGCATCGCCAGTTTTTACAGTTATAACCTGGATGGTACCATGACTTCCACCGGTGAGCGTTACCGGAATGCAAGGTTCACAGCGGCCAGTAACAATTTCAAGCTGAACACCTGGGTGCTGGTGACCAACCTCAACAACAAGAAATCGGTGATCGTTCGCATCAACGATCACATGCATCCCCGGATGAAAAAGAAAGGCAGGGTGGTTGACCTGAGCCGGGAAGCCGCTAAACAGCTCGATTTCATAGACAGGGGACTGACCCGGGTGAAGGTGCAGCCAGTAGAGTTTATTTTCTCTCCGGAAGTGAAGAAGCAGCTCGACAGTCTGCAGGCCGATTCAACCCGGCAGGACTCTATTAAAACGGAGCCGAAAACAGAGCCCGCTCCGGAAGACAACAGCAAAACAGGCATCGCCAGTTTTTACAGCGCCAACCTGGATGGCACGCTTACCGCCACCGGCGAAACTTATCGCAACAACCGCATGAGCGCTGCAAGCAATGACTTCGATCTGAATACCTGGGTAAGGATCACCAATCTCAACAACAACAAATCAGTAGTGCTTCGCATCAACGACCGAATGCATCCCAAAATGCAGAAGAAAGGAAGGGTAGTCGATCTCAGCCGTATCGCAGCAAAAAAGCTCGACTTTATGAAAGACGGTCTGGCTAAAGTAAAAGTAGAGATCGTGAATAAGGAAGACTTGCAGTGATTGGGGATAAACTCAAAATATCTTAATTTTTTTAATCGGGCATTGCCTGTATTTTTGTCGGCATACTAAAACACGCTTATGAAGAAATTACTTCTGTCATTGATGGTTGCTGGCCTGGCAACGGCCTCGTTTGCCCAGACCCCCATCAGCTATAAAAAACGGCCCAGCCTCGGACTGAGTTTCATGTTGAAAGACATGAATACAGCCCGGCTGATCGATAAGACCTCGATTACAGATGTGTTGTCGAAAGGGCAGTGGACAAAATTGCGGGATATGTCTCCCGGACTCACCCTCAGTTACCTGAATGGACTCACGGAAAAGATCGATTTCGCTGCCAATCTCAGCGGATCTTTTTTGCGATTCCCGTTTTCTTATAAGTCGGGAGTGAGTGTTCCCTTAGACAGCAAGCTCCTGCTGGAACTGGACGCGAACGCCAATTTCAAACTGTTGCCGGATAACTTCGCGGTAGTGCCATATCTTTCATTTGGTCTCGGCGCTTCAATGTATGCCGGAACTTATTTTGCCGCTTATGCACCCATGGGCGCGGGTTTGCAGGTAAACCTGGGCGAAGGTACTTTCCTGAATACCCGTTTTGTGTACAATGCACAGGTATCGGACCTGTCTGTGAACCATTTCAATTATACGATCGGGATCATATCTCCGCTGAAAGACAAGAAAGAAGCGCCGGTAATGGTAGTGCCCCCGCCACCGCCACCGCCGCCCGTTGAAGTTGATTCCGATAACGACGGTATCGTTGACAGCAAAGACAAATGCCCCAATGTTCCCGGCGTGGCCAAATACGATGGCTGCCCTGTTCCGGATACCGATGGCGACGGTATCAATGACGAAAACGATAAATGTCCTACTGTAAAGGGCCTGGCCAAATACGATGGTTGCCCGGTACCGGATCGTGATAAAGATGGTATCAATGATGATGAGGACAAATGCCCGGATGTATATGGAGTTGCCCGTTACCAGGGTTGCCCGGTACCTGATCGCGATAAGGACGGCATTAACGATGAGGAAGATAAATGCCCTGATGTACCAGGCGTTCGCGAGAACAACGGTTGTCCGGTGGTGAAAGAAGAAGTGGTGAAGAAAGTAAATACCAGCGCCAAGAATATCTTCTTCGAAGTAAACAGCGCCAAACTGCTGCCTAAATCATTCAAGGCATTGAACGATGTGGTATCCGTGCTGAATGAAGATGCTGCCCTGAAAGTGGATATCGAAGGCCATACCGATATCACCGGTGGCGATAAGATCAACATCCCGCTGAGCAAGAACCGCGCAAAATCGGTGTACGATTACCTCGTTTCAAAAGGTATCGATGCTTCAAGGCTGAGTTCTGAAGGCTTTGGCTCATCTCGCCCGATCGCAGACAACAAGACTGCAAAAGGCAAGGCCATGAACCGCAGAACAGAAATGAAGCTCCGCTACTATTGATCGGTTAAACTCTTCGATAAAGCCTCCGGAACCAATCCGGGGGCTTTTTTTTAAATGATATTCACTTCCCGCTCCAGCTGTACGCCGAATTTCGCCAGTACCGAATCGATGATCTCGGCCGACAGGTCGTAGATGGCCGCACCGCTGGCATTGCCATAGTTTACGAGTACCAGGGCCTGCTTTTCGTAACAGCCGGCATCGCCTTTGCGATAGCCTTTCCAGCCGCATTGTTCGATCAGCCATCCGGCGGCCAGTTTGATCTGGTCGTTGTCGGCGGGAAACGCCATAATGGAAGGGTAGGAGGCCTGCAGGGGAAGGAACTGCGCTTTACTGATCACCGGATTTTTAAAGAAGCTGCCGGCATTACCGATCCTCGACGGATCGGGAAGTTTACTGCTGCGGATCCTGATCACTGCCTCGGAGACGGCGCGGATGGAAAGATCCTGCACTTTCATATTCTCTAGTTCCTGCACGATGGCGCCGTAGCCTGTATGGAACACCGGCGTTTTATTCAGCCTGAAACTTACATTCAGGATCACGAACTGGTTGCGGTACTTTTTCTTGAACACACTTTCGCGGTATCCGAAGGCACAGTCTTCAAGCCGGAAAGTCTCTACCGTTTTTTCTTTGAGATGATAAGCTTCGAGTTCATGGAAAACATCTTTGATCTCTACCCCATAAGCGCCGATATTCTGCATGGGCGAAGCGCCTGTATTGCCGGGTATAAGGCTGAGATTCTCAAGTCCGGCATAGCCTTGTTCCACACAATACTGCACAAACCGATGCCAGTTCTCGCCGGCCTGCACTTTTACATAGTAGTGATTGGCATCTTCGCCCGTTAGCTCAATACCCCTGAGCTCATTCTTCCATACCATTCCATTCACGTTGTCCGTGAACAGAATATTGCTGCCGCCGCCAAGTATCAATTGCGGCGCATCCGCCGATAGCTCATTCAGCTCCTGCAATTCTTCCAGCGAAGAAAACGCGGCGAACCAGCGGGCATATGCTTCTATGCCGAATGTGTTGTAAGGGAGGAGTGATATGTTTTGCTGCAGTTGCATGTTTTATACAGGGTCTGTATCGGGAATGATCGTCACGGAGCGATATCGTTTATTGCTTTGAATGATCACCGTCTGCTGTTCAATTTCTGTTTTACATTGTTTGATGCGCTTTGCATCCCTCGGAAGTTTGATCAATATTTCCCAGAGATACTGATTCCTGATCCTGTCTACCACCGGCTGGGCCGGCCCATTGCTTTCGTTTTCGAACGAGGCTTTGAGTCCCTGCATCATGATATGTGCCGCTTCTTCTGCCAGGTGTTTCTCCCGGTGTTTGAAAATGACCCTGATCAGGCGCGTGAACGGGGGATACCCGAATTGCCGACGGTTCGCGATCTCGAAATGATACAACTGTAGAAAATCATGTGCCTTCACAAACTGAAGCACCGGATGGGTGGTATTGCTTACCTGTACCAGCACCTGTCCCTGCCCATCCTTACGCCCCGCCCTGCCGCTGACCTGCTCCATCAGCTGGAAGGCCCGCTCATTCACCCTGAAATCGGAGAAGTTGAGAATGCCGTCGGCATCCACAATGCCAACCAGGTTCACCATGTCGAAATCCAGGCCCTTCACTACCATCTGCGTGCCCACCAGGATATCGATCCTCTGCTGCTCAAACAACTGGATCAGGGCATCGTGATCGTGTTTTCCTTTCACGCTGTCATAATCCATCCGCGCGATCCGCGCTTCGGGGAACTGTTCAGCCACCAGCTCCTCGATCTTTTCCGTGCCGAAATTTTTCTGGATAAAATTATGGCTGCCGCAGGCGAGGCAGGTTTGCAGCAACGGATAAGAACTGCCGCAGTAATGACAGCTTAGCCGGTTCTGCGCTTTATGATAGGTAAGCGTTACATCACAATTCTTGCAGGGCGGTATCCAGCCGCAGGTGCCGCAGATCAGGTAAGGAGAATAACCCCGCCTGTTCTGGAACAGGATCACCTGTTTTTTCTGCTGTAAGGAATCGCTGATGGCGTGGATCAGCTGCGGACTCAGGGCGATCTTGCCTTTTGCAGGAAGCCGCGTGAGATCGATGATATCGATCGCCGGCAGATCCACCTGCCGGTATCTTTCCATCAGCGATACCAGACCGTATTTCTGCTGTTCGCAATTATAATAGGTTTCAACCGAGGGCGTGGCGCTGCCAAGCAGCACTTTGGCATCGAACATGGAGGCGTAGTAGATGGCCGCATCCCGCGCATTGTAACGCGGCGCGGGGTCCTGCTGTTTGTATGACGGGTCCTGCTCCTCATCAACGATCACCAGCCCGAGCTCCTTGAACGGAAGGAATAAAGAAGACCTGGCGCCTAATAAGATCCGGGTTTCGCCGCTTTTTACTTTGTTCCAGATCTCTACCCGTTCATTAGGATTGAATTTGGAATGATAGATAGCGATATAACCGCCGAAATATTTCTGCAGCCGCCGGATGATCTGCGAAGTGAGTGCGATCTCGGGCAGCATGTACAGTACCTGCTTGCCGCTCTCAAGGTATTCTTCTATCAGTTTGGCATAGATCTCGGTTTTGCCGCTGGCTGTTACCCCATGCAGCAGGCATACATTTTTTTCGGCCAGTTGCTCCCTGATGCTTTCAAATGCCAGTTGCTGTGCGGGCGACAGGCTGAAATCGATCTGCACCGATTTCGGCAGCACCCTTATCCGGTCTTTCGATCTTTTATCGAGCTGCAGGATGTTCTTTTCAACCAATCCTTTCAATTGCGCGGCGGTGGCCCCGGATTTTTTCAGCAGTCCGGTCTGCACTACTTCACCTTCTGTTTTGGAGAGATGCAGGTAGGCCAGCAGCAATTCCATCTGTTTCGGCGCACGGCTCCAGGTGTTGAGGAGTTCGGACAACTTATCTTCATCGTTGTAGAGCGGGTTCAGTACAACAAAAGTTTCCGTTCTCTCCCGGTATTTTTCCTTGAGTTCTTCCCAGACATGACAGACCCCTTTTTCCACCAGTTTTTTGATCACCGGGTATACATTGCTGCTATCCAGGAGTTGCTGCACTTCATTCAGCCGCAATTCTTTTTTCATCTCGAGGGCTTCAGCCACGATGTATTCGTTGTCTGAGAGATCGCTGAAATTATCGCTTCGCGATTCATTCCATTGCAGGATGCTCTCGCTGGAAAGCTTGAGATTGGAGGGAACCGCAGCCTGCATCACCTCACCTTCACTGCACATATAATAATCTGCCAGCCATTCCCAGAACGCCAGTT
This sequence comes from Chitinophagaceae bacterium, assembly GCA_019247775.1. Classification (GTDB taxonomy): domain Bacteria; phylum Bacteroidota; class Bacteroidia; order Chitinophagales; family Chitinophagaceae; genus Sediminibacterium. The sequence goes on along the minus strand of JAFBAN010000078.1, from coordinate 2,931 downwards.
GCCCGGTGCGCAACACAGGTTCTGCGTCGAGCACATTGATAATATCCTTCGGCTTGAAAGATGCGGGAGCCTCGGTCAGGATTTTCTTAATGATGCCCGCATACCTTTTATTCCTACCCAACACCACTTCCACCCTCACCCCCGGCTGCACTGCAGCACGCAGGTGTTCGGGAACAGCCCATGTATAATTTTTCGGTAAAGCAAGCGGTATGATGACTTCGGCGAACAGGGAGAGAGTTTGGTCAAAAATAACTGAAACAGACTATAGTCTGTGGTTTGGAGTTTGGTGTTTGGTGTTTGGGGTTGCTAAGCTAGCAACTGTAACATAGACGATGGTCTAGCATGCATAGAGACGGTGTTGATTTTAACAGTACACCACAAATAAAAGGCTTAAACCCCAAACTCCAAACCCCAAACACAGACCACAGACTACAGACCATAGACCCTATATCTCCTCAACCCCGCCTCCATCACATCATGCACTTTTGCTTTCAGTTGCTGGATATCGCTGAACTGGAGGCCGGTTACCGGGATTTCTTCCAGGTAAACGACGCGACTGGGGCCGGGGGTAAGATTGAAGAGGCCCCGGTAATGAAGACGGTCGTGTGTGTCTACCAGCAGGACGGGTTTGATCGGGGTCTGGGTTTCGATGGCGAGACGGAATGCGCCATCAAAAAATGCTTTCAATGGCGCAGCGGTTTCGTTGAATGTGCCTTCAGGAAAAATAAAGATGGAGATATTGTATTTCAGTGCTGCTTTCAGGGCGCGTACACTGCGGGAACGGGTATCGGGATTGCGCCGATCCACCAGTATTACAGCGGCGCGATAGATCCAGCCAAATACCGGTATCCTGACCATTTCATATTTGCCCAGTATCCGCAGCGGCTGATGGGCGATCATTACGATGGGCGGGATGTCCATATAGGAAATATGGTTCGCAACAAAAATGTATCTCCTGTTGCGATCGTGCGGAGCTTCGTAGATCTCGCGGTGACTGACGCCGATAAGCAGGTACCAGGCATGGCCCCAGAAACGACAGAGCTGGTAGATCATGTTCCCACCCCTGATCTTTCCCCATAACAGCGAGAGCATAATAAACGGGAATACCAGGAACATCAGTGCGATGAATGTTAGCAGGGCATATATGCAGTAAAGGAATTGAATGGGTTTCGCCAGCCGCTTCATGTGCCGAACTTACGTAAAATGTTTTACCGCAAACATGCAGAAGCGACAGCCCCGCCTTGGGGGCTGCCGCTTTACAAAGTTCTTTGCTGATCTATCTAAAATTTATAGATCGCCGCAAGGATGAAGCTGGCCACACTTTTGATCGGTGCGCCTTTGCCATTGGTGAAGATGCCGCCTTTAGCATCGTCGATCCGGAATTCAGGAACGATGGTCAGGTTCTCTACTTTTACATTACCCGAAAGCGTAACGGCAAATATCTTATTTGCTGCGGGCAGCAGGGGGTTTAACTTCCTGTCGTCAAAATAGTCGGCCCGCAACGTAAGGCCGAAGGTTTTGGCGGGATCATAATTCAGGTATACGGCATGACTTTTCCAGCTGGACCAGGCCGTGCCCTGTTTGGTAGACTGCAGGCTGCCGTCATATGCCATACTGAACTGATCGCTCAGGGTGCCGGTGAGTACCAGGTTGAATTGCGAAAGCCCGGTGCCGCCCTGGAAATTAAGCCAGGCTTTCAATTTATCATTGGCCGTGCCTGTGCTGAACTGTGCGATCAGTACTTTGGTGGAGCTGGGTGCGCTCACAAAATCAGTGGGGTTGGCCACGCCGATCATGAACGCGCTTTTTCCGCCCAGCGAGATATCCGCTTTCAGGCCGGTATGAAAGAAAGGCCCGTAGGAAAATCCATAGGACATGCTGTAGTTCCTGTTTGCATAGGCGTCCAGCAGTTCATAACCGATATGCGTCGCGAATTTTCCAAAAGTGAATTTCACCGATGGGGAAGCCGCAAAACTTACATAAGCCTGTTTCACCGCAGTGAGTGTGGTGCCTACATCGTTATAAGAGAATTCCTGTGCTCTTTTGCCGAAACCGAGGTCCAGCGTGCCCGAGATCCTGCCGAAACTGTGATCGGCCCTGATAGATGCCATGCCCAGCTCGAATGAGTTTTGCGAGTTGGTGAAGCTCGTCAGATTATTGGTGGCGCCCTTGGGATCGGAGAAATTATACCGGTAATACGCGTCTATGGAACCGGTAACTGTTGTCGTTGATTTTTTGGTGGAATCGGTCTGGGCGGATGCCGATATCAGACACAAAATTCCGGTTGCGGCTGCAAAAATTTTCTTTAACATTGCAATGGGTTTTATGATTAACAAATAGGTACAGCCTTTAAACCTGGTCAGAGGTTTATCATATGGCTGTACCTTATTTTTTGCTGGTCGTCAGAAAGACGGACCGGCACCTGGTCAGAGGTTTACCGGCCCATCCGGGGTATGATCAGGCAAGCTGAGGCGTCCTGCCGTATTTTTCATTATGCTGGGTTGCATCCAGTCCGAGTTCTTCTTCTTCCGTGCTAACCCTCAAAGGCAATATGAAATTGATGAACTTGAAGATCGCAAAAGAAACCACAAAGCTGTACACCACTACTATCACCATCGCTTTCAACTGCGTCAGGAAAAATGCAGCATTGCCGTAGAACAGGCCGTCGTTACCGCCGGGGTTAACGGTTTTGGTAGCAAAGATGCCTGTCATGAGGATGCCCACCATACCGCCGATGCCATGGCAGGGGAACACATCCAGCGTATCGTCCAGGCTCGATTTGCTTTTATAGTAAGAAGCGAGATTGGAAATGATGGCGGCTACCACACCTATAAAAATACTTTGGGGGATAGCCACAAAACCGGCTGCCGGAGTAATGGCTACCAGTCCAACAACGGCGCCAATGCAGAAACCGAGAACGGATGGTTTTTT
>JAFBAN010000143.1 GCA_019247775.1 Chitinophagaceae bacterium | reverse complement strand
TTGCTGCGGATCGCCTTTGATGGACCGGCTGATGTCTGCGGCATCGAGATTTATCCTGCGCCATTCCTTTCTTGGTTCCGTTTCCTGCGCCGCCAGCAATACCGGTCCGTAAAATAAACTGGCAATATTCTGCTGATCCATCACAGGGTCGAGGTGAAACCGGAAAGGCATTTTCAATTCTATTCTGTCGCCGTCTTTCCAGCTGCGGCTCAGTTTCAGGTAAGTGCCGGGGCTAGCCTGCAGCTTTTGTTCCCTGCCATTGATCTTCACAAAAAATCCTCCCGTAGCCCAGCCCGGTATCCGCACATGGATATCGAATTTTCCGCTGCCCTTAACGGTAAGCGTGGTATTGTCTTCATTCGGGAAATTGGTGGACTGATCTATCGCTATGCTGCGTTCTGTCCATTCCAATACGGAAGGGATGTACAGGTTCACATACAGGGCGTTGTTATCCGCGCTCCTGAAATAAATGGAATTCTGCAGCTTGGTACTGCTCTCCAGCGCTGTTCCATTGCAACAGGTAAAGCCTATCATATCGGCATTGCCGAATTGCTTCACAGATCCCGGCCTTACGGGCACATGATAAGTATTGGCCGGTGTGGTCTCAGCAACAGAAGCAAGGATATCATTGTACAAAGCGCGCTCGTAATAGTCCATCAACTCTCCCCGCTGATCGTACAGAAAAAGATCGCCGGTCAGTTTCAGCATATTGTAAGTGGCGCAGGTCTCATTCTGTCCGCCGGCGGCGAAACCATTCTCGTATAAGGTGCCAGGCTGACTGATAAAACATTCTGCATTATTGGGATTGCGCGCGCCGGCTACTCCGCCGATACTGTACATGTAATCATTCACCATTTTATACCAGAAATTATCCGCCACTTTATAATATTCGGAGTTAGCCGATACACGGTACATCTCGATGCTTCCCACGATCTGTGGTATATGCTGGTTGGCATGCAATCCGCGGAACAGGTCCACATTCTTCGCCAGCCCATGCGAGTGCGCGGTATCGCCAAAGAATACCCTGATATTATCGAATAAATGCGCTGTCGCCAGGTGATCCTCTTTTCCGGTGATCCGGTACATGCGCGCCATCACTTCGTTCATACCCCCAAATTCCCCTGCGATATATGTATTCCACATCCTGACCAGTGTATCCTTCGGCAGCCTGCTCAGCCGTGCGTACACCCAATCGCCCATACCGGATGCGATGGCAAGCGCTTTCTGGTTGCCGCTCACTTCATACACATCCAGCAAACCGGCAAGGATCTTATGCAGCGTATAATAGGGCGCCCAGATCTGGTGCTTCTGACCGCCGTATTTCGCTCCGTTCTCCAGCATGATGAACTGATCCGGCGGATAAGCGCTGATGAATCCGGTTCCCCAGTTCCAGTAATCGTTGCGGATACCCGTATCACTGAGATCGGAATCATACACGGATTTACCCGGACCAGGCGGCACCTTTGCCGGATCGGAATTGTGGACGCCGCCAGCCTGCTTCTCCTTTCCTGATAATTGCGAGAGCCCGTACAACACATTCACCATGTACTCCATCTTTCCGGAGAAATTCGCCTGCAGGTTTTTATCGTATCCTGTACCGGCATAAGCCTGCGCAATGGCCGAGAGATAATGCCCTGTGGCATGCCCTCTCAATTTCGTATCCCGGGTATCCCAGCCACCCAAAGCTTTTGCTCCTTCCGGTTGCGGTTGACCAAAAGCCTGGCGGAACATATACAGGAATGAATTCGGATCGGTCTTCGCCAATGTGCTGATGAACTTGTCGCGGTTTTCAATGAACTGCGTTCCATGTCCTTTTGCATCGGCTTTGAGCATCACCCGGTCTAAAGGGAACATGGCGAGTTTTACTCCGGGAGTAACTGTTTTCTGCCGCGCTTTGATGGTGACGAAAGCTTTAGGATGAAAGTCCGTTCCCGCCACACGGCCGGTGATGCTATATTGCCCCGGCTTAAGCACAGCGCTGTTGTCTGTTGCTTCGGGCCAGATCACGCGCACTTTCGGCCCATTATTTTTCAGTTCATCTTTGTAAGTGCCTTCCACATAAGCAGGCAGCCGCGGCAGATCCCCAACTTCAGTTTCCACTTTAACATCGGGTACCTGCACCAGGTAACTGGTGTAAAGCTGGGGCTCAGTTGAGGCAAAACGGGGGAGATCATCTTCCGCACGCCTGCCGCTTGTATTTACCGAACCTTCATTAACGCTTTTTTGAGCACTATAAATGGCCGCAACCTGTCTGCCGTTAAGCGGGATGCGATAGATCCGGAAATCATGCAGCAGCGCATTCAGGTAAGGGTCTCCGGGGGAAAATGATCTGCCTATATAAAATATTTTCTCTCCTGGTTGATTGCCGAAAATATTTGCCAGCCCATAAGATAGATCCTTCATATCGCCTACGGGCCTACCGTCTACATAGCTGATCATGGATCTGGATGGGATGTCGATCACAATGGCGAGATGGACCCAAGTATTCAGCTCTATCGGCGGAGCAACTGCGCCATGCTTATTGTCTTGTCCTGTTATCAGCGCCTGGTAGCCTTCCTGAATATTGGTTCCGGCAGGCGCTGCAAAAAAATGTTGGGTGATATCTTTTCCGAGATCAAAAAATCTTTGACCGGGCTGTTTTGATCGCAGACAGATCCAGCCGGTGATACTGATCGATTCCAGGTCTGCCAGTGCTTCACCCGGGATCGTAACAAATGCGTTATCGCCGGGGAGTGACAGCACTTTTTTCCCGAACCTGCTATCATTCACAAACCGGGCTTCGCCCTGCAGTTTCGCCTGCAGGTTATTGCGCGACCAGTCCTTAGCATCGCCGTCAAACATATACCGCGCTGCCAATCCTGTTTCCCCGATCCCGTCCAGCATCTGGTCGCCGTTTTGCGCCCGGGTGGCAACAACACCATGGAGCAGAACAGAAAGCAGGAAGCAGCGAAAAAATATTCCGCTGCATGCAGCAATGCCCGGCCTGCCCGGATGACCGGCAATTTTATTCATCTTTCAGATCGTATTCTTTTTTGATCAATGCCCTCAAACCGACGGCGCGCGCCCTCAGCCTGTTGTAGAGATTTATCTGCTGACGCACCACCGTTTTCTGGGTCATCATAAAATTCAGGTGTTCATTCAACTCCCCGGTGTTTATCGGTATCTGCAGAGAATCGGGAATATTGCTGACTATTGCTTCAGTCTGATTAGCAACGTACAGCGGCAGCAGCGGTTTTGCACTTATAAGTTTTCCGGAATAAATATTGGCTGCCGTTCCTGTTGCATTGTAATTTTCCCTGTAGAGCTCGATCTCAGTCCATAACATATCATAGGAAGCGATCGAATCCGCAACGCTTTTATTCCTGATCAATCGCATATTGCCCGCGTTCTTCAGCTGACTGATGGTAATGGTATTGCGCTCGATGCGATTGTCCCAGGTGGTCCTGCGCAGGGTTTTAAAAAGCTTACCGGAAATTGCGGCTGCATTATTGTTTTCAGCGAAATACATGAAAAAAGAATCGATGGCATTGTTCTTTCCTTCCTTCCTGGGAAGACCATAATCGACGGCTGCGATATCCGTGGCCAGATCTCTTGCCAGCGATTCCATAAATTCTTTCTCACGGTGTTTTTCAACGGAGCCCTCCCTGATATTCTCGGCAATAAAACCAAGGAATACAGCAAGGAAAAGCATGGCGAATTCCAGCAGGTATTCGGACCATTGCTTTTTATGCGTTACATGATGAGGATGTTTATGTACTTCCATAAGTTCAGGTTCCTGTTTTGGCGCTGGGATTACGGGCTTGATAGGGACGGAGCTTCCTTCGGAAACATTTCCCGGTGGCGGAACCACCGGCTTGTGTGAAGGGTCTTCATTTTTTTTCTCCGTCATCTGTATCAATTAGTTGGTCAGATAAGGAATCGGTCACGCATTGGCGACTGCAAATCCTGCTTCGCTGACCAATTTACTGAAGCTGCGGAACTTTTTCAATAGGTGAATCTCCCTGGCCCCGCGTTCCCTGCGGTTCTTTGCGTTCTCTGCGTTACTATAGAGCGAGGATTTGGAACGCAGGGGACGCAAAGAATTGCAGAGAACGCAAAGAGAGATTACATAAAAAAAGGAAGTGTAATGCACTTCCTTTTTTCATGTACCTGCTACTATATCATAAGTTCCGTTTCTTCAATTCATCCACTGCATAATCCACCGCCCTTGCCGTGAAAGCCATATAAGTAAGCGAAGGATTTACACAGGCCGTAGACACCATGAAAGAACCGTCCGTAACGAACACATTCGGCGCATCCCAGATCTGGTTGAATTTATTGAGTACAGAGCTTTTCGGATCGGCGCCCATCCGCGCAGCCCCCATCTCATGGATACTGCGGCCGGGATAGCCTTTCTCGGTACGTCCTCTTACATTTTTCACACCCGCAGCCTCAAGCATCTCGATCGCATCCTGTTCCATGTCTTTGCGCATCTTCAGTTCGTTTTCTTTCAGCGCGGCATCAAAAGCGAGCACATTAAGTCCCCATTTATCGGTCCTGGTCTTATCGAGCGTAACTTTATTGTTGTAATCAGGCAGGGTTTCACCGAATCCGCTAAGGCCCATCGTCCAGGTACCGGGTTCGGTAAGTTCTTCTTTCATCTCTGCACCTATTCCCAATTCCGCCACGCCGCGGCCATAAGCCTGCCTGCCTGCGCCGCCCTGGTAGCCGAAGCCGCGCAGGTAATCGCGCTTGTCGCCGAACAGGTTGCGGTAGCGGGGCACATAAATGCCATTGGCCCTGCGGCCAAAATAATATTTGTCTTCATATCCCTCCATCACACCGCTGGCGCCTGATTCTGAATGATGGTCCATGATATTATGTCCCAGCTGCCCGCTGCTGCTGCCCAGCCCGCCGGGCCAGATATTCGTAGCGGAGTTCATCAGTATCCAGGCGGAATTGAAAGTAGAGGCATTCAGGAAAACGATCTTCGAATCGAAGCGGTAGGTCTTATGCGTTTCTGCATCCAGCACTTCCACGCCGGTGGCCCGTTTCCGGCCTTTGTCGTAGAGTACCTGCGTTACGATGGACCAGGGACGCAGCGTAAGCCGTCCGGTTTTCATCGCCGCCGGCAGGGTAGAGGACTGCGTACTGAAATAAGCGCCGAACGGGCAACCGAGCCAGCATTTATTCCTGAACTGGCAGGCCGTTCTTCCTTCGTGCGCAACGGTGATATTGGCCGTGCGTCCGATGATCATCGCTCTTTTTCCCTGGTAATATGTTTTGATCCTGGCCGCCACATCTTTCTCCACGCAGTTCATTTCCATCGGGGGAAGGAATTGTCCATCGGGCAGTTGCGGCAAACCGTCGCGGTTACCGCTGATGCCCGCAAATTTTTCTACATGATCGTACCAGGGCGCTATTTCCTTGTAACGCACCGGCCAATCGATGCCGATACCTTCTTTGGCGTTGGCTTCAAAATCCAGATCGCTCCAGCGATAGGTTTGCCTGCCCCACATCAGCGAGCGGCCGCCCACCTGGTAACCGCGCGTCCAGTCGTAGCGCTGGATCTCGGTATAAGGACTTTCCTTATCGTTCACCCAGTAGTCCAGGTTGGTTTCGTTGAGCGCATATTTTCTGGAGAGCACGGGATAGTCTTTGATCATCTGCTGCGTCTTGTTGCCCCGGTGCGGAAAATCCCAGGCCTCTTTGTTGGCATTCACATAATCTTTGATATGCTCGATATTGCGTCCTCTTTCCAGCAGCAATACATTCAGTCCTTTTTCGGTAAGCTCCTTGGCTGCCCAGCCGCCGCTGATGCCTGAGCCCACTACAATTGCATCGAAATATTGATTGGGCACGATCCTGTTTTATAACGTTGAGAAATGACTGGCTGAAAATAAATCAAATTCGATGGATTCCAATTTTTAGACGGGTTCTGCCGGTAATCACCGCATGAAAAACGGCGACTGCGATCCTGCAGCCGAATAAATTACTTTTCTTTTGGTCAGCATTTATTTTCCTGGATCAAAAAAAACAGAAACTGTTCGCAGATCGTCCAGCGGGCTAATTTTTTTACAGTTGGTGAAAAAAAATTTTAAAAAAAAATTGCAGGAAACCGTGCAGCATTTCAGAAATGAAAACTGTCGCAGAAACATATTGTCATATCTTATTTATTGTCAGCAAGTTAGATGTTATCAACTCGATTCATTCGTAATGAAAAAGGAGGTTGAGCAAAATATTTTTTTCCGGATCAGTGCTGCGGTCTGCTAAAACTTTCCACATCAGGCTTCCAGATCGTTATAAGCCTTTAACATTTTTTTAGTGAATTGATTCAAAATGACTATTTTAATGAATTCAAATTGATAAATCGATCCGCACATATCGGTTTGTCGGCTGAATAAAACATCCACTAAAACTTAACACATGAGAAAAATCTTGTCCAGTCTGGTGCTATTGCTATGCATGGTCATAGCTGGTAAGGCCCAGAACCTGACCGTCTCCGGCAGGGTAACAGACGAAAAAGGAGTACCCATTCCTTCTGCCTCTGTTGTAATCAAAGGAAAACAAAGAACAGGAACTGCGGCGGATGCCTCAGGCAATTACCGCATCAGCGCCCAGCGGGGTGATGTGTTGGTAATATCCAGCATTGGTTTCACTAACAAAGAGGTAACGGTTGGCTCTGGCAGTACGATCAACGTAACGCTTGCAGCTTCAGACCGCGCTCTCTCTGAAGTAGTGGTAACGGCAATGGGCATCAAGCGTTCTGAGAAAGCGCTTGGATATGCGGTATCGCATGTGGATGCCAGTGCCGTGCTGCAGAAATCAGAGCCCGATATCCTGAAAGATCTCGCCGGTAAAGTTCCGGGTGTAGACATCAGGTCGGGACAGGGTGCGCCGGGCGCTGCTACCCGTATCCAGATCAGGGGTGTATCCACTTTTAGCGGAAACAGCGAACCTTTGATCGTGGTGGATGGTATCCCTTATTCCAATCCGCTTGTGAATACCACCAACCCATTCAGCGGTGGCGGTACCTATGGCTCAGGTCTGGGTAACCTCGATCCGAATGATATCGAATCGATCAACATCCTGAAAGGCGCTGCGGCGGCTTCACTCTATGGCTCGAGAGCGGCCAACGGGGTGTTGCTGATCACCACCAAATCGGGCAGCCCCAAAAAAGGTGCTAAATCGCTCAACGTTAGTTACCGTGGCGGATACAGCGTGGAAAAGATCGCTGATATCCCCGAATTCCAGAACTCATATGGCGCTGGCGCCAACTGGGTGGTACAGGCTTCCAACGGTTCATGGGGCGGCAAGTTCGGCAGGGGAGTAATATATAACTCAACCGGCGGCGTGATCGGTACTTCCGCTTCAGGCGTGGATTCGATCCCTGCGACTACCTGGGCCACCATGTTTGCTTCTTATCCGGAGTTGTTCCCTAATGGCCGTATCGCTTATAAAGCCAATCCAGACAACGTAAAGAGCCTGTTCAACACAGGTAACCTGCTGGAAAATTCTGTTACCATGAACGGTGGCGAAGGAAACTCGCTGTTCAACGTTACCTTATCAAGGGTTGACCAGATGGGTTATATCACCAACTCTTCTTATCACAAGAATAATATCAGTGTGGGCGGACAAACGCAGGTTGGCAAACTTACCATAGGCGCCAGCCTTACTTATGCAAGGTCTACCCAGAAGGGCGGTTTCATCGGACAGGCACAGAGCTTCCTGTCGCAGTGGGGTCGTACTTATACCATGGCAAGGAACTGGGATATCGCGGGTTACCCGATCGAGACCAGGAGCGGCGTTCAGATCGGATTCAACGATAACCAGTACACCAATCCTATCTGGGCTGCATGGCATAACGTGATCACTTCAATAGATGATCGTATCACTGCCAATATCCGCGCCACTTACAAATTCAACAACTGGGTAAGGGTCGACTATACCGCCGGCGTGAACAGTTATGCGCTGTTCAGGGACCAGGTAATTGACAAGTCTTCTTACGGAAGCGCCAACAACCTGCTCGGTACGCTTACAGAAGTAGTGTACAGGAACCAGGAGCTTCAGTCAACACTGGTTGCCGTGTTCACACCGCGCTTCTCCGACAAATGGAGCCTTGATTTCAAACTGGGCAATGATATCAACCAGCGGACTATCCGTAGCCAGAGTGTGTACGGCTACAACTTCGTAACTCCAGGACTGTTTAACCTGACCAATACACAGGTACAGACCTTCCTGGGAGATACCAGGTCTACCAGAAGACTGGTTGGTTTCTTCGGTGACGCCTCTCTCGGTTACAAGAACTTTGCGTTCCTGAACGTGACCGGCAGGACCGATATCACATCTACGCTTCCTTATAAGAACGCTACATATTTCTATCCCGGCGTTTCAGGATCATTGGTATGGACAGACGCTTTCAATCTTAAATCAAGCTGGCTGGATTACGGTAAGATCCGTGCCGGTTATGCAAGGGTTGGTAATGATGCCGCGCCACATAACGGCGAGGCGATCTTTGGCCTGAATGCGCTTGGCTTCCGCGGTCAGCCGCTGGCTGCAAGGGGCAGCACAAGCTATGACCCGAACCTCACGCCTGAGTTCTCCAGGGAGCTTGAGCTGGGTACGGAGATGCGCTTCCTCAAGAACAAGCTGGGCTTCGAGCTCACCTGGTATGATAAAAGGTCTACCGACCTGATCTTCTCAATAGATCTTCCGCAGACAACAGGCTATAGCTCATTCTACACCAACCTCGGCGAGATCCGCAACACCGGTGTTGAAGCTGCCGTAGACATCAGGCCGCTCACCGGAAGGAGCTTCCAGTGGGACGCGAGGGTAATATTCACCAAGAACAGGAACACAGTAGAAAAACTGTATCCGGGCCTGCTCAGGGCTCAACTTGGCGGATTCAACTGGGTTGAAGCAGGAATGCCTTATGGATACCTGAGAGGATCGCACTCTGCACGTACAGACGACGGACAACTGATCATCAGCCCTACTTCAGGTATGCCATATGTTGATCCGAATGACGGTATGGTAGGTGATCCCAATGCAGAGTACAAGCTGGGTATCAACAACACCTTCTCTTTCAAAGGACTTCAGCTGAGCATACTCTGGGATATGACGAAGGGTGGTCAGTTCTACTCTGAAACCATTAACGGTATGCTCGGACGGGGTGTAACGATGGACACCTATGACCGGGAGCTCAGCCATGTGATCGCCGGCGTATACGGTAACACTACGCCTACAACAGGAGCCGATGGCCTGAACCACTATACACCGGTACTGGTTGGCGGCAAAACCGTTCCTAATCAGACAAGGGTTACGACGAACGACCTGTTCTTTACAAACGGTACGGGAGGAAGCTTTGCTACCAACGGCGCATTCGAATATGCTGTATTCGATGGTACAGTTTACAGGCTCAGGGAAATATCACTCGGTTATTCACTGCCTGCTAAATGGACCAGCAAACTGAAATTGTCAGCAGTCACAATTTCTTTAACCGGTCGCAATCTCTGGTACCTGGCGCCAAACCTGCCTAAGTATACACACTTCGATCCGGATATCAACTCAGTGGTATCAGCCGGCACGCAGGGTGTTGAAACCGGCGGCGCACCAAGCACCAAAAGATATGGAGTTAACCTGAACGTTACATTCTAATCATCACCAGCAAATTTTAAATCATGAGAACCAAAAAATATTTTACATACGCTATTGCCACAGGGCTCTTGCTGGCGGGAGTGGGTTGTAAGAAGTTCCTCGATGTGAACAAGAACCCGAATAACCCCACAGCGGTACCGGTATCGTACCTGTTGAGCAATTCCGAAGTCTCCATAGCCAGAACCCTTGCATTGGGTGGCGGTCTTGGAAGCGTTACATCTGTATATGTACACCAGACCATGGGCCGCGTAGGCGCTGAGCGCTATGGCGGCAGCGCAGATGGCTCCTGGAACACACTGTACACCCAGATATCCAATCTCGATGTGCTGATCAAACAAGCGACAACAGAAAACCGGTTTGTGTATGCGGGGATAGCTAAGATCATGAAGGCTTACGCGTACAGCGTACTGGTAGACGTTTGGGGAGATGTTCCTTTCTCCGAAGTGAACCAGTTTGAAGCAGGCATTAAGCAGCCGAAATTCGATAAGGGCTCAGATATCTATCCTCAGTTGTTTAAAATGATCGATGAGGGCGTTGCCGATATGAACAACGCTGCAGTCAACCCATCGAAGCCATCCACAGATGACCTGATCTATGGCGGCAATGTTACCAACTGGACAAAAGCAGCCAATACGCTCAAGCTCAAATTGTATACACAGATCAGGCTGGTACAGGATGTAAAAGCACAGGTAGCAGCTCTTCTGGCAACCCCTGCCAACCTGATCAATTCCCAGGCAGAGAGCTTTATCCTGCCTTTTGGACCAAATGGTGCTACCGATGACAGGCATCCTGGCTATGGCGACTATACCGCTACCCAGCGCGGCGGTCAGGTAGTAAGCCACTGGATGTACGAGATCATGAAAGGAAAGAATCCGAACGTTCTTACGAACAATACCGATCCGAGGATCCCTTACTACATCTACAACCAGAAAACTGCAACAGGAACGCCTGAAAACTGTACCGATTACCGCGATGGAGGTTTTATCACCATCATATTCGGTTCCAACGGTCCTTGCCGCGATGGCTCAAACAGCAATACATACTCTATGCTGGGTGTGTATCCTGTAGGTGGCCGTTACGACCAGGGACTGGGACAGACCATCACTGCAGTAGGCGGTGCTGCGGTTGCAGGAACAGGTGCACGTCCGCATGAGTTCATCACTTATGCCGATCGCCTTTACCTCGAAGCAGAACTGATACAGGCAGGAGCGGTTACCGGCAGTGCAAGAACAGTGCTCAGCAATGCCATCGATGCCTCTTTTGCGCAGATGGATTATTTCATTACCAATTATATCAAGCCAGGATCAGCAGGCGCTCCGCAGACAGTACCGGCTATTGCAGGAACTACGGCGGCCACCAACTACAGGAATGCAGTCCTGACTGCTTACGATGCGGGCACCGCTGCCAAGCAAATGGAATACATCATGACGGAAAAATGGCTGAACAGGATCGAGAATCCGGTAGACAGTTACACAGACTACCGCAGAACCGGATATCCTGTGCTGTTCTCTCCGGCGCCGGCAGGTACGGTAACCAGCGTATCTACGCCTGAACCCAAAACGATACCAGTATCCAACGAAAAGAAATACCCGTTGAGCTTTCCGTTCAGCCTGGGCGAGATTCAACTGAATTCAAGTGCTCCGCCTCAGAAAGTACCGGAAACTTACAAGATATTCTGGATGCCATAACCGATAAATATTAAAAACAAACATCATGAAAATGAAAAATATAAAACTATTATCGGCCCTGGCGCTCATGGTAAGTGTAGCGTTTACCGGGTGTAAGAAGGATGACGGGCCGATCAGATCCAGTATTATTGTAGACGCTGTACCTACAATAACTACCAACATTGATGCATCAGGATCACAATCCATCGACTTGCTGAACCTGGCCGCATTCAGTGGTAAATTTACAGTCAGCAATTATTTTGCCGGTACCCCGGGTCCGACCAAGGTAGATATCGTCGTACGTAAAAACGGATCTAATACGAACGTGAAAACTTACAAATCTGATATTACCACGCTTCCGGCCAGCTTTAGTGTTACGGCTGCGGAGATTGCAGCATTGTTCGGCGCTCCCATAGCATTGGGTGACACCTACGATTTTGCACCTAATATTACCGTTAACGGAAAAACGTATGAAGCGTTCCTGACATTACCCGGAGCAGTAGCAACCGGTCCTGGCGTTAAAGCCGGCCCAGGTTTCAGCGAATTTGCATCATACGGTGCTATTTGCGCTTATGATCCGAATATCTACCAGGGCGATTTCATGGTAGTTTCTGACGCATGGGCGGATTTTTCTCCCGGCGATGTGATCAAACTTACCAAAGTGAGCAATAACAGTTTCTCATTCACTGACCCGTATGCGGTAAATGCTACTCCTGTGCCTATCGTAGTAACGGTGAATACTGCCAACAACCAGGCAAGTATCCCCAAAACCGTTATCGGAACCAAATGGGTTTGGGCCGGCGTTGGCGGCAATCCGAATTACACAGGCGCTTTTGTACAAACTACAGGTGCCGCTACGGCTAGTTCGGTTGCTCCATGCAGCCAGACAATTACCCTGAATATGCTGTACGGCGTTGACCAGGGAACTTATAGCCCTTATCCTTTAGTGTTGAAAAAGAAATAAGGTAATTGATTCATGCATTGAAAAGCCTTAAAGTGATAAAACACTTTAAGGCTTTTTTTGTGGGTGGGACAGCCTTAGCCTTGTAGGTAGCGGTATTTTTTACCGCAGAGGCGCAGAGACGCGGAGGCAGATCCGGCATCTCTGCGGTAATAGCGTGTAGTTCCAGCCTTCAGAAATTCCGCATTTCGTCTTCCTCTCATTTCATCTCAGCATAGCTTTAGGAAAAACAAGCTCATGGAACAAGCTATCATCAAACAACTCTTAACGCAGTGGAACAAGGACGTTGCCAGCATGACAGAGATCTTCGAAAAGCAGGGCGAAGCGAATGCATCGAAGCAGGTGGCGCCGGGCCGCAATTCGGTCATTTACCTGCTGGGCCATATGCTCGCCGTTCACGATAGGCTGATCGAAGCGCTGGATGCAGGCGAGCGCCGCTTCAAACAACTTGACCAGGCTTTTCTGGAGGAAGCGGACAGTAAGGGCGGTTATCCACGATACAACGAACTGCTCGAGGGCTGGAAGCAGACCAATGAGACCGTCGCCAAAATATTTGCGCAGCAGGATCCTGCATCATGGCTCAGCAGACATCATTATGTGAGTGAAGCGGATTTCGCCAAAGAACCGCATCGCAACCGGCTGGCAATACTGATCAGCAGGCTCGCACACCTGAATACGCATCTGGGCCAGCTGAAACTGTTGAACTAGGACTACGGCATTCTGAACTGCCGCAGGTCCAGCGCATGATCCAGCTCTGCGTTTGCGCCATTCCATATTTTAACCGAAGACCAGGGCATCTCAGGCGCCGACCAGAACTCATCGGCAGGAGAAAGGCCCAGGGGCAGAAAGATCTCTGCACAGAGATAAAGACTTCCGGTGGTGATATACACGTCTGCAAGTCCTGGCTGCTCGCCCGCCAGCCCGATATTCAGCCAGCCCTTTGCATTGAAGGTTTTTTCAGCGCCCAGGGTCTTCCTGATCACCGCTGTTAATGCCCCGCGCACCTGTGCGGGATGCAGGTTGGCAGGTAATTGTTTTTTCAGCGTCATATCGGCGAGATGATGAAATACGCCACCGCGGTATACGATAGACCGGCCAGTGGCAGGATAACTGCCATCGGTATTGATCAGCCTTCCTGGATCTGCGCATAGCGTCGCGCGATCGTATCTGCCTGGCTCTTCTCGCGTGAATAATTCCTGTTCTTGCGGTTGAACACCTCGAGTATCGCTGTGAGATAAGGATGGATCACGATCCCATTGTAATAGTCGAAATGAAAATTATTGCCGTCGCTGTACATGCCATCGCCCACATACCAGTGCTGGGTAAATTCGCGGATGCCGTATTCCACACGCAGCGGATCGTAAGGAAGATCGTACTGCCTGAAAAAAGCTTCGATCATGCCCGAAAACAGGATCCAGTTATTGTAGCCTGGAAGCGTTTCGCGCGTGCGGAGAAAAGCGCTGACAATATTTTTCCGGACAGGCTCCTCCAAATGCTCCCATAACCAGGGCGCACGGATCAATCCGAAAGCAAAAAAAGAAGCGTCAACCAGCGGCTGCCCGCCGGTCCACTGCAGATAATCTTTCGCAGCAGGATCCACGGCATGGGTAATGGCCTGTAGTGCCCAGTTCCGGTACTGGCCGCGCATTCTTTTCTCTTCCGCATCGCCTTCTTCCAGCTGCAGCCAGGGAGCGATCCCGCAAAGCGTGCGGGCGAATGCTTCGAGATAAGCTACTTTGGATCTGGATAAGCGGTTGTCGATCCGCTCCGACAGTTCAACAGGCATATTGGTTCATCGGCCGCCAGGTTCTGCATAACCGGCCGCGCTACTTTATCGAGATAACCAAGCCAGAGTTTGCGGTCGTTCTGCGCAGAAACAGAAAAAACACAGGCAAAGCATAGGGCAAGAAGCAAAGTTTTCATGAGAAGTGTTTACTTACGCGAAGTAAACGATATATGGCGGTTCCCGGAGCGGCGGATCATACAATCTCCTCACTCAGCATATAACCTTTGCCATGGATATTGGTGATGCGCAGAGACCTATCGGCGGCCAGGTGCTTTCGCAACCGCGAAATGATCACGTCCATGCTGCGCCGGTTGAAATAATCGTTGCTGCCCCAGATCTTTTTCAATGCCGTTTCGCGATCTACCAGCTGGTTCTTATGTGTCAGCAGCAGAAGCAGCATGGCAGATTCTTTGGCGGTGAGCTTGTAGCGGTTGCCCCGGGTTTCCAGTTCCTGTGCATCCGCGTGAAAGATGGAATGCCCCAGCCTGGACTCGCCGCCGCCGCTTGCAACAGCGCCCGCTGTCCTTTTCAGTACCGCGTTAATACGGGCCACCAGTTCTTCTTCATCCACGGGTTTGAGGATATAGTCATCGCAGCCCAGGCTGAACCCTTTCAGCCGGTCAACTTTCAGGGTTTTTGCGGTGAGAAAAATAAATGGGACCTTAAACGTGGAAGCGGCGATCTCGCGCGCCACATCGAAGCCATCGAGCGAAGGAAGCATTACATCCAGTATGCAGAGCGAATAGGGATTTTTGCGGATCAGGTTCACGGCCTCTTTGCCGTCCTTTGCCCAGGTGATCACGAAGCCTTTCATGGCCAGGTATTCAGATAAAATATACCCCAGGTTCTGATCGTCCTCTACCAATAATATCTCCGCGTTAGCCGCCATCTGGATAGCAAGGTAAGGTTAAAATAAATTGACTGCCTTCAGACAGTTTACTTTCCACCCGTACCGAGCCATTATGCGCTTCTATCACCGATTTTACATAACTGAGACCGATGCCATAGCCTTTCACCTCATGCAGATCGCCGGTATGCGCCCGGAAAAAGCGCTCGAATACAAGCTGCCGGTTGGCTGCATCCAGCCCTATACCCTTATCCGCGATCGTTAATACGATATTTCCGTTCTCATTGCGGGTAGAGATCAGGATATCCGCAGGGCCATTGGAATATTTGAAGGCATTGTCGAGCAGGCTGAACATCACACTTTCTATATGCGTTTCATCCGCATAGATCTGGTGGTGAGCTGCCTGCAACGAAAGTTTCAGCACCGCCTGCTGCGTTGTGCGTATCAGTTCCAGGCTTTTGACGGCTGCGTGAATGGCTTCATGCAGGTCTACGCTTTTCATATCCAGCGCCAGTTGCTTTTTCTCGAGAGAAGATGCCTGCAATACTTTATCCACCAGTTTGGTAAGCCTGCCGGTTTCCTGCTGGATACTCGACACATAAGAAGCATATTTCGGATTTTCTTTGGTCAGTGCCTGCTCTGCCAGCATTTTCGATGCGATGGAAATAGTGAACAGCGGGGTCTTCAGTTCATGCGTCATATTGTTGATGAAGTCATTCTTCAGTTCGGCCAGCCTGGCCTGTTTCTGTATGATCGCGCTGAGCCCGAGAAAGCAGGCGAACAGTGCCAGTACCGTCAACAGCAGAATGATAATAAGCGGCAGCAGCGATCTCAGCAGGTAGGTTGGCTTTTCAGGAAGAAAGATCTTCATGAAATAAGTATTGTCCCCGCCGGAGGCGAAATTGGCGATCCTCAGTTTGGTGGCTTTCAATCCTTCGTTGTATTGCGGCGCACTGCTCCAGATCAGGTTGGTATCTGCACCGAGACGCCTGGTACCCGTTCTGAACTTTCCGACAGCGTATACGAAGCTCGGCGGGATATCGTTTTTGCGGAATACCGAATCCACCTGTTTCTGCAGATCAGTTTGCACAAACCGGAGAGCGGTGCTGTCATTCGCCTGGCGGTCGCGTGAAAGGGTATCCCTGAGCAGGTGATCCTCGAATATGCGCACTACATAGAACAGCCGGTCGTTGAAATCTTTTTCCTTGCCTTTGTACGCGTTGGAAAGCAGCGCCAGTTGTACGAGTATCATTACAACGAATCCCAGCACCACCAGGTACACCAGCTGTTTTCGTTTTGGAAAAAGAACCATGGTCCAAATTAAGTGTTTAAATAAAAGGCATTGCATCCGCGTAACATTCCATTAACATATTTAACCTTTGATTGAGGATAATAAAGATCATGTAACATTTGCGCTCAGTGTTTAGACTTAGTTTAGCTCAACGATCCGGAAATAAAAGATCTGAAATGCCTTCTGCGGGCTGGCAGCCGGTTTATTTCCAGGTAATAAATGCTTAGTTCTATTTTCATACAGCAATAGAACGGTTTAGATTCCCCGTTTTTCCAGACGGGGTCTTTTTTATAGGACACTTCAAACAATGCATATGAGAAACAAAAGATCCTTACTGCTGCCGGCAATGGTATTAACTGCCTGTTATTTCTGCATGCCTGTCAAGGGACAGTCGCCAAAAAAAAATCGCAAACAGCCTGTGCTGGGCTATCGATCAGCCAGGATCATTGAGCAGGATGGGCTCCAGTTCAAAGATCTCAACCGTAACGGTAAGCTGGATAAATACGAGGACTGGCGACTGTCTGATGAGGTAAGGACCCTCGATCTGCTCTCGAAAATGTCACTCGAAGAAAAAGTCGGCTTTATGCTGATCAGTTCAGCAGCATTGAAGAATGAATCCGCAGGACGGGGAGGAGGCGGTGGCAGCGCTGCCAACGGAGCTGCGATCAGCAGCGATTTCAATGAAGAGGACCGGGTATCTGAAACAAATATTTTTACGCGCAAGCCTTTGCCTACGCCCATCATGAATGTGGCAGGCACAACCAAAGGCGTTACGAAATTCCATTTGCGCCATTTTATACTTCGTGCGAATACCACGGCCCGCATCACTGCCGAATGGGCTAATAAACTGCAGGCTTTGTGTGAGAGCGACGGACTAGGCATTCCTGCGATCATCGCATCCAATCCGCGCAACCATCTTACCAAGGATGCAGCGCTCGGACTCAGCGTGGGCAAAACCGTGTTCTCTGTCTGGCCGGGCGAGCTGGGTATGTCTGCCATGCATGATCTGAAACTCGTTCATGAATTCGCGGATATTGCACGGCAGGAATGGAGCGCGGTAGGACTGCGTAAAGGTTATATGTACATGGCCGATCTGAGTACCGAGCCGCGCTGGCAAAGGATAGAGGGAACTTTCGGCGAGAATTCGGAATGGGTGGGGCAAATGATCCGTGAGATCGTACTCGGATTCCAGGGTACAAAACTTGGTAAAGGATCGGTGGCACTGACCACCAAACATTTCCCCGGCGGCGGAGCAGGGGTGGGCGGGCAGGATCCACATTTCGAATGGGGCAAGCAGGAACATTTTCCCGGCGGCAAATTCGAAAACAACCTGATCCCCTTCAAAGCGGCGATCGCAGCGGGTACTTCGGCCATCATGCCTTATTATTCGATCCCCATCGATACCAAATATGAGAAGATCGCGTACGCCTATAACCGCGCGGTGATCCACGACCTGCTGAGAAAACAACTGGGCTTTAAAGGTATCGTCAACTCCGATACGGGTCCTATAGAAATGATGCCCTGGGGTGCGGAAAACCTGTCGGTCACCGAAAGATACAAACGCACACTGGAAGCAGGTGTAAATCTTTATTCGGGTACGGCCGATCCCTCCAAATTGCTTGAGACCGTGCGCAGCGGCATGGTAGACATGAAATTGGTAGACAGTTCCGTTTACCGTCTGCTGATGGAAAAATTCGCACTCGGTCTTTTTGAAGATCCATATGTAGATGTGGATGCAGCGGAAAAGATCGTGGGCAATGCCGCGTTCCAGGCAAAGGCCGATCTGGCCATGCGCAAGTCGATCGTGCTGCTGCGGAATGAAGCAAAGCTGTTGCCGGCGAAACCGAAGACCAGGATATATTTCGAATCCTATTACCAGAATAATGCCGGTCCGGTACATGTGCAACAGCCAGCCGGAGATGCCTATAATGTCGAATTTGTGAAAACCCCGGAAGAAGCAGACCTGGTTCTGCTGTGGATTACACCGGCGGCAAAGGCACTGTTCCAGTCGGACGGATCACCTCTATACCTGTCGCTCTCAAAGAACGGCGTCGATATCGGCCATGTAAATGCGCTGACCGAAAAAAAGCCCACCGTACTTGCCATCAATTTTACCAATCCCTGGGTGATAGACGAGGTATACAATGCGAAGACCATGGGAAATATCAAAGCTGTGATCGCAACTTTCAATACTACACCCGAGGCGTTGCTGGATATTGTTACGGGCAAATTCAACCCTACGGGCAGAATGCCGTTCACCACGCCTGTTTCGGAAGAGGCCGTAAGCAGGCAACTATCGGATGTGCCGGGTTATGAGAAAGGGAAGGAGTACGGGTTGTTTAGGTATAATGAGGGGATGGGGTATAGGTGAGTCTGGAGTTGGGAGTCAGGAGTCTGGAGTTTTTTTGAGGAGTTATTTTAGGTTGTTGTTGATGGCATAGATGATGAGGCCGGCTTTACCTCGGACGCCGAGTTTGCGGGTCAGATTCTTGCGGTAGTCGTCGATGGTGCGTGGACTGATGAACATGCGTTCGGCGATCTCGGGATAAGTGAGTTCCTGGCATAGCAGGGAAAGGAATAGTTTTTCTTTTTCGGTGAGGACTGCAGCCGCGGTTTCGGTTTCCTGCAGGTTGTTGCGGATGCCGCTCATCAGTTTGAGTGAAAGACTTTCAGGCAGATAAACGCCTTTTTCGTATACCGTGTCGATCGCTTCCTTCAGTTTTTCGGGCTCGGAATTCTTGGTGATATAACCATGAGCGCCTGACTGGACCATTTTCAGGATCGTTGCTTCATCGCTGAACATCGACAGCGCCAATATCTTTACCTGCGGATAATTTTTACTGACCCACTGTGCGGTGGCATAACCATCTTTCTCCGCCATATTAACATCGAGGATCAGCACATCGGGGATCTTATGGTTCCTCATCTGCTCCTGTACCTGCATGCCGTTGTCTACATCGAAAACAGCTTCATAATCGCCCAGCACCAATAATAATTTCAGCAAGCCTTTCCGCAGCATGGCATGATCATCTGCAAATGCGATCGATATTTTGGATACATGCGGCATACTGCGCTATTGTTGATGCGGTACAAAGATATTGACTGAAGTTCCCCGGCCAGGCGCACTGTCCAGTTCTATTTTTCCATTGATCATCCTGATCCTGTCTTTGAGACTATGCATACCCACCCCCTGCGCCGGCGCGGCATCCGTTTCAAAACCTACTCCATTGTCGGTAACGCTGAGCGTAAATCCTGCAGGCAGCTTTCTGATAGCTACGGTCACCTTCGAGGCTTTTGCATGTTTGATGATATTCTTCGAGAGCTCCTGGAAGATGCGGAAAAGCACCAGTTGGCTTTCTTTGGGCAATGCGCCAGGCAACTCCTCGGGATCGATGTTGAATTCGGTTTCGAACAGCCCTTTTTTGCCCAGCAATTCCAGTTCTGTTTCAATGGCTTTGAAAACGCCGATCTCGGTGATCCTGTCTGAATGAAGGCTGCGCGACAGCGATGTGATATCTTCGATGGCTTTTGACAGGAGTTTTTTTGTTTCCTGGATCAGTTCAGGCGCTCCGGGCGGCATAGACATGGACTGCAGCAGGGAGGCATTAATATTGGCGAGCAGCATGATCTGGCCGATATTATCGTGGATCTCCATGGAGATATTTTTCAGTACGGCTTCCTGTATCTCGAGCCTGGTCTGCAGCAGGTCTTTTTCAAATTCGGCACGTAAGGCAGCCAGCTTTTGCTGCTGCAGGATCTTTTTTTTCTGGTAAGACAGTAATATGGTTACGATGCAGCCGATCAGTACCAGAGTAACCGCTACCGTAGTCAGGAATTGGACATAAACTTCCGGGTATTCAGCTGGCATAAAAAAGCGATGTCGAACAGGATATAAAGCAGGGTATTGATAAACGAGAGCAAATTAACTAATTGGAATCGAATCGTACGTGGTAAACTCGAAATGTAGTTGGCCAGACCGAGAAAGGACATCGAACAGGTGAAATAAAAGATGAAGCCGATCATGATCCAGAATGCAGGCAGCTTCGCCAGTTCAACGGGCTCGGGCTGATTGAAAAGCTGCACGAAATAAAGAATGCCGAGTATGTCGATCAGCACGCAGCCCAGCATGTAGGAATAGGTATGGAAATGATGCGGCCCCTGAACAAAACAAATATTCAATAATGCCAGCACCGGAAAAACCCGGAGAAATGTGCCAGCCAATTTAGCAGGTTTTCCGCGAAGCAGCTCAGCGGCAACAAAAATAAAAAAACAGATCCTGGCGGTCGATGATAGGTTATACATCAACGCGTTGTTCACATGCGTCCTCCGCGATGTGGCGCCGATGATCTCAACGATCGAGGTCAGTGCCAGATAAACCGGGAAATACCGCAGGTAGCGTGGACTGTCCGGCCGGATGGCAACTGCAGCTATCAGAAAACTGATCAACAGCACTATTACGTCGTACGGAAGTAGCATGCGTAAAAATAACTCCTGTGCCGCACACAGGAGTTATTTAATCTATTCAGATCACATGCATAGTGCCTTCGTTCTCGAAGATGGTAATGCCTATACCGTCTGTGTCGATGCCATTGCCATCAGGACTGCAGTTAGGAGGGCAGAGGCTCGCCTCATTGAAAGCCAGTATCTGTGCTTCCGATCCGTTGAGGTAGTAGATATCCTTGTTTACCGTGGCGCCCGCTGCATTCGTTTTTTCTTTTGTGGCTACGAATACGACCGTCTGCCTTCCGCGATACTCCGGCTTTTCGGAATAGTCGGCAGGATAAACGCCATAGTATACTTTCAGTCCGTCTGCCTGCTGCTGTTCGGCCAGTTCCAGGAATTCTTTCAGTGTCTCCAGGCTGAACCAGGCGCTCAGGGCATCAGGTTTGCCCAGCCTTTTGGTATTGTGGACCCATCTGTTGAGTTTGTAGTTGCGGATCAGGGTGTCGACATGTTTACGGTCAACTAAACGTCCGGTCCGGGTCTTGCTTTGCTGCTTGGTCATAACGATTGTTTTAAGGGTGTTACAATACCCTAAACCTCGCTATTATTAGTAGAGATTTAATATTTTACATATTTTAAATCAATTAATAAAATATATTAAAAATATATAATATTATGGTAACCATCCAATAAGACAAGCAAAAAAAATGAAATACCGTGATTATGGACAGCAAATACCGTGCAAATACGGGGTAGTTATACCCTGTACAAAACCGGGGTAACTTTCCGGGTCGTTCGCGTACCGGGGCTCAGGAAAGGGAATTTTTAATGAAGCCGTTAAGGAAGAATTGGCACGATTCCATTGCGGAAAGCATAAACCGCCAGTGCCGCGCGGTTATTAATACCGAGTTTTTCGAAGAGATTATCCCGGTAATTTTCAACGGTCCGGGGCCTTACATTGAGCTGTTCGGCTATCTCATGGTAGGTAAGATTACTGCAGGCCAGCCTGATGAAAGCGAGCTCTTTGGCAGTAAGAAAATTGCGTCCATAAAACCCCGGGCGTTTTTCCCCGCTGTTTTGTTGATCGAAGTATCTTTTTTTCAACCAGTCGGGCAGGTAAAAACCTTTTTCGTGGATTGCCTTCACTGCTTCTACCAGCACCAACGGATCAGCGCTTTTAGAAATATAGCCGCAGGCCCCCCGGGTGATCATGTTGAGAATGGAATCCTCCTCTGAAAGAAGGGAAAAGATCAGGACCTGGATATCGGGATAGATCCTTTTTACAGCATCTACCGTATCGTAGCCATTCATGGACGGCATGCTGATATCAAGTATCAGCAGCTGAGGGAGAACAATACCGGTTTCCAGGGTCTTTATCAGTTCGAGACCATCGGATGCTTCCAGAACCACTTTAATATCTCCGGCCGACTCAAGTATGGCTTTTATTCCTCTCCTGGTAACTGCGTGATCGTCGACCAGCGCTATTTTAATCATGTTGCAAAATTCTTTGACTCGAAATCAGGTTGGCCAGGGCGCAAAAAAAACGTGCGTCCCCCCGGTCGCACGCTTTTTTGCTATTCGTCCCAAATCCAAACGGATTGGAATTCCTGTGAGCAATTTAGTCGTGTTTCCGAAATAAAAATAGTGGTAAAAACCCCTGTTCCGATCCGGCTCATTTCGAGGCCTGTTTGCTAAGGAACCATAACCCAGATGAAGTAAAATGAACCGGTCGTCGGGGCTCTAAGATCGCTCCAATGATCCGATCAAGATGTAAAGTTTTTTAAAGATCCGGCGTAGGCTCGGTATCCTCCGTTTCGAGCGTATCGCGGTCGGTGGGGGGCATTGCCACGGCAAGCCTCAGCAACTGGGTCCAAATCTGCGGCGTGATCCAGTCTGCCTCTACCAATTCTGCAACCGGCATGCGGAATAATTCGGCAAGTGTATGATAGCCATGCGATTTGGCGGCTTCAGCTAGCCTGCCGCTAACGCCTGCTTCTTCCAGTGGCACCTGCAGTATCGATATGGGGGATGTTTTCATTTTCGTATCTTGAGTGAGTAAAGCGTGTTGCGAAAGCTCCGATATGTTTTACCCCGTGGTCGTTTAAGACCGCTGGAATCCGGATAGTTTTCTTGACTTTCATGCCGTTTTAGTTATGGTCAGCAAAAAGAACCAGGCAGTACTGCAAAAATTCGGCGCGCATCTTGAAAAACTGCGCAGGGAACGGGGACTGAGTCTCCGGGAACTTTCCTATGCCTGCAGCATCGACAACAGTAAGATCTCCAAAATTGAGAAAGGCCTGATCAATATCACCATGATCACCATTCTCGATCTGGCCTATGGGCTCGAAATATCGCCGACCGATCTTCTCAATTTCCACAAAGCCGCCGTAAAATAGCGAGGCCCATCCGCGGACTTACCATTCCCTCATAATTTTCAATTGCTTACCGGCGCGCCCTTTAGCGCGTGAGACGAATACAGGACCCGGGCCCGGTTCAAAAGCAGGGTAAACCGCGTGTCTTGTGCAGGAAGTATGATATCTGTAAACGGGGGTTCGCAGACATGATCTTTCGTGTGTTCAGGAACTGTGAAAGACTTATGTTATCTCTTATAAGAACCGCGCGCCGTGACGTGGGGCCGACCGATAGGGGGTATCACAAGTAGATGTAAGGTAGCGTAATAAAATGAAACCGCCTTTCTTAAATGGGGGGGGTGAAAACTTATGCACATGCTGCCTAGACGGGGCTGTTTGGGGGATGATCGCATCAAGTTCAGCCAATAAAAAAGCCACCGGTCAAACACCGGTGGCTATCCATCGATTTTAAACCAGTCAGGATCAATCCTTCGCTTCCTTAATGAATTTTCCATTCGCGTCGAACAACACATCTTTTCCTTTGATCGCCGCTTCATAGTTGATGCTGCCATCCGCTTTAGTGATCTTTGCTGCATTCTTAACCGTAATGCCTTTGTAGTGTGCTTTCATATAGGTCATCACCGGTGCAGGCAGTTCACTCAGTTTTATCTCGTGCTCGCTTTCTTTGAGTACGCCTTTTGCATCATAGATCGCCGACATTTCACCGCCATTGTTTACAAAAGTCACTTCATAAGCGCCGTTCTCTTTTTCCCATTTCACTTTTGTTGCAGCAGGGTAGGCTTTCATGAAAGCCGATTTTGCAGCAGCCGGTGGCTTTACTTCCTGGGCTATCGCTGTTAACCCGACAAACAGAACACAGAAGAAAAAAATCTTTTTCATGGTTGTTTATTTTAACTAAAGCTAATCAGGCTTTTTGGAGACAATCTGAACAGTTTTGGTATGATGCCCTTTCCGGTAAGCCCACCGGATCAGGCTGGGCAATACAATAAGCAACAGCGGGAGGGCCACCACAAATCCGCCGATCACAGCAATGGCGAGCGGCTGGTGCAATTGCGCGCCGGTACCAATTCCAAGTGCGATCGGCATCAGCGCTATGATGGCGCCGAGTGCGGTCATTAGCTTGGGCCGTAATCGCGTGGAGATAGAGTAGATGATCGCCTGGTCCACATCATTCGATTCTTTCAACGACTCGCGGAACTGCAGGAAAGTAAAAATAGCGTTCTCGCCGATAATGCCCACGATCATGATCAACCCGGTATAGCTTCCCACATTGAGCGCTGTATTCGTGAAATAAAGTCCCATATAACTGCCGCTGATGCCGAGCACGGCAATAAGCAATATGATGCAGGCGATCCTGAAATCGCGGTACAGGAAAAGGATCACGCCGAATACCAGCAGGCTGGATGTGATCAGTATCATCAGTAATTCCCTGAACGATTGCTGCTGGTCTGCATAAGCGCCGCCATATACGATCGCGTAGCCCTGGGGCAGGTTTATTTTTTTGCTGACCGCTGCCTGGATGTCTTTGATCACACTGCCCAGGTCGCGGTTCTCCAATCGACCTGTTACCACGCCCATCGACTGCAGGTCTTCCCGCTCAATTTCTGCTTCGCCGGTAACAAGGTGCACGTTGGCAAGATGATCGATCGGCAATAATTGCCCGTTGGGTAAGAACACAGGTGTTTTTTGTATGCCTGCTACACTTAAGGTCTTATTGCCGGGATACACCAGCCGGATACTGGTCAGCTGATCACGATCGTATACCGTACCGGCTATATTTCCTTCCAGCGCCGACTGCAGCTGGAACTGCAGGTTGGCCGGTGTGATGCCGTATTGCGCAAGCATGGCATAATTCGGTTCGATATTGATGGATGGCCCCGCGATCACGATGCCATCGAACACATCGGCTGTGCCCTCTACATGCGTGACTATATCAGCCACTTCCCTGGATAATTGCTGGAGCCGCGGGATATCGTTCCCGAATATTTTTACTTCTATCGGCTGCACCGATGTCATCAGGTCGCCCAGCATATCGCCGATCACCTGACCGAAATCGATCCGCAAAGCCGGTTGCGAAGCTTCTACCTGTTTGCGGATATCGCTGATCACTTCTTCGGTACTCTTGTCGCGTTTCTTTTTCAGCTGTATCAGGTAGTCGCCGCGATTCGGTTCGGTAATGAAGAAGCCCATCTGCGTACCGGTACGGCGGCTGTAAGCTGCTACTTCGGGCACTTTCACCAATATTTTTTCCACCTGCCGGAGTATGCGATCTGTTTCTTCGAGTGAAGTGCCGGGCGGAGAATTATAATCGAGTACGATACTTCCCTCATCCATCTCCGGCAGGAACCCGGTTTCAAGATGCGGGTAGATGAGCACGATGGATAACCCGAGCCCGAGAACAATGAGCACGCTCAACACCGGCCGAGTGATGAAAAATCCTACCCAGCGCTGGTTATGGACCGCATGCGGTTTCAGGTTTTTATCTTTCGTGCTTACTTCGGCTGCCTTGCGGGTGAACAGCAAATAGATCACTGGTAAAAAGATCCAGGTAACGAAGAAGGAACAGACCAGTGTAATGATCATCGTATTCGTCATCACCGTGAAATAAGCGCCCGCCACGCCGGTCATCAGTACAAAGGGAAGGAAGATAACGATGGTGCTCAGCGATGAGCCGATCATGGCCGGCAACAGATAGCGAATGGCTTTCTGTACCAGTACCGTTGTCGGTTCATCGGGGTGTTCCTCATGCGTTCGATGGATCTGTTCCACCACCACGATGGCATCATCGATGATCAGACCGATGGCCGCGGCGATAGCGCCCAGGGTCATAATATTGAGCGTTTGGCCCATGGCATAGAGGCAGATCATGGCCAGGCAAAGGATCACCGGTATGGTTACGAGGATCACGGCGCTGGCTTTAAGCGAACGGAGGAAAATGATGGCGACAATGATCGCCAGCGCCAGGCCGATCAGCAGGCTGTCCGTTACGCTTTTGATGGAATCCTTCACAAAATCGGCCTGTACGTAGAATGGAGCGATGGTCACATCTTTCGGGATGATCCGGCGCAGTTCTTTCAGCTTTTGATCCATCCTGTCGCTCAGTGATACCAGGTTGGCATTCGGTTGTTTGATCACTGCCAGCAGTATGCCTTCCTGGCCATTGGCGTTGATCTTCACATATTCCTTCGCTTCCTGGATCTGTACTTCGGCAATATCTTTCAGCAATACCACGCGCCGGCCGTTATTGCTCACCACGATATTCGAAAGCTGGTCGATGGAGCTTACGGCCGCATCGGTAATGGTGAGATAGAGCAGGCGGTAGTCGGAGATATATCCGTTCGATTTGATGAAATTGGTCTGGCTCAGTGCAGTGTTGATGATATCCGGTGTAATGCCCAGGGTATTCATCTTCTGGATATTCAGCACCATCCAGTATTCTTTCTGTTTGCCGCCGATGACGCGGATCTCGGAAACGCCTTCTACCTGCGAAAGAAAAGGCTTGATCGTGTACATCGCCAGCAGCTTCATTTCGATGGGACTGCGCACATGGCTCTCGAGCGAGAAGCCGGTGATGGGCAGGATGGAGGGGTTCATGCGCTCGACGGTGATCTGGATGTCGGCCGGCAGCGTATTTTTTATTTCATTGATCTTGGACTCGATCCGCTGCTGGCTGATATCGATATTGGCATCCCAGTCCATATAAGCCGAGATCTCGCAGGAGCCGCGGCTGGTGGTGCTGCGGATCTTTTGCAGATCGGGTACCTGTTTGATGGCGTTCTCGAGCTGGCGGGTTACCGTGATCATCATCTTTTTTACGGGCTGCTGGCCCGCATCGGCAATGATCTTGATCTTGGGGAAGGTGATCTCGGGGAACAATGCGGTCTGCATCTTCGTGTAAGCGAACAGCCCACCCATGATGATGATCACCATCAGTACCGTGATCGGATTCTTATAACTCGTAAAAAAAGGCCGCATGCTGCTTATTTGATGATGGTGACTTTTGCGGTATCGGGCAGACCGTAATTGCCTGTCAGTAATATCTTATCGCTTGCCAGCAAACGGGGTGATATGATCTCCACTTTATCTCCCGATTCGAGCCCTTTGATCACCGGTACTTTTACGGCGGTGGCGGAATCCGTCATCTTCATGATCCAGAACCGGGTTTGGGTCTCATCGCTGAGCACGGCCGATTTTAACAGCGATACTGCATTGCTGTTGATCTTTTTCACAAACACTACTTTGGCGATCAGGTTTTCGGGTATGGGCTTGCTGCTGTTCACTTTTATCACATAGCGTTGCGTTTGCGATACGGAATCAACGGTTGGCATCGACATGGAAATATAACCGTTGAGTACGGTGCTGTCCGGCAGTTTCACCAGCGGCTGACGGTTGCCAGCCAGGTATCTTGTCAATTCGTAGGGAAGCGCCAGCAGGAATACAAAGCTCCTGGTATCGGTGATGGTGGCCAGTTGCTCGCCGTCCTGCACATAATCGCCCGAGCGGTAGTTGAGCTGACTGATGTACCCGGTACCCGGCGATCTCACCTGTATCGAGCCATCGAAATGCAGCGAGCTGTCGAGTGAAGTGATGGTATTGCCAAGGCTCTGGGCTTCCTTGGTCCTGATCACGAACATCGGCTGGCCGCGGCTGATGAACCTGCCCATTTCTGCATTGACCATCTGCAGGTAACCGGTTGCAGTTGATTTTACATAGGTCTTCAGCAAAAAAGCGGATGTGGCGTTGAGTTCTATGGTCTCTTCCATCAGTCCCACGCTGGGCTGTGTAATGGTGACCGGGGTTGCGCCGGTTTCTGTTTTTTCTTCCACCGTTACTTCCGTCTTGCTTTTGCAGGCTGCGAACAGGAGAATGATCACTAACAAACGGGCTATATACGATCGGGCTCTCATAATAGTTATTTTGAATTCCAGTAATTGATCTGGTTGATGATCTGTAAACGGTTCACATTATTCTGCCTGATGGCGTTCTTTGCATTGAGATAGTTGGCGATGGCGAGGATATAGTCCGTTACATGCGCATCGCCAGTTTCCAGCAGTTTGTGATTGGCTTCCATCAGTCGCTCTACATATTTCAATTGCGAGTTCTGTTGCTCTATCAGCGCCTGGGTAGTTCTGAGTTGCTGCGCCAGCTGCGCTACCTGCTGACTGTACTGCCGCAGGAAAAAATCGCGGTAGCCCTGTCTTGTTCTTTCAGCGATCGTTATTTTATCATGCTGCATCTGGCGCTGCTTTCCATCATAGATAGGAACGGTAATGTTCAGGCCAAAGCTGGTACCGAAATGTTTCCAGTATTGCTCCTGGAAAGTGGTTACATAACCGCCGTCCACATAGGCATTGATCTTCGGTTTGTAATTGTAATCGATCAGCGCATCGCTGTTCCGCAGTTTCAGGCTGTCTACCCGGTATTGCTGGTAAAATATAGTGCTGGTGGGCTCGGGGACCAATGAAATATCGAATACCGGTTTCTCCAATGCTACTGCGGTGGTGTCCGTGATGCCCGCCAGGTAATTCAATGTGGCAAAATCATTCTGGTACTGCAGGCGGGCCTGGCTGAGCTGGATCTCCTGTTGCTGTACCGTTACCAGGAATGCGAGATAATCCGTCTGGCGGTACACGCCTTTTTCGGTCATGCGTCTTAAGATGACTTCTTCTTTTTTCAACAGGTTCAGCACCTCGGTATTAAAGGTTACCTGTTCCCAGCTGCCATAGGCGGTCACATATTGGGCGGTAACAGATTTATGAAGATCCATTACCGATACCCTGCCCGATGCATTGAGCGATTCGGAGAGCAGGCGGATGGCTTCGTTTTGATTTTGCAGACTGCCTTTTGGGAGGAATTGTTTGGATACGGTGATCAGCTGACTGAAGTTGGCTCCGTTGGTGATGGCGCCATCATAACCCCAGCCGCCGAAAGTAGGCGCATAACTGTTGGTGCTGCTGCCTGTGACCTGCGGTTTCAGACTCGCCTGCAACCGCATACTGTCGATCAGATTCGACAGACGCTGGTTATTATAATCGTTCAGGATCGGGCTGCTGCGGGTGGCGCTGCCCAGGTAATCGTTGAGTGCACGATTGGCCGGGTTGTATGATTGACCAAGACCCGATAACCACAGACTGTCTTTTGTCTGGGTGGTTGGAAGGATAGTATTCAGGTGCATATTATCGCCGCTCGTATTCAGCGGCAGTTTCGGCTGCTGCAAGTGCTGTGTGTCTCTGGCCTGCGGCAGAGGCCGGTTTAATTTGGGCTGAACGGTGGTGTCGGGCGCAGTCCGATTGGGAACAGCCCCTGGTTTGGCAGCTGGTGTAGTAACGGGCGGATTGGTTTTGGGCGGATTGGTTTTAGGCGGCGCAGAACTGCTCTGTGCGCCCAGCATAAGGGGCAGCAGCATCATGAGCAACACGATGCTTTCCGGCTTTGCATGCTGCATTACCCTGCTAAGAAAACCTGATCGTAAACGCATGTTTGGAAGCTGTATAATGATAACTGATATGAAATCCCGCCAGCAGGCAGATCTCCTGAACGATCGCCAACCCAAGTCCGGTTCCTTCCGTGCTATCTCCTGCCTTATAAAATCGCTGAAAAAGTTTTTCGGTATCCAGGCTGCCGTTTGCGGCGCTGTTGGTGATAACGAGTTGTTTTGTGCTGAGCGTAATTTTTATGCTTCCGCCCGCGGGCGTATAGCGGATAGCATTGTTCAGCAGGTTGCCGACCAGGATCTCCGCAAGATGCTGGTGAAAAGGGAGCACTACCTGGTCGCAGTCAACAATAAGACCAATATTTTTCGAGCCCAGCATTTCGCGTTTCTCTTCGAGCCAGCTCTGGATAACCGCTGTAAGATTCACCTGTTCATTGGGGAGGAACTGGCGGTTCTCGAGTTTGGTCAGCAGCAGCAGCGACTGGTGCAGCTTGGATAGTTTCTGCGTGGCATCTTCAATGGCCATCAGTTGCTGTACGCTTCTCTCGTCGCGTTCCATGGTCTGCAGCAGGGATTCTACTTTCAGATGGATCACGGCAAGCGGGGTCTGCATTTCGTGAGATGCATTTTCCGTGAGTGAGCGCAGGGCCAGGTAGTCGCGGTTGATGCGTTCCGTCATGGCATTCAGGCTATCGTTAAGCAGGCCGATCTCCTCGATCGGCTCGTGCCGCAGTTTCAGGGGCTGCTGCAGCCTGTAGTCCCGGATGGCAGCGATGGTATTGTAGAATGGCTGCCAGAGCCTGCGGATGAGCCTGCGGTTGATGAAATAGTTGAAAAGCAGCGTCAGAAAGATCATCGATACCGTAACGAGGATGATCAGTTTCAGCAATTCCTCCGTTTCGGTTTCCGATTTGTTGACCGTAACGGTGTAAAACGCGCCATTCGCCTTGATAGGGAACACCAGTTGCCGCACCGGCTCACTCTCATCTTCCCTGGCATTGTACAGAAAAACAGTATGCGGCCTCGCGGCAATGGCGGGGGCGGCAGAAGGCTTTATTTCTATCCACTGGTGCCTCGTGTTCTGGATAAAGGGCAGTTCATTGTGCTGTGTCACAAAACCGGTGATCTCCTGCTGCTCGGCCCGCAGCGAATCGTCGAGCTGTTTGACCAGCACATAGTGCAGTACCAGGTAAAATCCAATGCTGCCGATCACGAATACAAAGATCGTGGCGGTGATATTGACCCGGTTGTATTTGGTGAACAGCTTCATGATACCATCATTTTATAGCCTTCGCCGTATACAGATCGGATATAATCCGGGCCGCCCGCCGCCTGGATCTTTTTGCGGAGATTTTTGATATGGGAATAAATAAAATCGTAGCTGGAAGCGTAATCCATATCATCGCCCCATAAATGACGGGCTATCGCATTCTTCGACAAAACCCGGTTGCGGTTAATGACGAAGAACAGCAGTAACTGAAATTCCTTCTGGGTAAGTTCTACTGGCTGCTGCTGCACATGAACGGTCTTGCCGGCAGTATCGATCTCGATCATCCCGGCGGTGATCACCGCCTGACCGTTGAAATTTTTACGTCGCAGGATGGCGGCAACACGCATACTGAGCTCGGACAAGTGGAAGGGTTTGGTGAGATAGTCGTCGGCGCCCAGCTGCAGGCCCTCCAGTTTATCTTCGAGTTCGCCACGGGCGGAGATGATGATCACGCCGTCGTTCTTTTTGTCCTGCTTCAGGTACCGCAGCAGCGAAAGGCCCGAGCCGCCGGGCAGCATGATATCGAGAATGATGCAGTCGTAGGTGTTGCAGTCGATCTTTTCCAGGGCATCGCGGTAAGTGAACACGGGTTCGCAGCGGTAGCCGGCGGCAGCGAGGAAATCTGTAATGCTCTGGTTCAGATCCCTTTCATCTTCTATGATCAGCAGTTTCAAGGCCGGCCCATTTACCTGTAAAATAGCATTTTAATTCTGTAGCAAAACTGGATGGAGCAGCCTGAAAAGCAGGCATGGAACCTGGTCTATAGAATTCGTACAGAATTCAGCCGGAAATTTATGCGGCTAATCTTTAGGCAGGCACTATGACGGAACAGCGAATACTCGATGGAATAAGGCAACATGTAGAACTTCTTTATCAGCGGTACCAGCGGCCCTTCCTGTTGTACCATACGATCGGTCATACAGTTCAGGTGGTGCGCCGGGTGGCGGAACTTGCCGGGTGGTATAAGCTGGATAGAGAACAGCGCTTGATTGTGGAAGCGGCGGCCTGGTTCCATGATACCGGGCATCTGTTTGCGTTGCCTGCTCTTCACGAAGAAAAAGGCGTGGAGTTGATGGAAGCCTACTGCCAGGCTGCGCAGGTCGAGCCAGGTATCGTGCGGCAGATCGCCGCCTGCATACTGGCTACCAAAATGCCTGCCCGCCCAGTTAACGAACTTCAACGTATCATGTGCGATGCCGACACCTACCATCTCGGCACCGCGGATTTCTGGGAAACCAATTGCAATGTTTGGAGGGAGACCGAGGCGCGGGAATGCAGGGCTGTTACCGACTGGCGGCAACGCAGTCTGCACTTTCTTGAAGCCCATCACTATTTTACCGACTACTGCGCAGAGCGGCTCAATGAACAAAAGCTGCGCAACATACAAAGACTGCGCGATTCATTGCGGAGCAATGCGGGGCCCTGCGATATCGGCTAGCTCACTGCTGCCGGCTTTCCGAGACCAGTTGTTTCCATTTTTCGGTGTGTACTCCTTTGATCAGCAGCCACAGACAGAAGCTCAGCTCGCCTACAATGCATGGGAGCATGAGTAGCAGGAATAGCGGGCTTTCTAACCGTGGCGCGAGGAGCTGGGTGAAACTGCTGATAAGATAGCAGATCCCCGCCAGCTGCATCATTGTACCAATGAATCCGGGCAGTAACCCGGAGCGGAGGATCAGGTAGCCTTCGATCAGGCATACAAAGCCGAAGAAGATCAACCCGATCCCAAATCCATAATCATGGAGTTTCAGGGAGAGATAAACCTGTGAATGCAACTGCTGTGCGCCGAATACTGCCTGATAATCGGAATTCTCGAGTGGGAGCAGGGCAGCTACAAGATTGAGTTTATTGGCAACAAGCACGGCAGTCTGTACAAGATTGAATAATAATACCAGCAACGCAAGGTTCCGGTTTACCGGTCTGAACAGGATATAGACGAGCCACATGATGGGAATATCCAGTACATGCATTATCAGGTCCGCAACAATGCCTGCGCGCCATAGACCCGGCGATGCCAGGATATGATCGGCGGTAGCGTTGCTGTTGCCCGGAACGACCAGTCTGTTCCGCACAAACACCTCGGCGAAGAGGCCAACGACTATAAGAACCAGGTACAATGCACCGGCGGTTCTGGCATAAACTTTAGGTGAATTTTGCGGAGCGTCCATGGGTGTTTTTTTAACCTTCCGCTAAATAATATCAAAAGTGGTCATTTCAGGGCAGGTATCTACGAATGACGGGGATTCGTCTACGGAAAGCAGACAGCCTTTACAGGAATGATCGGACACCCTAATTCCATTATATGGAACAGTTCCAAAACTGTTTTGCACGAATAGTGCAGTTGAATCGGGCCGCAAAAAAAATCATCCTTATTCCATTATATGGAGTTCCTGGCACATGGTAAAATAGCTTACAAAATTGACAATTGGTAAAATCTTTAGTCCTTGAATTCTTTCGTATTTGCATTTGACAGATATGCATACACTGGTAAACCCGGACGGAATTTTACCGGTGGCCCGGCTCAATGCATTGTAATACATGCGGAACGGGCGATCTGTCAAAAAACGACTCATGCCAGGTATTTCCCGGGCTGATCTAACCTAAATGCTTGCCTTATGAAGAAGAAAGAGACTTTCTTTTTTACTGCTCATGGTATGCAGCGATGCCTCCTCCTGATGCTGCTGATCTTCACCCAGTTTTTTTTCTCCGGTAATGCCCTGGCCCAGTCCAGAAGGGTAACAGGCGTTATCAGGGATGCCGGCGGGGCCGGCCTGCCGGGGGTAGCCGTCCAGGTAAAGGGACAGGCGTCTTCCGGGGCGATCTCCGATTCCACAGGCCGCTATTCCATACAGGTGCCTGGTCCTAAAGCGGTGCTGGTTTTTTCTTCCATCGGGTTTATTAACAGGGAAGAAACCATCGGCAGCCGCTCCTCGATCGACGTATCCCTTCTCACAA
>JAFBAN010000071.1 GCA_019247775.1 Chitinophagaceae bacterium | reverse complement strand
CGAGCGCTTCCAATCTGCCAGCCGCGCTTTCACCGCTTCTGCCCCATCGTTGTTGAACCCCATCCGGTTGATCAGCGCACGATCCTCCGGCAATCTGAACAGGCGCGGTTTTTCGTTCCCTGCCTGCGGTTTGGGCGTAACCGTGCCGATCTCCACAAATCCGAATCCAAGCGCATCCAGCTCGCGCAGATACAGTGCATTTTTGTCGAAGCCCGCCCCCAGGCCCACCGGGTTGCGAAATTTGAGTCCCCATAGCTCTTTCTGCAGGCGATCGCTTTCAAATCCCATAGTTTTCCTCACCGCCGCCCTTCCCGCCGCCGTAGCGCAGATCGTCTTCAAAGCCTTCATTGAAAAATGATGCGCTTCCTCCGGCGGAAGAAAGAACAGCAACTGCCTGATCAGCGGGTAAAGCATGGCGCGAAGATAGTGTAGGTTTGGAGTTTGCGGTTTGGGGTTTGGTGTTTTGGGTTGGCATTGAAGATCGGTATGTTCAGAACATTTAACTCCAAACGCCAAACTCCAAACCCCCTTTAGTTGCATAAACAACTTTCTGCTTTTTTCGTATATTTGAGTAGTAAAAACAATCTTATGCAGGAAGCCTATATCGTTGCCGGTTATCGTACTGCTGTTGCGAAGAGTAAGCGCGGGGGATTTCGCTTTTTCAGGCCGGATGACCTGGCTGTTGAAGTAGTGAAAGGTCTGGCTGCCTCGGTACCGCAACTGGATATGAAACGGGTAGACGATGTGATCGTGGGCAATGCTGTTCCGGAAGCGGAGCAGGGGCTGCAGTTCGGACGGATCATTGCCGCGCGGGCTTTGGGTATTGAAGTGGCGGGGATCACCATCAACCGGTATTGTGCCAGCGGACTGGAAAGCATCGCTATGGCTACCGCAAAGATCCGCACCGGTATGGCCGAATGCATTATTGCAGGAGGCACAGAAAGTATGAGCCTCGTGCCTACGGCAGGATGGAAAACCGTACCTGCCTATTCGATCGCGAAAGAGGATCCGGATTATTACCTGAGCATGGGGCTTACGGCCGAAGCGGTAGCCAAAGAATTCAATGTAACACGCGACGAGCAGGATCAGTTTGCGCTGCGCTCACATCAGAAAGCATTGACCGCCATCCAGAACGGCTATTTCAAATCTGGAATCTTACCGATAAACGTAGAAGAAACTTACTTGAACGAAAAAGGCAAAAAAGCCACGCGTTCTTATGTGGTGGATACGGATGAAGGAGTAAGGGCCGATACGAGCATGGAAGCCCTGGCAAAATTGAAACCCGCTTTTGCATTGGGCGGCAGTGTTACCGCCGGCAACTCATCCCAAACCAGTGATGGCGCCGCGTTCGCGCTGGTGATGAGCGAGCGTATGGTGAATGAACTGGGACTGAAACCGATAGGCCGACTGGTGAACTGCGCTTCTGCCGGCGTTCATCCGCGGATCATGGGCATCGGTCCTGTAGCCGCGGTTCCCAAAGTACTGAAGCAGGCCAACATGAGCCTCAACGATATAGACCTGGTAGAACTCAACGAAGCTTTTGCTTCCCAGTCGATAGCGGTGATCCGGGAGCTGGGACTCAACCCCGATATGGTGAACATCAACGGCGGCGCCATCGCGCTCGGCCACCCGCTGGGCTGCACGGGCTGCAAGCTTACCGTGCAACTGCTCAACGATATGAAGCGGCTCAATAAAAAATACGGCATGGTTACGGCCTGTGTTGGCGGCGGGCAGGGGATTGCGGGGATCATTGAGAACATTTAGTTGAGTCTGGAGTCTGGAGTTAGGAGTCTGGAGTAGTAAAGCCGGTTAACGCTAACCTAACTCTCAACTCTTACTCCAGACTCCTAACTCCAGACTCCAGACCTCCCCTCAGGCACGGTTTTTTGGCTCAATTTCATAGCCCAACCCTAAAACCACTTTATGGAAACCCTCTTAGTCCCAACCGATTTTTCGGCAACGGCCCTTAATGCCGCGCGGTATGCACTGCAGCTGGCGGAACAGCTGCAGATACCCAAGATCGTACTCTATCATTCTTACGAGATCCCCGTTACCATTGATCCGATGGTGCCCGGCATCCAGATGCTCGATCTCGAATCGCTGAAAGAAGAGAGCGCCAGGGAGCTGGAAAATTTTCGTGTAAGCCTGATGCCGCATGCCAAAGGGATCAGTCTCGACAGTTTCAATGAATACGGGGCACTTTCGGAAGGGCTGGATGATGTATGCAGGAAGGTGAACGCCGGCATGGTGGTAATGGGCATTACAGGAGGCGGCATACTGGAAGAAAGATTCATCGGCAGCAATGCGATCGCCGTGGCCAAACATACCAGCGTACCGGTGATCATCGTACCACCGCATACTTCCTTCACCCGCATCGAAGAAATTATGCTGACCAGCGATTATGATAAAGCCGATAAAAGCATTCCGGTGAACCTGGTGAAAAAAGTGGTCAATACCACCGGTGCAAAATTATTCGTGTTCAATATCCGCGAAGCGGAAAACGATAAAGGCGAACATTTCAGTCTGCATGCGCTATTGCAGGATCTCAATCCTTCCTTTCATTTTTCAGAAGAAAAAAATTACGTGGAGGCCGCCAATGCATTCGCAACCGCTCATGGCGTGGACCTGATCATCACCATCCCTAAAAAACACGGTTTCTTCGGCAATCTATTCTCTGAAAGTCACACCAAGCAACTGGCTTTTCACAGTAAAGTGCCGGTGATGGTGATCCACGAATAAGCTTCGCCTATGCCAGGTATTTGCCCACTATCGGCACCCTCCTGCCTACCCCGAAAGCTTTCGGCGATACACGGATGATGGGACAGAACTGGTTGCGTTTGTATTCGTTGGTATTAACGAGTTTCAATGTCCGGTCTACCAATGCCGCATCGAAACCCAGGGTCTTGATCTCTTCAGGCCCCTGCCTTCTTTCGATATACTGGTAAAGTATCTGATCGAGCACTGCGTAGTCGGGCAGGCTATCGCTGTCCTTTTGATTGGGCCGCAGCTCCGCGCTCGGGGCTTTGTCGATGATGGAAGCGGGAATGATCTCTTTGTTGCAGTTGATATACCTGGCCAGCGCATATACCTGCTGTTTATAACAATCGCCCAATACGCCAAGTCCTCCGGCCATATCTCCATAGAGTGTGCCATAACCGGTAGCCAGTTCGCTTTTATTGGATGTGTTGAGGAGTATGTAGCCGAACTTATTGGCAATTGCCATCAGCAGGTTGCCGCGGGTGCGGCTTTGAATGTTTTCTTCGGCCAGTGAAAAAGGCAGGTCGCCGAATACCGGTTTTAATGTATCCAGGAATGATCCGTATACCTGGTCGATACGCAGCACATCATACGGGTTTCCGAGATGCCTGCTCAACTGCACCGCATCATCCACAGAATGCGAGGTCGAATAAGGCGAGGGCATCAGTACGGCCCGCACATTGTCTTTTCCCAGCGCATCGCAGGCTATGGCGAGTGTTACCGCTGAATCGATGCCGCCCGACGAACCGAGGATCGCTTTCTGGAAACCCATCTTTCCGAAATAATCCCGGATACCCAGCAAGAGCGCATCATACACCTGTGCGATATTGAGTTCGGGTTCGAGTTTATCGGGCGTAAGTTCTTTGTCGGGTACCCGGCTGGCCGGCTCCAGTATCGGCGCATCGATGCTGCCGTCATCACGCAGCTCCACGCCGGTAACGGCTTCTTCAAACATGGGCAAAGCGCAACAGAGATTGGCGTCCTTATCGAACACCAGTGAAGCGCCATCGAAAACCACTTCGGTCTGGCTGCCCACCGCATTGCAGTAGAACATCGGGATCTTATATTTCAGCACGTTGGCTTTGATCACCGATTTACGGTCTTCATCGTGGGTATAATCGAAAGGGGAAGCGCTGAGGTTCAGCATCAGGTCGGGCTGCTGCTGCATCAGTTCATCCATGGGACAGGCGCGATAGATCGGACTGTCGCCAAGGTTCCAGATATCCTCGCAGATGGTAACGGCGAGCCGCCTGCCTTTGAAAGGAACCACTTTCCAGTCGAAGGATGGCTCGAAATACCTGTACTCGTCGAATACATCGTAAGTAGGCAGCAGGGTTTTGTGGATCTCGGCTTTGATTTCCTGCTCGTACAGGAAAAATGCCGCATTGAACAGGCTCTTGCCGCGGTGCTGCCTGTTGTGCGCGGGCGATCCTACCAGCACGCCGATGGTATCTGCATGTTGCCTGATCTCGTCTACGGCAGCATAACATTTATTGATGAAATCACTGAATTCCACAAAATCGCGGGCAGGATAGCCGCTTACGCACATCTCGCTGAACAGGATCAGATCGCCGCCCTGCGCCTTCGCCGTTTCAATGGCCTGGATGATCTTCCGGGTATTAGATTCAAAATTGCCGATATGATAATTCTGCTGGGCTAAAAATATTTTCATG
Source organism: Chitinophagaceae bacterium (assembly GCA_019247775.1). Classification (GTDB taxonomy): domain Bacteria; phylum Bacteroidota; class Bacteroidia; order Chitinophagales; family Chitinophagaceae; genus Sediminibacterium. The sequence continues at coordinate 8,042 of JAFBAN010000071.1, read as the reverse complement.
CGCCAAAGTTCCGTAACTTTTAGGAGTTTTTATGCCAGCCGCCCCGATGGCAGCATATATGGACTTTATCAGTTACATAAAAAGATCTGCCATCGCATTGGTCTGCCTCATGGCAATCCCGCAGTTATGGGCACAGACACCCGAATTCCTCTTTTACCCGATCAAGGGCCTGGCCATGGAGCAGCAGGGATTTATCGGCCGGACCGGCGATCATCTTTTCCTGCTGAATCTCGAAAGCAAGGCTGAGCTGGGCCTGTATATTCATGACATGCAGACCGGGGAAGGGATCAACCGGAAATACCCGGTTCCGGCCGCAGGCCTGCAATTCATTCAAAAACCGGCGTCGGTATTGTTTGTTTCCTGCAGCGAGGAAAAAGAGACCCTGATCGTGCATTTTCTCGAACTGGATGAGAAAGGAGGAACCATCTTAAAAAAAGATCTGATCGTACCCGCACTGAAAACACCGGTTCATATGCTGGTCAGTTCGGATAAGACGCAGCTTCTGTTGTACCAACTGGTAAAAAAAAGCAGCGACTCGGTATCGATCCGCGGCAGCCTGTTCAATACTGTGCCGAAGGTTGTGAAACAGTTGGCATATTCATTCAGGCATGATGGTGAACTGGATATGGAGCCGGAAGTTTTTCTCGACAACGGCGGCAATACGCATGTACTGGTTTACGATAAGCCGTCTAACTATCGCATTTCGGCCGATCTCACTTTAAACACGATTCCTGCCGGAGAAGACCAGATCGTCAGCGAGACTTTCAATTTCAATAAAGTGAAACTGCAGAGCCTGCGCGTTTTCCAGAACAACGAATGCAATTGCATGCAGGCAGAAGGTCTGTACCTGGATGGCATGGATAAAACCAACAAAGGTTTATACAGTATGATCTTCCCGGCCAACCGAAAAAATGCGCTGGCGCCGCGGTTCATCCCGTTCCAGCCCGATATGATCAGGAATTTCAGGCGTGGCTTCTCCGCTACCGATGAACTTGTGCAGCACAGCCTTCAGTTGCAGGATATTTTTTACAGCGACAGTGGCAGTTTTGCGGTATTCAGGCTCAGCGTGGGCGAACCGCAGAAACTGCTGAATCCGGATATGAATTCAGATCCTTCGGTAAGGAACCTGCAGCGATCCCTGGCCGTATCAAGAGCGTATGAGCCTCCGGCAACTGTATCAAGGGTGGCAAGCGGTGCACCGAATATCAGGGGAGCCGGTACCCCATCCCGGACATCGAGCACGATAGGGGTGAGCTCAGACAGGAGCAATGACTTTTCACCCCTGCTCAGCAGTGCCTATAAAAAACCGCCGCCGCTGTTATCGAGGGCCAGCGGCCGGAATGCTCCCAAGATCATTTTTGTGAAGCTCGACAAAGACCGGGGGGCCAACTGGTATACAGGGCGTTCACTCGATGTATTCAATTCCTCCGCCGACCTGTACAACCGCCAGTTCATGGCAGGGGCGCTGGGGCAGCAGGTGGGCATGATCTTATACCAGGCTGATGTTACGGATGAACCCTTGCCCGTGTTCGTTCAGGTAACGGAGGGTAAAATGATGCAGGAGAAATTTCCCGTGAAAAACCTGCTGTTCTCACCCATTCAGCAGCTCGGCGCCGGACAGTTCGGTTCGCTGTATGTAAATGGAGAGACCGGGGAAAGCGGGGTGGTAATGATCGTGATACGGAAGTGATTGGAGACTGGGGTTTGGTCAGATTTGGCAGCAGTTTAAAACCCGGATCCGCCATCTCGAATCCAAAATCTTTTACATTGCGGTATGACAACGAATTCCCGTTTTGCAGTTTTAGTTTTTGCGATCGTATTATTACTAGCGGGTTGCAAGGAGCGGAAAGAGGTTCCTGATGTTTCGGGTATTAAGATCGCATTGGAGACTTCGCGGTTTGAAAAGGATTTTTTTGCAGTGGATACCCTGCACCTGAACAATTCACTGCAGGTGCTGAATACGAAGCACCCCGGCTTTACGCAGGATTTTCTTTTCAATATTCTCGGAACTACGCCCGACAGTGCGCTGAAAGATGTGCCCGCTTTTATCCGCACCTACAACACCATGTACCAGGCATCGCAGCAGGTGTTCAGGAATTTCGAAGCAACTGCTGCGGAAGTAAAAAAAGGATTGCAGTTCGTTCATTACTACTTTCCAGCCTACCGCCTGCCCACCCGGCTTATTACGTTCATCGGCCCGATCAATAGTTATGGAAATATCATTACCGCCAATGCCCTTGCGGTAGGATTGCAGTTGTATATGGGAAGGGATTACCCGATGTATCTAAGCGAGAATGGCCAGCAGCTCTACCCGCTGTTCATTTCAAGACGCTTCGAACCGGCGTATATTCCGGTGAACTGTATGAAGAATATCATTGACGATATGTATCCGCCCAACAGCATGGGGCGGCCGCTCGTAGAACAAATGGTGGAAGCAGGCAAACGGATCTACCTGCTGGACAGGTTGCTGCCGGAATTTCCTGACAGCCTGAAAACGGGTTATACGCAACGGCAGCTTGATGGCAGTTATGCCAGTGAAAAAAATATCTGGAGCTTTTTTGTGCAGAATGACCTGCTGTTCAGCACCGACCCTAATATGACCCGCGATTACCTCAGCGATGGGCCCAATACCCAGGCGCTTGGAAAAGAATCGCCGGGCAATATCGGACAGTTTGTTGGCACACAAATTGTTGCAAAATGGATGAAAAAAAACAAAGGCATTTCTCTCGAGACGATGATGCAAACGCCCCCGCGCAAGATCTTCGACGAAGCCAAATACAAGCCGGATTAGCTTATGAAAAAGATAGCAGTATGCTGGGGGTTCTGCCTGTGTGCGCTCATATCGGGCGCACAGAAAACCGATATGCAGTTGTTCGCATCGGCAGGCATCCATTTCACCAATCCAAAAGTTATCGGAAAACTAGGCACACACTATCTTGTGTTTGAGCCGGCCACCGGATGGCCTTCTTTTATCTATACATTCGATTCGTCCTTCCAGCTTGTCAATATCACCAAAGAATATATCTCCGACAGATCCGTCAATTTCCGTATTTCCGGCAGCAGCGTATACCTTACCTGGAAAAGCCGCTCGAAAGATTCGCTTGGCGTATCTATAACCCGGCTCGATGAGCTGGGGAAAAGGACCTGGTTCTCGTACAGCAATTACTATTTCCCAGCATCCGGCGGTTCGGCGCCGGCGCTGGTAACGGACGAACGCAATAATTATTTCCTGTACTATTCGATTGTAACGGACACCAGACAAAGAAATTATCTGCGCGCCGTGGTATTGGATACAGCCTGGAATGAGATCCGCAGCGGCTTTTACAAGATCCCGTATGATCCGCAGCGTTCAACAATAACAGCGCTGATCATGGATACGGAGGGCAATATCCATTTTGGCGCATATGACAAACTATCCAACTACCATCTTTCCACTTCTCTTGCATTTTATACTTTGCCGCTGAAAACCGATAGTCTGCAGGCTGCGCTGTTCGAATTTGACAAGATCAAATTCATGGATCTCAGTTTCCGCGACGATACTGCCGCTCACCGCTTAAAACTTTTCGGCTATTATTATGACGGCCAGGAAAAAGTCAAGAAAGGCGTGGTCAGTATTCAATTCCCTTATTTTGGCGCCCAGGAACGGTTCGATCCGAAGTTCTATCCTTTCCCGGACGAGCTCGGCGCCATCGTGCGCTCCAACCTTCGCTATATCAAGAAAACCGAAAACCCGGCCGAGAATCTCCGGCTGAAAGAGATCTTCGAGCACGATGGCCAATTGTTCGTGGGTAATTGGATGATAGACATGCCGGGTTACCAGCTTCATAAAGACAGGGATGTAGACGGCGAGATCCTTCCCGGAAAAACCGGGCACGACAGTCGCTTCTATCCGCCCGCAGAAAATACTGCGGGAAAGTCGCGGTCCGGAAAATCCATTCCGGAAAATCCAGGCCCGCCTGTTGCAGACCCGAAAATACCATTGCCTAAAAATGACGAGCCCGTTTTTTATCCCGCGCGCGACCAGCCCAGATTCAGAACGCAGGCCGATGCAGCGGATCTTCAGCATGCGATCCAGGAGATCGGACGGTACGGAGAAAATCGCCTGGCGCAGAAGATGATCTATTTTTCCATAGACAACAACGGCAGTTACCGGTATGCGGTAGTGCCCAATAACGCCGGCGCGTTGTCTGGCCCCGGATTGAGTTATGCATTTGTTCGCGGCGGCCAGCTGTTGTTCCTGAGCGATTATGTTTCCATCCCCGCCGATACCCGCCAGGCAGCGCCGCAGCGACACGTAGTACTCACCAGCTACAACAGCAAAGGCACTGCGGCCACGCTCGCAGACTTCAGCACCTCGCATACGACAGCGTTCTACAAGCCAACGGAGATCGCTGCCGGAAAATACCTGGGCGGCTACAGGAACCTGTTTTCAGGGGAGAATGGGATCGCTTTATGGGAGATCGGCGATCCGGTAAAAAAATAATCTTAAACAAAACCGCAGTACAGCATCATATTAAGTTTTACGGCATACTAATTGTTGATTTCTGGCCGACCCCCGACCCAGCTAAATCCAGTATATGAAATCCTTTTTACTACTGCTGCTTCTATCGGCCGGCCTTATTCGCATCAGCGCGCAGACCGTCAGTCTCCAGAGTTATGATCTTCAGCCCCTCTCCCTGAAAAGACCAGTACTGGCGGGTAAAGCGGGCAACAGGATCTTTGTGCTTGATATGCCAGAGAAGGGGGAAACACCCGTGTTCATTTTTGATTCGGCCACACTTCAACTCAGCAAGAAGGTCTTTCTTCCGCAAGGCGCTTATACCGGAAAGATATTAGCAATGGATAATGCGATCCGCTTTAGCTGGTACCCTGTTTCCGACCTGGGTTTCGATTCGGCACTGGTAATGATGAGCCAGGTTTCAACTGATGGCAACATCAGGGATCTGCCTGCGATCAGCATCAGCGAAAAGCCGGGAGTAATTCCAACGCTTGTCGGCAATACATCCAAATCGTTGCAGCTCGTGTATGGTTTTGAAAATGCGGGGCCAAAAAATATTCTTTTCCGTGGTGTGCTGATCGATCCGGAAGGGAATAAGCTGAGAGAGCTTTCGCAATTGATCGCATTCGAGAGGATTTCCAGCCAGTCGCCCTATGTTATTGTCGACAGTCGCGGCAATATCCATATCGTCGTTCTCGATCGCCTGGGCTCGGATCGCGTTTCGGCAAATGTTGCGGTGAACACGATCCCGTTCGGGGAATCAAAGGCCACCGCAGAATTATTCAGTTTCGACCAGGTAAAGATGAGTAGTATGTTCATCGTCGATGATCCTGCCGGAAACACTGTGCGGTTGCAGGGTTTTTATTATGATACGCATCAGCAGAATCTGAAGCGTGGACTCGCCAGCCTTGCTATCCCTTATCAAAGAAATATGCCGGCGGAAGCGCCAAAGTTGATTCCTTTCCCGGACAAGCTTCGTGCACAATTGCGAAAAGGCATGCCTCACCTGAAAAGCAAAGATGATCCGCTGAACAGTCTTCAGCTTAAAGATATCCTGGTGCAGGACGGTCAAACGATCTTCAATTACTGGTTACCCGATATTCCGGAAACCGACATGGTTTCAGAATCCATTCCCAATACACAACACGATGCTGACGCGGCCAACAGTATGTATGCTCATGCAGTGCAAAACCAGCAGGTGAGCCTGAACCGGTGGCTGGACGATCAGTCGACGCTTAATAAAACAGCTGAGTTTGGCCGTTCGCCGGCCGCACCTTATCTGTATGGCGCAAACGGCAATATCAGTTATCCGGTATTTTCAGAACCCAAACTTTTCCAGCCGGTAGTGGGCAATGGTATTTCGCCCGTTGAAAAAGAAAGGATCTTCGAGCAGATGGATCGCAGGATGGAACCGGCTATGAGAAGATCTAAACTGATCAGCTTCCGGTTCGATCGCAGTGGTCAGCCGGAGATCTATGGAGTCATCGATCCTGTTTTTCTCAACCCTCCGGATGAAGACCGGAGAAGGCTGGTAAGTTATCCTCTGATACACCGAGACAACATTTATTTCACCAGCAATAATGCCATGCTGAATGAATCCAGTCAGTTTGCGCTGGTTCAATTGAAGAACGCGGGAGATCCGGTGCTGCATGCATCTGCTTTTCCGCTGCCTGCGAAGACGTCTATTTCCAGACCGGTTAAAACAGGTACGGGGCAGTATGTGGCGCTGACGAAAGATATGACCCAGAATAGTTATGGGCTGTTGGTGTATGAGATCAGATAAATTTCTGATTTCCGATTTCGAAAATTGGAAATCAGAAATTAGAAATTGATCAATTCATCTTGGACGGAACGATCATTTCGAAGGAAGGTATATTCACGGAGAACAATTGTTTGCTGTTCTCATTCTCCATCTGGTAACTGCCGTGCATTTTGCCCATTTCGGTGCGCAGGTTGCAGCCGCTGATGTACTTATAATTTTCCCCTGGTTTTAGTACAGGCTGTACTCCCACCACGCCTTCACCCTCTACCTCGCGGTGTTCGCCGTTGCTGTCGAAGATATACCACTGGCGGCGCAGCAGTTTGATGGTGAAATTATTGTGGTTCTCGATAGTAATGCGGTAGGCAAACATGTATTCGCTGTTCAGCGGATTGCTGTAATCGGCCTGGTAAAAGGTCTCTACGCTGATCTCAACGCCTTCTGAGATTTTTGATACCATGGGTTTGTTTGCTTACGGGTAAAAATAAGGAATTGTGGGTAATGATAAAGGAAATTGGGATGATGGGCAAGGATTTAACACGTGCCGATCGCCTCTCCGATTTCTAATTTAACGCAGGACTTGTTCACCGATCGCTTAATTTTGCAGCACAGAAAATTTTTATGACTAAGATCGCTGTTGCTAAAGGAGATGGGATCGGCCCCGAGATCATGACCGCCGTATTGTCTGTATTCGAAGCCGCCAAAGTTCCGTTGAGTTATGATTTCGTGGATATGGGCAAATGGGTATTCGACAAGGGTTACAGCAATGGCATGACCCCGGAAGCGCAGCAGACGATCGAATCGCACGGTATCCTCTTCAAAGGGCCCATGGAAACGCCGAAAGGCAAGGGCGTAAAAAGCGTGAACGTTACCGCCAGGAAAACCTGGAACACGTATGCCAACAAACGCACGTTCCAGACCCTGCATGGTGTAGATACAGTATTCAGCAAAGCGGGCATCCCCATCGATATCACCATCGTGCGTGAGAACATCGAAGACACATATGGCGGCATCGAACACATGCTTACGCATGACGTGGCCCTCAGCCGTCGTTTTATCACCAGGCCCGGCAGTATGCAGGTGATCAAATATGCTTTTGAAATGGCCCGGAAAAAAGGGGCGAGAAGGATCACCTGTGGTCACAAAGCCAATATCATGAAACTTACCGACGGACTTTTCCTCGAAGTGTTCCATGAAGTGGCGAAAGATTACCCGGACCTGAAAGCCGACGATGTGATCGTGGATGATCTGTGCATGAAACTGGTAAGCCGGCCAGACCTGTTCGATGTGGTGGTACTCACCAATCTGCAGGGTGATATCGTCAGCGATCTCTGTGCAGGCCTTGTAGGCGGCCTCGGTTTTGCACCCTCAGCCAATATCGGCGATCATATTTCCATTTTCGAAGCCGTGCATGGAACTGCCCCTGATATTGCGGGAAAAAATATTGCCAATCCCACCGCGCTCCTGCTCAGCGGCTTTGCCATGCTGCGGCATCTGGGACTGATGGAAGCGGCCGTGATGATCGAGAACGCCCTGCTGTATACCCTGGAAAGCGGTGTTCATACCGGTGATTTCGGTGACAGGAGCAAACCCGCGCTCAATACAACACAGTTTACCGAAGCCATCATCGGTAATTTCGGTAAAGTGCCGGCCAATAACCCGAAGCCTGCCCTGCCCAACCAGGAAGTAACGCCCACCCATTTTAAACTGGAAAAGAACCCGATGCTGGAGAGCAAGGCATCGACACCGGAACTGATCATCGGCGTCGATTTTTTCATCGAGAGC
>JAFBAN010000176.1 GCA_019247775.1 Chitinophagaceae bacterium | reverse complement strand
ATGGCTGGATACAGCCGCACCAGCGCTGGGCCACAGGTTTACTGGTAGACAACTGCGAGGTGCCTGATGGCGGTATCGACTTTATGAATCGTGGCGCCATGGGCTCAGGTCATGGCTGGGCCATCGGCTGGGCCGCGGCATGGAACTCAAAAGCAAAATCCTATCTCAACCAGTTGCCGCCTGGCGCCTACAATTGGGTGATCGGAAGTACAGGAGAACATCAGAAACGCGCCATTCCATTCGACAAGGAACCGGATCTGCAGGAAGGCATCTACGATTCTCCCGGCATCCCGGTAACGCCAAAAAGCTTATACCTCGCGCAGCTCGAGGAACGGCTTGGCAAAACAGCGCTGCACAATATCGGTTACTGATATTCTGTCTGCTTTCTGGTTGTTCTGCGGTAGAAAAAAAGCAACGGAAGCCTTAACCCTGGCTGCCTGCCAGCTGTTATTCATTATGCAAAATCTTCACGGGACGTGCTGCTGCCGCCTTCAACGTCTGGAAGCTGATGGTCAGCAGCGTTAGCAGCATTGTAATGCCGGCCGACAAAAAAAATGTCGAAGCGCTGATACCAATGCGGTAGGCAAACCCCTGCAACCACTGATGCATCACCAGCCAGCCCAGCGGAAAAGCGATGGCTATGGCGATCAACACCGGCTGAAGAAAAGACCGTGTCAGCAGTGCAAGTATCTGAAATGCCGAAGCACCCAATACTTTCCGGACGCCGATTTCTTTTTCCCGCTTAGCTGCGGCAAATGCGGCAAGACCGAATAGTCCCAGACACGAAATAATGATCGCCAGCCCGGTAAAGTACCTAGACAATACTGCCATGCGTGTCTCAGTCTGGTACAAGGCCTGGTAATCCTGATCGAGGAAATGATAATCCAGCTGTAACCCCGGGTTGTATTTACTGTATAGCCGTTTCAAACCGGTGATGGCCTGCTGCATTTCGCCAGCCCTGACTTTTACCATGATCTTCGAAGCGCGCTGGTTGAAAGTGAAATCGAAAAAACAGGGCTGAATGCGCTCATACAGTGATTCGAAATGAAAATCCTTTGTAACACCTATGATCTCCCGGTCACTGCCCCATACATGAACAATTTTACCCAGCGGATCACTGAGACCCATGGCTTTTACAGCGGTCTCATTCAGGATGATCTTTGCTTTCTCGTCGCCGAATTCACGGGCAAAGGTCCTGCCGGCAACCAATTGTATTCCCAATGTTTCGATGAAGTCGTACCCCGCGGCGATATCAGTGAACCCTATCTGTTCATCCGCTCTTTTTCCCGGCCATGAGATATCCGAGGTGCCACCATGACGGTTGACGATATTATGCCTGAAATTGGAAGCATTCACCACACCGGAAAGGGTTTTGATCTCCTGTATCATACGGGCGAGATCGAGTTCGTACCTGCCGCCTTCCTGATAGTCCGCGGGATTATCGGTTACCATACCACCTCTATCGAAGTAGAGCAGTTGATCACGGCTGTACCCGAGATCGGTTCTCTGGATATATTCCGTCTGCCGGTTTATCTCAAATACACAAAAGATAAAAAACGCCGACACTGCAAACTGGAATATGACCAGGCCTTTCCTGGTGACCAGTTCAGCTGTACTGCCCGGCAGTCTTCCTTTCAAAATCAATCCTGGTTTGAATCCTGAGAGATACAGGGCAGGATAGCTGCCCGCTATCAATCCTACCGCAAAAGCAATGAGCAGGATAAACGCCAGGAACTGTGGTGAAAAATCCATCACCAGTTGCTTGCCTGTAATTGCATTGAATTGCGGAAGCAGCAACAATGTAAATAAGACCGACAGGAGCAAAGCCAGGATGGCCATGACCAATGATTCGCCAAGGTACTGGGCGATAAGTCCCCTCCTGCCGGCGCCAATCACTTTCCGGATCCCGATCTCTTTCGCGCGCCGGGCGGCTTTGGCGGTGGACAGGTTCATAAAATTGATGCAGGCTACCAGGAGGATGAATAAGGCGATCACTAAGAACAGTCGCAGATAGGCAATGCGTCCGCCGGCAGGAACTCCGTTTTCATAATGATTATAGAGATAGCGGTCATTATATGGCTGCGAGAATAAAGTTGCTTTTGATTCCTTTCTTCTGGTTTGCAAAAAACCTTCCAGTCGTTTATTTAGCCGGGTCAGGTCAGTGCCGGCTTTTACAAGCAGGTAGGTTGCCGGTTCATTGTTCCCCCACTGCAATAATTTGGGATTCTTCGCGAGGAACATATCATAGCTGAGCACCACATCGAACTGATCGGGTTGATCAGCCAGTTTCTTAAACACTCCGGCAATGGTATATACGCCGCTTAAACCCGACTGGTTCCAATCCACGGTTCTGCCTACAACATCAGAGGCAGTATGGAACAATTTGAACGCTAATTCATCCGACAAAAGCAAGCCCTTTGGATCATCCAGCGCGCGGATCCTGTCGCCTGCCAGTAACGGATACGGGAACAACCTCAGAAAGTCTTTACCTGCGCAGATATCCTTTGCTTCGAGATGCGTGTTACCAGCCGATAATATGCCCTTATCGCCTGTTAATCCGCCTGGATGGACTACCGCCGTTGCATAGTCGATACCAGGTATCTCTGCCTTTAATGCATCCGCCAGCAGGCCGGGTGTTGCCTCTATGGTCGTGACGCCTTGGGGAGACGGATGATTGGCCATCACCTGTAATAAAAGTTGACTTTGATCCGGAAAACGGCCAAACGCCATTTCATTCTTGATCCATAAGGCGATCAGCAAAGTACAGGTCAGTCCGGTAGACAGGCCCAGCAGGTTGAGCAAAGTAAAAAGTTTGTCTCTGTGCAGGTTGCGCCAGGCGATGACGAAGTAGTGGGCCAGCATGGTACTCTTTTTTGGGGTAACCACCGATTCGGGAATTGGTTACGCCATCCTGATACTATTTTCTATAGTTCCGCATGATCAAGTCCTGGTCCGCGAACGCAGCTCAGCGTAACAAGGCGGTTGCACACCACAGCACAGTAGCCTGTCCATGCATATCCCCTACATTGCGTTTACGGTCCAGGTAATATTGGCGGTCGTTCTTTTTATTGGTGCCCTCGCAGACTTCCCTGGTATCGCCATTGGGGTTGATGTACTTAACCAATCCCAGCCAGCCTTTGCGGGCTACGGGACCATATAATTTTTTATCGAGCCAGCCTTCTTTCACGCCGGTGATCATCGCAAAAGTAAACATGCCGGTGCACGACATTTCCGGCCATGCGCCGGGATCATCTATCAGCTGGTGCCACATGCCCTCTGCATCCTGGTATTTTCGGAGGGATGACATCATAGTTAAATAACCCTGCATGATGCGGGCACGGTCAGGATGTTCTTTGGGCATGGTGCGTAACAGTTCCGCCATACCTACCGCAAACCAGCCCGCCCCCCGGCCCCAGAAAAAAGGCACATCAGGTGCATGGTAGAACAGTCCGTTCGGCTGCTGCAGTGAATCCAGGTACACCACCGCTTCTTTAGCCGCATGATCCAGATAAGTTTTATCGCCGGTAGCACGATAAGCCTGTGTCTGTACCATGGTGATCATGAACATGTCATCCACCCATAAGCGGGTCTGCCAGGTCAGTCCCATATTGTAATACCGCCAGGAAGCCGCATTCACGCGCGGCCCGGAAGGCGGCGCCCACTGGTTATCGGCAATGCGTTTGCCGAGCGCGAGATATTTCGGCTCTTTGGTCTGCATATAGAGTTCCAGCGGCACAGACCCGAATACGCTATAGTCCACATGATCGGGAACCGGGATCATGGCGGAATCTCTGCCAAACAAGGGTTCGAATCTATTCACCAGCTGATCCAGTAAAACCTTATCGTGGGTTAGCTTGGCAAAACCAAGCGCGCCATACCAGGTACAGGTTTCGGGATAGCTGATCACTTTCGGAGGTTCCGGACGCATAAAATTGAAATGCGGACTTTCGATGAAATGATTGGCAACTAGTTTTCCGATTTCCTGCGGCGTGGAACCGCTGGGAAAATGCTTCAGGTCTGCCTCATCCTGAGCGGGCGCAGCGATAGTCTTTACGACAAAACAAACAAGCAATAATTTCCGGAACTGATTTCTCATGGTCTTTACTGATTCGGTTAGTTTTGATTTTTGAGATTGCTGGTTTCAATAAAAGAAAGACAGAGGGAAGAAGAAAAGAAGGAGGCATCTTTTTTGCTCTCTTTTGTCTTTCTTTTATCCTATAGTTCGCCGTTCTCTTCCTTCCCCTTTTCATCCAGCAACTGGATGCAGGAAGCCGGGCCGAGATCAGGATCTTTCCATTGATATAAAGCCCACACTACTTTTTTGTCGGGCGTAACTTCTATTAGCTGTACCACTTTATCCCAATCTTCTTTTTTCAGCGAGCCGCCCCAGTTGCAGATAACGGTATTCCCATTGGCCAGTCTTCTCACCTGCTGCACCGTATAAAGCGGGTAGCCGGGCAGATCGTCCTTATTGATCTCCCAAACAATCTCGCCTTTTGCATTCGCCTCACGTACATACCCGTGCTGGTTGCCTGCGATCAGGGTATTGCCATTCTTTAAGCGGGCCACAGACCAGGCGGAGGGTGCATCTATCGTCAGTATCGGGTTCCAGTTCTGATCGTACTCAATTACTTTTCCCAGGTTCAGGTGCGCCACAAGATAAGTTCCTTTTTTCGTCATGCGGATATTGCGGAACTGTCCATGCACACTTTTCGGATCACCGGGCCTTGCTGTAGCCAATTCATGCTCCATTTCAACAGCGCCCGTTTTTTTGTTGATCAGCATCGCCTTCGCAGGGTTGCCATTGATGCAGAGAAATACTTTATCGGGCCCGATGGGCTGGGCGGAATGGCATTCGGTACCAGGCGTGCATTCATAGGTCCATACAATGCGTCTGTCGGGCGTTACTTCATCCGCACCGGTCTTTCTTGCGTAGAGCACATTCCCATTCGATAACTGGTGGATATCGCTGAATTCACTCAACTGCCCGTTTTTGTCTTTAATGGGAAAGGACCAGGTCCATACAACTTTCCCGCCCTGCACCCTGAAAACTGTCTGGGTGTCTTTGCGCGTGTCCCATTCGCCGGCATAGAGGAAATCATGCTGGGCCATGCCTTTACCCGGAAGCATGACCGGCACGGCTGCACGGAGCGTTGGCCGTGGTGCAGGTTTGGGTTTAGCTGTATCGAGATCCCTGATCTCAATTTTGCGGTAAAATATCTCCGCTCCTTCCGACTGCACAGCGATCTTTCCCGAACGCAGGCTCGCGTTCTCACCTTCGATCACTACAACACCATTTACAATATGCGTGCATTTGCCATTTTTTGCGATGATCTCCAAACGATTCCATTCGCCGGCAGGTCTTTCCGCATCTGTTTTCTTGACCACGCGCGTGTTCTTCGTGGGACCCATCTGTACACCATCCACGGTTAATATAACACTGTCGATCAGCCAGAAATCGCCACAATCCCCTTCCTGCACCTGGCATTCGATAGCCCTTGGCCAGACCCTGTCTTCCTGTACAGCGTAATAAAGAATGCCATTATCCCGCTTTGCTTTTTCCCGCGGCGGGTACTTTTTCTCACCCCATTTGAATTCCGCCAGCAGGTGAAAATCAGTAAACGATCTTTCGGTTGCAATGTAGCCAAAGGTTTCACCGGTAATGTGCAGCAGGCCGTCGTGCACTGAAAACACACCAGCGGAATCATTGTTCTTTCCCTTGCTCTTCAGATAGGAGTACCAGCCGTCCAGGTTTCTTCCATTGAACAGCGGCATGAATTCCTGGGCATTTGCAGCAATACCAAAAAAACCGGTTGCGATCAACGTCAAAATGCTGCGCATTACTGGCATTCGAATGATGGTTGTGTCAAAAAAATCAGGATTGGAGATTGCGGATTGGAGATTGATCCAATCTGCAATCTCCAATCTAAAATCGCCAATCCCGGTTCCTACCATCCCGGGTTTTGAGGGTATGGCGTTCCTGTTGTTACAGCGTCTATCTGCCCCTGCGGAATAGGCCGCAGCAGGTGTTTGGGTACTGTAAAGTTCAGTTGCGCATCGGTATTGTGTTTGATAATGCGGTTGGCGAGCTGCCCGGTCCTTGCGAGATCGAAATAACGCACCATCTGGCCGCAGAGTTCTCTCGAACGTTCATCCAGGATAAAATCCAGCGAAAGATCCGCGGTAGTGATATCCATTGCAGCTGCACTGCCCGAAGGATAGGCTGCACGTTCCCTTACCGTATTGATAAGCGCTACTGCTTCGGGCAGTTTGCCAAGATTATAGGCAGCTTCTGCGGCAATCAGATAGGTTTCGCTAAGCGTCCATACGATCACCGGCCTGATAGAAGGCGCGTTCTGATCTGCGCGTTTGGTATCGAAATATTTTTTCATTGCCGGGCCCATCTGGATATTGTACTTGCGCGGCGGCATCAGCAGGTAACGGGTGGAAGCGATCTTTGCATCGGTTGCATCCACGCCCGGCATATAACAGGCCGTATCGCCCAATGCAAACTTGGGTTTGCCCGCAAGCGAAGGATCCACTCCCGCAGGCACCGGCGAAGGCCATTTGGGAATACCGGCCGCATAATTGCAATACCATACCGTCTGGAAAGTCTTGTTGTAACGCGTGTCGTTGGTTTTGTCTTTGAACACTGTATCGGTCAGCCAGCGTGTGGGCACGGCACGGATATAAGGGCGGCCATTGATCACATCGCGCTGCATGCCGGGCACAAAGGTTTCGTATTTGGGTACCCACATATGATTCAGCACATTGTCTGTACCACTGCTGTTGTTGGGACCATTGTAGGCGATATTGGAAGTATGCTGCACCGTCCAAAGCACTTCGGCATTGTTCTCATTCCCTTCCGCGTAAACATTTCCGAAATCGGGCAGCAGGCCCAGGCCAAGTGAGGCTTTCGCTGAGAGCAGGCTGCTCGCCATGTCGAATGCACTTTGGTAATCGCTTGCTTGTTTGGCCGCAGTGCCGGCCCTGGTCAGGTACACTTTGGCAAGCAGATGCCGTGCGGCTGCGGCATTCGCTTTACCGGGCAACAGCCCATTGGAAAACGGTCCGGCAGGCAGGGCAGCGATCGCGTCTGTCAGGTCCTGGATGATGAATTTGTATACATCCGCCATCGGATCCCTTTTCGCCGCAGTAGTGGGTTCGGCCTGGAAGTGCTGATTGAGCGTAACATCGCCCCAGAACTGCACCAGGGTAAAATAATAGTTGGCGCGCAGGAACTTCGCTTCCGCCACCATCGACTTTTTCGTGCCGGCATCCACGCCGGAGATGGCCTCTGCATTATCGATCAGCCCATTGCAGGTATTGATGAAGGTGTAACAGGGATTCCAGATGCCGGACAGTTTGCCGTTACCGGGATTGTAGTTGCTATTGTATTTATTGATATCGTTATTGCCATCATTGCCCGTGATAAATTCATCGGTGCCGATGCAGGCCATCGTGAACAGGTTTTCCGTTCCCCAAAGATTACGCATCCCGCCATAGGCTGCATCCAGACCCGACTGAAAACCCTGGGCCGTAGCAAAAAAGGCCGGCGTTAACGTTGATTGCGGATCTTCCACCAGCTTCTTGGTGCAACCGCTTAACACTGCCAGTACCATGACACAGCAGAGTATGTGAAAGAGCAGTTTTTTCATGATCGTGGTTTGTAAGATTTATAAGGTTATGTTGAGACCGAAAAGCATTGACCAGGAAGCCGGTGTATCAACACCGAGCGTACCGGCAGTTTCCGGATCGATCCCATGATAAATATTCCTGTAAGGTGAGAACAAAATGAACGGATCCTTTGCGGTTGCATACACCCGCATGGAGCGCAGCCCGAATTTATTCACCACCGACTTCGGCACGGTGTAGCCAAGTGAAATGCTCCTGATCTTGAGAAACGATCCGTCGAAATAACCCAGCAGGGAGTTTTTCGGCGGGTTGGTCTGCGCCGAATTCGGCTTCGGATATTCATTCGAAGGGTTGAGCGGTGTCCAGTAAGCAATATTCACATTGTTATAGTTTGCCTGCAGGGTATTCGCAAAACCTCCGCCGAACAATGTGGATGAGATCGTACTGCCAAACCTTGCTGCTGCCACCACGGTAAAATCAAAATTGCGGTAAGTGACGCGCTGCGTGGTTCCTCCCTCCCAGTCAGGCTGCTGAGAGCCGAGCACATACATGTCACCCGCATCGATGGTGCCATTGCCATTGCGATCGATCACTTTTATCTGGCCGATCACGGAACCGGTGCCTGTGAGCGACTGACCCAGTGATTTGGCAAGCGCACTGTCGGCCGGCGTTGCCTGCCAGATACCGGCTTTTTCATAATCGTAAAATGCAGTGATCGGCTGACCCACGAACCATTTGTTACCGATGTCAGCAGGTTTTCCGCCTACCGTTGTTATCAGCGCCGGATCCAGTTGTGTGATCATGCCTTTGTTGATGAAGAAATTGAAATCCGATGTCCAGGTAAGTCCGCCGGTTCCGCGGCTCTGGATGTTCACCGTACTGATCCGGATCTCCAGGCCCTGGTTTTCTGATTTGCCGATATTGGTCAATATCTTATTGGGAATACCGGAAGTAGCAGGCAGGCTCTGCGGCAGGATCATGTCGTTTGTATATGCATGATAATACTCAACGGATCCCGATAACCTGTTCTGGAAAAATCCGAAATCGAGTCCGAGATTCAGCGTAGAAGTATATTCCCAGCCCAGCGTAGGATTGGGTACGCTGTTAGGATACAGTCCGGTGGTAACGGTAGATCCATAATTGTATACCTGATTGGCCAATGAACCGAGCGTTTGATAAGGACTGATGGATGTATTACCCACCGATCCGTAGCTGGCGCGCAGTTTCAGGTTGGTAACCGCAGCTTGCTTCAACAGAAAAGATTCTTTACTGAGGTTCCAGGCAGCGGCCACGGATGGAAAATAATGTGTCTGGTTACCGGATGCCAGGCGTGATGACGCGTCCGATCTTACCGTAACGGTCAGCAGGTATTTGTCGCTATAACTGTAGTTCATCCTTCCCATATAGGAGATCAATGCCCATTCCGCCCTGGAGCCGGTGCCATTCAGGTTGGCACCAAGAGAAGGATTGAAATATTGCGCATTATCGGATAACAGGCCGGTATAGCTGAACGAGTTCGAAACGTTCACATTGTTTTCGTAGCTGAACAGTCCGGTGAAGTTGATCTTGTGTTTCTGCCGGAACGTCTTGTCGTAAGTAATGATGTTCTCGAGGGTATAATCACTGCTGTTACGCGACTGGTTATTGGCGCTCGATGGACCACCGAGGTTGTTAGTGGTCTTGCTGGCGTAAAAATTACCATACACTTCACTCCGCAACTGAATGCCGGCATTGAAACGGTACTTCAATCCCGGTAATAAATTTACATCCAGTGTAAGGTTGGTGAAATTGGAGAGACGTTTCCTGTCTTCCACCACTGCACCGTCAAGGAAATTGGCGAGCGGATTCCATACCTGGTTAGCACTGCCCGGAACGAAATAATTGATAAGCGCTCCTGTGGAGTCCCAGGGTGAGGACAACGGGCTGGCACGCAGCGCCTGCCCCATGGGGTTTTGGTTCTCGCCTTTTGTGATGGTATAGGTATTCAGTGAACTGATGCCCAGTTTCACCGACCTGCCAAGTTGTTGATCCAGGGTCGCCCTCAGCGAGTATCGCTC
>JAFBAN010000169.1 GCA_019247775.1 Chitinophagaceae bacterium | reverse complement strand
TGAAAGGATTCAATATCGCCATCGGCGGCGGCCTGTCGAGTACCCATGGTAACCCGGAGACCTATCCGAGACTGGCAAGCCTGATCGGGTTTGCAGGCACCGAAGAGAAGATCCTGAAAGCGGTGTACGAGATAGCGACCATCCAGCGCGATTACGGCAACCGCAGCGATCGCAAACTGGCGAGGCTTAAATATACCATTGATAAATATGGGCTGGACTGGTTCAAAGCAGAACTGGAAAAGCGGACCGGGTTTGCGCTCGATGCGCCGCGGCATTACGAGTTCACTCATCGCAAGGATTATTTCGGATGGCAGTTCAATGCCGCCGGCAATTGGTATTATACTGTCTTTGTTGAGAATGGCAGGATACTGGACGATGAGCGGCTGCCGCTAAAATCCGCATTGCTCGAGATAGCCAGAACGGGAAAAGCCAATTTCCGGTTCACCTGTAACCAGAATGTTATCATCAGCGATGTAAGCGCTGCAGATAAAAAAAGTATCCAGGAAATACTCGATCGTTTCGGCATCAGCCGCCATACGGAGCGATCTTCAGTAGTGCGCAAAAATTCCATGGCCTGTGTGGCCCTGCCCACCTGTCCGCTGGCGCTGGCCGAGGCCCAACGCTACCTGCCGGCCTTACTCGATGAAGTGGAGTTGCTCCTGGAAAAGCATGCCTTGAAAGATGAAGAGATCATTCTCCGTATGACCGGCTGTCCGAATGGCTGCGCCAGGTCCTATGCCGCTGAGATCGGTTTCGTCGGAACGGCCCCCGGCCACTATAACCTGCAGATCGGGGGCGACAGGCTAGGGACACGTTTGAATAAGACCTATCGCGAAAATATCGATGAGCCGGAAACATTGCGGGTACTCGATGGGCTTTTCAAGGCTTATGCAGAAGGCAGAAAAGCCCATGAAACTTTTGGCGATTTCGCGATCCGTCAGAAATGGGTAGTTGCCTGATGGTAGAAGGAAAGAGAAAATTTTTTCTTTATAAAGTCTACTAATTTAGTAGGATAATATTATTTTTACATTACAAACTATAAACATGCAATCGAAACCCGGCAAAAAAACCGTTGCAAATTCCAGAGGGCGATGTTGAGTCTATTCTGACATCTTATCTATTTCATTCCATTTACAGACCGCAGGCAGTTCCCGGCAGGGACGGGGCTTGCTATTGCCTGCATCAAAAAGTAATCATGAAAAAAAATCTTTTGTATATCTTATTAGTCCTTCCATTTTTGTCTAAAGGCCAGTTGAACGGAGCGCTGTTGTTAAGCGGGCGGATCGTGGGCGAGCAGCACGAGGGGTTGCCAGGCGTAAGTGTATTGATCAAGAACACCACCAAAGGAACCCAGACAGATTCCAGTGGAAGATTCTCACTCGTGATCAATCAGAAACTGCCGTTCACCCTGGTGGTGAGTTCCATTGGCTTTGCGGACCAGGAGCTGGTGGTGCGGAATACAAGCACCAATCTCACTATTCAGCTCAGCACCCAAACTTATATTGCCAACGAAGTAGTGGTAACTGCTACCCGCAATGCAGAAAAATTATTGCGTTCCCCGGTAGCTATCGAAAAACTCGATCTCCGCGCCCTCAAAGAAACGCCTGCAGCCAGTTTTTATGATGCGTTGGGCAATGTGAAGGGAGTACAGCTTACCACTTCATCGCTCACATTCAAAGTCCCGAACACGCGCGGCTTCAATATTCCGAATAATTTCAGGTTCATGCAGCTGGTCGACGGCATCGATATGCAGGCCGCCACGCTGGGCGTGCCGTTGGGTAATGCGATTGGTCCCACAGAACTGGATATCCAGAGCATCGAGATCACTCCCGGAGCTGCATCTGCGCTATATGGCATGAATGCGATCAATGGCATGGCCAACCTGATCACAAAGAATCCGTTCAGCGCACAGGGCTTGAGTATTTTCCAGCGCACCGGCGTTAACCATGTGGATGGAAAAGACCATGCGCCGGCAATACTGACCGAGACCGCGATCCGCTATGCGAAAGCTTTCGGCGATAAATTCGCGTTCAAACTGAATTTCGGGTATATGCGCGGCACAGACTGGATCTCCGATACCCGCACCGATCAGAACCCGAACGACAGGATCACTGCCAATCCCGCGTACCCCTCATTGAACGGCGCCAACAATGCGGTCTTCGACGGCTGGAATAAATATGGGGATGATGCGCTGGCAGGCAGTAACACAGTTTCGATTACCGGACTTACCATCGACGGACAATCCAACCGCACACTTACCGTAGCCCGTACAGGTTACTGGGAAAAAGACCTGGTAAGCCCGGACGTCGATAACCTGAAATTCGATGCAGCCCTGCATTATCGTTTCAATCCTTCAACGGTGTTGTCGTATTCCTATCGCATAGGGAAAATGGATGGGGTATTTCAGCGTGGCAATAAAGTGAAGCTGGATAATGTGGTCGTTCAAAACCACCAGCTGGAACTGAAGGGCCGGAATTTTACCGTGAAAGCATATATGTCGCAGGAGAATACCGGCAACTCGTATAATGTAAAGCCACTGGCGGATAATCTCGATCTGTATTCCGGTGGAAGCGCCACAGCCTGGGCGGCGAAATATAAGAACGCCCTTGCTGCGTATGCTATCGAGCACGGCGGCCAACTGACTTCGGATAATCTTGCGGCAGCTACCCAATTTGCACGCAGTCAGGCTGACCTCGGGAGGGCAGAACCCGGAACTGCGCGTTTCAACACGGTAAAAGATTCTATCATCGGGATCAATAACTGGGATATCAAATCGTCCAGCATCCCCAATGCACCGGTAACCGGAGGTGCAGCGCTGATCCAGAAAAGTAACCTGTATCATATAGAAGGACAGTGGGATATCAGTCAATATGTAAAAATTGCCAACGTTCTGCTGGGGGCAGATGCAAGAATATATGAGCTGATCCCGGATGGGAATAATTTTGTTGATTTCAGCAGACCCATTGCCGAACGTAACACCGCATTGCCTGATGGAAGTTTTGGGAGCAATACTTACTATAAGAAGTTTGGCGGTTTTGTACAGGCTGCAAAAACATTTATTGGAGATCGGTTAAAGTTGACCGCTTCGCTGCGTGCCGATGACAACCCTGAATTTGCGCCGAAGTTCACGCCGCGACTGGCCGCGGTGTATACCATTGCCGGTAAACATAATTTCAGGTTCACGTTTCAGAAAGGGTACAGGTTTCCTGCTTTGTTCGAGGCGCTATCTTATGTGAACAATGGCCGCGTAAAAAGAGTGGGGATCCTTCCTGTCATCAATGAAGGGTTAGGTTACCGGCAAAACAGTTATACGCAATCCTCCGTGGCCATTTTCAATGCAGCTGTGAAAGCGGCAGGAAATTCTGATGCGGCTGCACTGGCCAACAGAGGACTGCTGCAGGCTGCCGATCTTCCGGATGGCAGGCCCGAAGGAATTGTTTCTTTTGAGGCGGGCTACAAGAGCGTATTATTTGATAACACGGTGATCGTTGATGTGGATGCATACTCGAATGTGTACGATGGATTCCTGGGTCAGGTACAGGTATTTGTGCCGATAGGCGAGACGATCGGCTCCGATGCGGCCGTGATCGCCATGGTCGACCGCAACCGGGATGCAACCGCAGCGAGCAGTGGTAATGCAGCCAGTAAAGGACAGGAGCGGTATCGCGTCTATACGAATGCAAAGAATAAGTACACGACCTATGGATCTTCACTGGGACTGACCTGGCATTTCTATAAGACCTGGGCTATATCCGGCAACCTGAATTATAATGCCATCAAAGGAAATGCAGCACCGGATCTGTTTGTGACGGGCTTCAATACCCCGGCATGGACCAGCAATCTCTCCTCCGGCAATCGCGCGGTAACCAGGAATATCGGGTTTAATATCGTGTGGAAATGGCAGGACCGCTTTTTATGGGAAAGCCCGCTCGTAACAGGTGATGTAGCAGCCATCAACAATATCGACGCACAGGTAACGTTACGCTTGCCGGCACAGAAAGCAACAATTAAGATCGGCGGCACGGATATCCTGAACAACCGGTATTTCCAATACGCGGGTGGGCCTACTATTGGCGCTTTGTATTACTTTGCCGTTTCCCTTGACGGGTTGCTGACAAAATAAAAGAACATGAAACTACTGAAGTTGAATACCCGGGGGCTGATAGTAGTGCTCGCCTGGTTTTTACCCGCAATGGCTATAGGGCAGACAACAAAGAATATCAGCTCCATCAGCCAGTTCTGGGCGGGTTATTATAACCAGACCCGCCTCAGTAAACATTGGGGCTTGTGGACAGACCTTCACCTGCGGACCAAAGAGGATTTTGCAAGTAATTTTTCTCAGTCGATCCTAAGGGTAGGGGGTACCTATTACCTGACGGATAACACCAAACTAACGCTGGGTTATGCTTATGTGAGCCTGTACCCAGGCGATAACCATGCGAATGTAACGCAGCCGGAGCATCGTATCTGGCAACAGGTGCAGTGGCATGTCAAATTCCCCAGGTTGCGGCTGATGCATTGGATCAGGCTGGAAGAAAAATTCAAACATAAGATCCTGAATAACGATGCCCTGGCGGATGGCTATCAGTTCAACTGGAAGCTGCGGTATAATTTCCTGTTCAATACGCCACTGAACAGGAAAGCATTTGCACCGGGCACTTTATCATTTGTACTCAACGATGAGCTGCATGTCAATTTCGGAAAAGAGATCGTGTACAATTATTTCGACCAGAACCGGTTCTTCGTCGGGTTCAGTTACCATACCACGCCCACCGATAACCTGCAATTCGGGTATATGAACCTGTTCCAGCAACTGCCGGCCGGAAACAGTTACAAAGATATCCATACATTGCGCGTTTTCTATTTCCATAACCTCGACCTTAGAAAGAAATAAAGTCTACTAATTAAGTAGAATGATATATTTGCAGGGTATGTATCTTAAAAACACGGCATTTTGATCGGATCGCCACCAGTCAGTTCGAACCCAACCGCCCAAGGCAATCACCTGTTCCCGGTTTTCCTGAAACTGGAACAACTGTCCGTGCTGATCGTCGGCGGAGGAGCTGTTGCGCTCGAAAAATTGCAGGCCGTGTTGACCAACTCGCCGGGTACAAACGTCCGGGTGGTGGCGCTGGCTATTCATGAAAAGATCCATGATCTGGCAGCCGGATTTTCAAATCTGCACCTGCAGCAGAAGGCATATGATAGTGCCGATCTCGACGGAGCGGATCTGCTCATCGTTGCTGTGAACGATTTTCCCCTCTGCGGACGCATCAAAGCGGATGCGGCAGCGCGGGGCCTGTTGGTAAATGTGGCGGATAATCCTGAGTTGTGTGATTTTTACCTAGGTTCGATCGTGCAGAAAGGCAATCTCAAGATAGCAGTGTCGACCAATGGAAAATCGCCCACCATCGCCAAACGTTTGAAAGAAGTACTGAACGAGATGATCCCTGAGGAGATCGATGGGGTGTTGCAGGACATGCAGCATATCCGGCACAATATCAACGGCGATTTTTCGGATAAAGTGCGGCAGCTGAACGATCTCACCAGGGTGCTGGTGGCCAAGCGGGCAACGCTGGAAGAGATCAAGCCGAAAGAAAAAAAATGGCAGCAGATCGTAAAATGGTGCCTGTTCGCTTTTGTGTTCATGATCATCGGGCATACCGTGTTTTCTTTACTCCCTTCCACCGGCGTGGGAGATGCGATACGATCCATACCTGATTATATCGACACCCGTTCTTTCTTCATCATGCTGCTCACCGGATTCATGGCGCAGATGGTGGATGGCTCATTGGGAATGGGTTATGGTACCATTTCTACTACTTTCTTACTCGCCAATGGGGTGAGTCCTGCGGTGGTGAGCAGCCGCGTGCATTCTGCCCGGGTATTTTCGAGCGGGGTTTCGGGGTACAGCCATCATCGTTTTGGGAATATCAACAAAAGATTATTTAAGGCACTGGTTGTGCCGGGCATACTGGGCGCTGTGGCAGGCGCTTCGTTGGCTTATGTAGGTCAGAAATATTCAACCTATGTGCGGCTTCCACTGGCATTATATACGACTTACCTCGGGTATTTTATTATCAAGAAGGCGCTCCGTAAAAAGACAGTACAGGATAAAGTAAAACGTGCCGGCTGGCTGGCAGGGATCGGCGGTTTCATGGATGCATTCGCCGGCGGGGGCTGGGGCGCGCTCGTTACCAGTACGCTGATCTCTAAAAGAAAAAATGTGCGTTATGTGATCGGCTCTGTTTGTCTGGCAGAATTCTTCGTGGTATTTGCCAGCGCAGTTACGTTCTTCATCCTGCTTAAACATATTCCGGTAGGAGATGTGGCCGGCCTGATCCTCGGTGGTGTGATCGCAGCACCGATCGCGGCAAGACTGGTAGGCAAGCTGCCGCTGAAGACCGCGTACTACCTGGTTGGAGGACTTGTTATTTTGACCAGTTTGTTTACGTTGTGGAAGGCGGCGAGTGTGCTATTGTAAGGGTAGCCACAGATTTCACAGAGTGCCACAGATTTTTTTTAAACCCTATGTGGTAATCTGTGAAATCTTGGCTGTTAACCGCTATTTGACCTGTTTAACTTCACTGATCTGAATCACCGGCTGGACATTCGTATAATTCTTAAAATCATTGACGAGCGCATTCGTGTTCGCCGCAATCGCTTTGTTATATTCGACAAGATCGGTGATATAGAAATAGCCGATCGCCAGGAACCGCGGTTTATCGCTGGCCACCATGCCGGATATGCCCAGGTCACTTTCATAGAATTTTAAATTTTCGCTGGTCAGAATTCCAACTGCAGATGGCCTTATTCTGCCGCCCCACTTTTGCAAAACCTTTCGTTAGCTGCAGTATTCTTTCAGTAAAGAGTCAATTTCTATTTTGACTTGGTAAATTATTTCTTCGAACAAATCGGGAAGTATTATGATCTTATCATTTCTCTTAAACCAAGATAGAATTTTGCATTTTTCTATTTCAGGTAGCGCCGTGCCTTGATGATGAACGATAGAATTTCTAAATAATCTAATATCGCCAAATATATCTGCTTTCAATTCATTTCTTTCGATACCGATTTTTTCTGAAATTTTGATTCTATAATGATCCTCCCAATATTGGTATAGCTCCATTACGCATAGATTAGCCAGAAGGATAAAATTTTTCCCATTTTTATCATTTCGTTCTTTATACTTTTTCTGTGTGCATTCATGTAAAATATAAGTTCCTGGTTGGCCAGGAGGACCTTTGCCATATACCATAGGTGCATTATCGAGATGGTCTAAAGTGACATTAAGTTTTGCGATTGAATCATGCTGGATATTTTCCATTTGAGTTTTGTTATCAACAAACCCTTTTGTTGCATCCAAGTAGACACCATAAATTTCATCAACTACTTCAGCAAATTCCTTTATAGTTACTTCAAGACTCATATTAATATTGCAACTACCGTAAAGGACTTTGGGAAGTTTGAGCTATTCGAAATCCCACTGCCCGCTTGGCTATTAAAGCCCCGATTAGTTTAAGCCAAATTACTGCTGCCTGGTCAGAATTCCAACTGCTGATGGGTCAGATTCTGCCGCCCAAGTTGTTTCAAAACTAATGTTAGTAGTATGCCCATCATTTTTTGTCATCCCTTTTTTTGTAAGTAACTTCTTCATTAAAATATGAACCAGTCTCAACTTTTGAAGCATAAAAGTTGAAAAAAAGACCAATGAATGCAAAAAACAAGACAACTTGTGATACAGCTAAAAATTGTCCGAATGTTGTCTTTGGGTAAATGTCTCCAAAGCCGACCGTCGCCGTTGTAATAAAGCTATAATAAACTGCTTCAAAATTATTGGTCAGTTGTCTGCTGAAAAATCCTTTGATATTTAAATTGTAATAGGAATAGACAACGGCAAAATTTAAAGCTATTTCTATGTAATTGTAAAACAGATTTATTAATGATCTTTTGTACGTTATTGGTTTAGTATTTAAGTCGGCGCAGAAAATTAGATAATTCAAATAAATCATTGTGTCAAGCAATAAGTAGGCTGAAGTATATGGTACCCACCCATGACTTGTTTGATTGCAAGAAAGTAGTACAATAGGAAAAGCAAGTTTTGATAAAACTAAAATCTCTACACCAATTTTTCGTCCTTGAAGCCCAAACGAACCTGATATATGTCTAACGTATAGCCCAATTGAGGCGAATTGAAAAAGAGTTAGAAAAAGTCTATAAAGTCGCTCAATTCCAAAGTCTTTATACGTTTCATTTCTCCAAAGTCTTTTTAGATTTTTGACTTGGTTTTGAAAAGCAGGGTTTAGTTTCCTGTCAACAGAATACCTGCCCAAAAATAGCGTCTTTAAAAAGTTGGAAATTTTATACATTCAATTTACGGTTGAACAACAAGCCGGTATCTGGCAGTACGCCATAATTGCCACAAAAGATGATTATTCACCTTATCATTTGAATTCAAAATTTAACATTTAAAATAACTTCCTTCACCACCCAATGCCATAATCCTCCCCATTATTACTGCTCCCGCCCCAGAGCGAACCATGTTTCCAGTCGAAATAGATCGCATTGATCGGGCCGCTGGTACGATCGCCGAGTGTGATCGTGTACCCCATTTTTTCCAATTCTTTTTTCACGCTTTCTGGTGTATTTCTGGGAAGCAGGATACTTCCCGGCCTCGGTTTGCGATCGGCCATTTTCGTTCCGCCCAGCGAGAGCCAGAGCTGATTGGTATTGAAATTCCCCGCTTCAACGGATTCCTGCACAGTCATGTTGAACTCGACCATGTTCAGGAAAAACTGCAGCAGGTTCTGATCCTGCGTATCGCCGCCCTGCACACCAAAGCAAAGCATGGGCTTACCATCTTTGAGCGCGAGTGAAGGAGTAAGCGTAACGCGCGGACGCTTACCCGGCTCTATCACATTGAAAGGATCGATGGCAGGATCTAATACAAAGCTCTGCATGCGCTGGCTCATGCCGATGCCGGTTTTGCCTGCAATGCAGGCCGGCAGCCAGCCGCCACTCGGCGTAATGGATACCACCCAGCCTGAAGTGTCCGCAGCTTCTACGGAAGTAGTGCCGCGCCAAAGCCGGTCCATATACGCCTCATCGATTGGCAATACATCCGCTTTGGCGAGTTGGCGGTCATGCGCAGGCAGCGCACTGCCTTTTCCAGGTGTGGGATCGAAGCCACGTTGTTTCAGGATATCCAGAAAAGGATTTGTTTTTCCCTCGAAGGGATAAGGATCACCCGGACCGGCCATGGCATCGTTCTTCTCCATGTTGATCTGCTTCGCTCTTTGTTTTGCATACTCCTTGCTCAGCAAACCTTTGATAGGCTCCTCCGGCGGAAAATTCGGATCGCCATAATAAAAATCCCGGTCGGCATAAGATAAGTTGAGTGCCTGGTAAACGGTATGAATGTATTTCGGACTGTTATAACCCATGGATTTCAGATCGAAGTTCTCGAGGATATTCAGCGCCTGCAACAACATCGGGCCCTGGGTCCATTGCTGCAGTTTGTACACATCGATGCCTTTGTAATTGGTATGCAGCGGTTCTTCTATCCGCGGTTTCCAGTTAGCAAGATCTTCCATGGTGATCAGGCCACCCTGTTCCTGGCTGCCGCGCACGAATTCCCGGGCGATATCGCCTTTATAAAAACGGTCATTCGCCGCCATGATGGCTTCCTTTCTCGATTTGCCGTTCTTCAGCGCTTCCTGTTCCGCATCCACCATTTTAGTAAGCGTTACCAGCAGGTCCTTTTGCATAAAGACCTCGCCTGCCTCGGGCGCCTCGCGTGTGCCGTCCTCGTGTGTGAGGAAAACTTTGCTGGAATATTTCCAGCCCTTCAGCATCGCTTTATATTTTTCGATGCTGTTAGCGGTCTGCGCTTCTATCGGGTACCCGGCAGCGAGCTGCATGGCAGGCGCGAGTACCTGTTTCAAACTCATCGTACCATATTCAGCCAGCATTAAACAAAGGCCGCCTGCGGTACCCGGTGTTGTTGCCGCCAGCGGACCGTATTCAGGCGGGAAATCATAACCCTTACTCTTGAAGAATGCGACCGTTGCGCCTGTTGGAGCAACCCCGAGCGCATTGATCGCAATTACTTTTTTCAGTTTGGGATGATAGATCAGCGCCTGGGTTTCTCCGCCCCAGCTTAACACATCCCACATGGTACAGGTTGCCGCGAGCATGGCGCAGGCAGCATCAACCGGATTGCCGCCCTGCTGGAAAATGGTGGCGCCGGCGGTAGCGGCCAACGGCTTTCCGGTTACGGCCATCCAGTTCTTGCCATGCAATGGCGGTTTCTGTGTCTGCTGTGCAAGGGTCATATTGGCCACGGTGCACAATAAAAGCAAAATGCGGGTTCTCATGTAGTCAGAGTTATGGCATCAATGTACAAAAAGAAATGCAGTCATTTTCCGATGCTGAAGCTTCGGGTATAATATGCTTTAGCTGTCTTCGCTCTCGTGGTAGTTATATCCCGGTCGAAAGGGCGGTTCAGGTTATTGCCCGCGAGATCTTCCAGCCTGCTATCAACCCTCAGCTCGTAATCTCCCGCCGCCCAGGTAGCTTCGGGCACAAATTGGCAACGACTGTCTTGATCTGTTATGGTAAGTGATCCGGCCACACGCTTCCCGTCGGAGCGCTGCACACGGATCGATTCGGCCAGTAAAAAATGATCGAGGGATTCTGTGAGATCGATATTGAGGGGCTGCCGCGTTCCCGGTTTGGGAACCTGTAAACGCCATAATGCGGGATCGGGCGTAAGGCTATCCCGCGATACCGTAGTCCATGTAGCGCCGGCATTTTTGCCGATTGCAATACTTTGCGCACTGGTCCAGTTCTTATCGACCACCAATGTGTACGAATTATTTTCCTCCAGGGGCGCGCCCATGCGCTGATTGGGTTGCAGCTCGCGTTTGATCCGTCCGGGGTCGAGCCAGATGGTGAGCACTGTGCGATCTTCATTCCAGAGTTCTGGCTGCAGGCTGAGAAAGACTTCATGCAACGTGTCCGATCTTCCTTTCACCAGTTTTATATACCGGTCCGACACGTTTTCCCGCATCGGCTCTGAGAATGCGAGATAGATCTTAAGCAGGTTGACGGGCACTTTCCCCGACATGGGGTATACGGCTAACAGCTTTGGTCCCGTTGCGTTATCGTTGTAGGGAATGCTGAAACTGTCGATCTTTTTTTCGCCTAGCCAGCATTCATAACGGGAATTGGTCGTGAACGGAATAAGCGGAACAAAGCTGACATCTTCCGATACTTTCAGATCTCCTAGTATATCGGTGCCGCTTCCCCGCAGCCTTACTTTGAACAGCTTCCTGATCTTTGCAGGATCTTTTTCCGGTACCAGGAACAACGGTAAATGCAATACAGTATGCTGGGGTTCGATCCATAATCCTGTTGCC
The DNA here is from genome assembly GCA_019247775.1 of Chitinophagaceae bacterium. Classification (GTDB taxonomy): domain Bacteria; phylum Bacteroidota; class Bacteroidia; order Chitinophagales; family Chitinophagaceae; genus Sediminibacterium. Next base: position 6,529 of record JAFBAN010000169.1, on the reverse strand, counting down.
TGGGGCGGTTCTTCGCAGGCTGCCATCACCAGGCATACAAAAAATAACAGGTTATATAATCGCTTACATAACCTGTTACGGACAGCAAAGAAAATTTTATAAAGCCTCATTCGTTGAAGTAAGAAGATCGATATCGCCGTTTTCCTTTTTCTGCATGATCACTACTTTATGGGCATCCAGTTTGTCCATCTGCAATACTTTGGTGAGCGACGGCACTTCAATATAAGGCGTTCCGGCTTTACCAGCCACCTGCTGCGTAAGCGTGCCTTCGAAAGAAGCGATGGACTTATAATTCACTTCGGAAACAGGCCTGGCCGTATTGCCCATGATCAGGTAAGTTTCTCCGCCTTTGGTAATGGTGGTCATATCTATCGGCGTATTGCCCGCACCCATTTCGGCCACGGTCCTTCCTTTTACATGCATGCCTGCTTTCAGTTCATCCAGCGGATACAGTACCAGCGGCGTACAGGTATAGCTGGCGATCAGGTAATCCTTGCCATTGATCTTGCTGATGGCGAATGTGCGGATCGGCGATGTTGTTTCGTAACGGCCATGCGATGCGTGGTACATTTCGAGCGAAGCCTGATCCTGCTGATCGCTGAAAGGGAAGGGGATGCTTCGGAAAGTAGAACTGAATTCCTTGTTGGAAAGCCCGCTAACATAGAGTTTGCCGTTATCGAATGCGAGATCGGAGATCGTGGAAATCCGTAACGGTCTGCCGCGTGCATCTTTCGCGTCTTCGGCATACACATCATTCAATGCGATAGAAGAAAAATGAACATCTTTCAAAGACACCGCTTCGATGCCTTTATTGCCGGCTTTCAGCAGGGCGGGCGTTCCGTCGCTATTCTGAACGGCGATATACAGTTTTTTAGAGACAGGGTTCACCGCCATATCGGTAATGGTGATATTGGCTTTCTGCGTGCCCAGTGCATCGGCGATCTTCTGATCAATGCCGGCAACTGCGATATCCTCGGCCCAGTCGGTTTTCTTATCATTCGTTTCTACGGCAAAAACCGAAGCCGATCTCGAATCCCCGATAAAAAGGATCCCATCCTTACTGAACGAAAGCGCGCTGATAGACCTGATCTCCGGAGTTCCTTTGATGAAGCCGTTCGGATTGCCCGAAAAAGGCCTGGTTGCAGCCAGGGCCACGCCGGCCAGCAGCAGGGCAATGAAGAAATACTTTTGTTTCATCTGGTTTGTTTAAGGGTGAAGGTTGTGATGAGGTACGATAAGCCCGGTAAACTGGTTGTCTGTGCTGGTAAGTTAACACTCCTTACCGAAACCCCCTCTTCGGCGGCATTAAAATCGGTGAATGCAGCCTGACCGCTGTTGAAATTATTGCCCGTTCGTGATGCCGGTAACAGGAATGTTTTTTGTGCCTTTTTTCTAAAACAAACACTATGAAAACGATATCTCAATTCTTCAGAATACTGTTGCCTGCCGCCCTGTTCGGGGGCTGCTCGGCCGCAGTGCATGTGCAGCAGGATGCAGGCACCAACCTCGACAATTATCATACATACAGCTGGGTAGATACCCGCTCCAGTGAAAACGATAACAGCGTACGTGCTGCAGCCTATGCCGATATCGCTGTCCGCAATGCCGCCAATGCAGCATTGCAGCGCGCCGGCTGGCGGGAAGTAAGCAATAGCAATAATGCCGATGTGCTCGTCAGCTATGATGTGCTGGTACAGCGTTCGAGAGAACGGCGTTCTGATCCCGTGTACAGCCAGCCCTTCAGCCGGATGTATTATAATCCCTACCGCAGAAGCTGGAGCACGATCTATTATCCCTCGCAGTTTGTAGGCTACCAGAACTATTCAGTGCCGGTAAAAGAAGGGACGATCACCATTTCGATGACCGATGCCAATACAGACAAACTTATATGGCAGGGCTGGACCACGGAAAATGTGAACTATACGAATCTTACAGATGGGCAGATAGACCGCAGTGTGCGGAATATTTTCAAAAAATTCAGGCCCTGATAAGGCTTTTTGGGGAATAAATTCCCTAAGAAAACAGGCCTGGCACAGCGATACAATGGCTGGCAGGGTTATTGTTCTGATACCGGTAAGTAAATAATCAAAATAGACGATCATGAAAAAGTTAATACTGGCGTTGACCTTTGGACTGTTTGGATTTGGAATGTTCACAGGCGACTATGCGCCAACAACAAAAGCACAAACAACTTATTACCGCGGTAAGGACGGTAAAATTCACAAGAGGTGGAGTAAGCGTAGGAAAAATGCAGTGATCGGTGGGGTAGGCGGCGCCGTAGTTGGCGCAGCAGTTTCTCACGGGCATCCTGTGAAAGGCGCAGTGATTGGCGGTGCAGTAGGTACCGGCGCAGGTTATTTGTTTGGACGTCATAAAGACAAAAAAAGTGGATTACTCCCCCGTAAGTACTAGGACATAAGAAACGACAGAAGAGAAAAGACGACAGACAGGCACAGAACAACACAGACAGACAATCGAACAGGGAATCACGGATATCGAAGGATAACTCCTTAATGATCCGGTATTCTTTGTTCGATTTTTTTTATCTTTTACAAAAGAAAAAATATGCCTGTCAGGATTTTCGCAGCGCTGCTGTTGCTTTGCTCCTCCCTTACCGCACAGCCTGTAATGAAACATGGACGGCTGCAGGTAAACGGCACGCAGCTGATAGATCAGTCGGGGCAACCCATTGCATTGCATGGTGTCAGTTTCGGCTGGCATAACTGGTGGCCGCGATTCTATACTGCAGGAACGGTGGATTGGCTCTATCGCGACTGGAATTGTTCGGTGGTGCGCGCTGCCATGGGCGTAGAGCCGGACAAGGGTTATATCAAAGACCCGGCAGGATCGACTCAGTTGGTAAGGACCGTGGTGGACGCGGCCATCAAAAGTGGCATCTATGTGATCATCGACTGGCACAGCCATAATATTAACCTTGCCGAAGCGAAAGCCTTCTTTCGCGAAATGGCGACTGCCTACGGAAAGTATCCCAATGTTATTTACGAACTATTCAATGAACCCGACCGGGAAAGCTGGAAGGAAGTGAAGGACTATTCCATTGAATTGATCAGGCTGATCAGGGAGATCGATCCGGATAATATTATCCTCGTGGGCTCGCCGCACTGGGACCAGGATATCCATCTGCCCGCCGAAGACCCGATCACCGGTTTTAAGAACCTGATGTACAGCCTGCATTTTTATGCCGGCACCCATAAACAGTGGCTGCGCGACAGAGCGGATGCTGCGATCGCAAAGGGGCTGCCTGTTTTTATATCCGAATCAGCCGGTATGGAAGCCAGCGGCAATGGCGCCATTGATCAAGAGGAATGGCAGCGCTGGATCGACTGGATGGACGCAAGAAAATTAAGTTGGGTTAGCTGGTCTGTATCCGATAAAGATGAAACCTGTTCCATGCTTCTCCCCATCGCGGGTTCCGACGGCAAATGGGAGCTCAAAGACCTGAAAGAGTGGGGGATCAGGACAAGGAACTATCTCAGGGGGTATCGTTGAAGGATCGGGAGGCGTGAATCGTGAGGCGTGAGACGTGAGTCGGCAAACGTGAGAAGCGTCCGACGCAAATAATCCATTTCACCATTCACTATTCACCATTCACGTCTCACGTATCACGCCGTCTCACGTCTCACGCCTCACGTCTCACACAAATCATCCCGCTTCCTTATCATTATCTTCCTTGATCGTCGTCCGCTCACGTGGCGGCGGTTGCTGGGGAACGGTCTCATCGGTAAAATCGGCCGCGGAGATCTGGGGCTGGGGGCGGGGATCGCTCAGTTCCTCGGCTTCGTCGAAGGATTTCTTTTTACGGGTATGCTTAGCCATGGTACTTTTAGAGATGGTGCAAAAAATCTATGCCGCCCTCCGTGCTATTCTGTGCTCTTCGTGTCTCTGTGGTGAATTGAGATCAACAATAATAAGATGATTATCGTCTCATTGCCCTCAATTCACCACAGAGGCATAGCGTTCACCGAATGCCACCGAGGGTGGCATATTTTTTTGATTTTTCCGGTATGCGAGCTCCTTCCGTTCTCACCGGCATTTTTGCAGTTATCCTGATCGGCACTGTTCAGACCCAGGCGCCCACAGCCTCCATCCGCGGCCGCGTGGTTCCCTGGAACGCGGCGGTGAATGTATGGGCCGTGTCCGACGCAGATACCGCCCATGGTGTGATCCAGAACGGCGAATTCAATATCCGCAAACTCAAAGCGGGCCACTACCGCCTGATCGTTGAGGGCAGAAGGCCTTATAAAGTAACGACCCGCCCCAATGTGGTTGTTGTTTCAGACACCAGTTTCGTGAACGTAGGCGATATTATGCTCGATCAGTAAAGATTCAGCCCTAAGCAGTATTTTTATCCTGCACTAATACAACTGCTATGAAAACTTACTGGCTGGCCTGCTGCCTCCTGCTCACAGCCTCCGCAGGGGCGCAACAGGGTTTCAACGGTATCGACAATAACCTTGGCAATCTCTTCAGACTTTCAAATGCGAAGAGCAGGTCTATCAGTCCCGAAAATTTCAATGGCGCAAAAGGGAAAGGCGGCATGGCCACCTCCGGTACCGGCTCGGGTGCAGCGCGCGACCTGGGACAGGGCTGGAAGATCAGTCCGAGTGTAGTCATCAAAGCAAAATCAACTTTCACGATCGCGGAAATAGACAGCGCCGGTTCCATTCAGCATATCTGGATGACGCCCACCGGCAACTGGCGTTATTCGATCCTGCGTTTTTACTGGGACGATGAGCCCACGCCTTCGGTTGAAGTGCCTGTGGGTGATTTTTTCGGGATGGGCTGGGGTCAGTACGCGCAGCTCAACTCGATGCCGGTTACCGTTAATCCCGGAAGCGCTTTCAACTGTTACTGGCCGATGCCGTTCCGGAAAAAATGCAGGATCACGATGGAGAATATCGACGAGAAAGATATGGTGCTGTATTACCAGGTAGATTATGTGCTCACCGATGTGCCCGCCGATGCCGCTTATTTTCATGCACAGTTCCGCCGCGTTAATCCGCTGCCTTATAAAACCGATTATGTACTGGTGGATGGGATCAAAGGCCGCGGGCAATATGTAGGCACTTATATTGCCTGGGGTGTTAACAGCAATGGCTGGTGGGGCGAGGGTGAGATCAAATTCTTTATGGATGATGACGGCGCTTATCCCACCATCTGCGGTACAGGTACCGAAGATTATTTCTGCGGCTCTTACGATTTCGATACGCGCAAAAAAAATGCGGCCGGCGTAACCGAAACCAACTACACTGAATTCTCTACGGCTTATACAGGGCTGCACCAGGTGATCCGCGGTGATGGACATTATTCGGTACAACAGCGTTTCGGTCTCTACCGCTGGCATATCACCGATCCGATACGTTTTGAAAAAAATTTGAAAGTGACCATCCAGGCCCTGGGCTGGCGGGACGGCGGAAGGTACCTGCCGCTGCAGGATGATATTGCATCCACCGTATTCTGGTACCAGACCGATGGTCATGCCGCTTTCCCCAAACTGCCTTCTAAAGATGAACTGGAAGTAAACTGATGCTCATGGCTTGTCGCGTTTTTATTCATTGCGAGCTGCTGTTATTGCTCTCGTTTTTCTATGAACCGGTATCAGCCCGCGCGCAGTCGCCGGCTTTTATCTGGACCACCGACTGGAGCAAAGACGGTAAATACGTAGCGCTCGGCGGCGATGACAGCACCGTATGGGTATATTCATCTGAGAATTATTCCCTGTACCGTTCGTTCAAACTCAACAGTATGGTGCGCTGTGTGAGTTGGCATCCGAAAGAGGATCTGCTGGCGATAGCCACGCTGGATGGGGTTTCATTGCTATCGATGCAGACCCAGGAAGTCAAGGACATTGAGGGACTTTCAACCGGGGGCCGCGGCATTGCGTGGAACAGAACAGGCGAGTTGCTGGCACTGGCAGACGGGGATGGCGTGCTGCGGATACTGAGCAGGGATGGCGTACTGCTGCGTTCGATCAAAAAATACAATAACAACAGTTATTTCTCGGTAGACTGGCATCCCACAAAAGATATTCTAATAACAGGCGGCGACGAAATACTGATGTTCGATACCACGGGCAGACAACTCGCTTTTATCAGGCATCGCAATGTGACTACCGGCGTGCTGTCCGTTCAATGGCATCCCTCCGGCGAGTTCTTTGCGATTGGTGACTATGGACACGACAAGGAAGGAATCCCCAACCTGCTGCAGTTCTGGAAAGCGGATGGTACTTTGATGAAGGAAATGCGCGGCATCAGTCAATCCGAATACCGCAATGTTCGCTGGAATCATAGCGGCAGCCTGCTGGCTACCGCGAGTGATGCCTTGCGGATCTGGGATAAAGATGGCAGATTAATTTCTACCGGTCCGCGCACCGAAGATCTCTGGGGTATTGCCTGGAGTAAGGATGATTCTAGGATCATCACCAGCAGCTTTGGAAATGGGAGTGTGAAGTTGTGGAGTAATAAGGCTGCTTTGATAAGAGATATTAACTGATCGACGTTTAAGCCTC
>JAFBAN010000157.1 GCA_019247775.1 Chitinophagaceae bacterium | reverse complement strand
CCTCCTCCCCACTCCTTCATTCGTTATCTTAACCGGCATGATCTCGCCGGCGGGGTTGAAGAACATTTTATCGATGCATACCACGCGGTGGTTGCCGTCGGTTTCGGTGAGCGGACGGCGATGGTAGACGATATACCATTCATCGGTGCCGGGAACATTGATCACGGAATGATGTCCTGCCCCGGTGGCTACCGCAGGATCCTGCTTGAGCACAACGCCGATACGTTTGAAAGGTCCGAAAGGAGAATCGCCGATGGCGTAAGCAACGCGGTAATCCGGACCGGTCCAGCCGCCCTCACTCCACATAAAATAATATTTGCCCCTGCGCTTGAACATCAGCGGGCCTTCTACATAGCCATCTGGCGTGATGGATTTAAAAGTAACGGAATCATTGAATGGCCTGAACCCGGTAAAATCGCTGTTCAGCTCGGCGATATTGCAGTGACGCCAGCCGCCATAAATTAAATAGTACTTGTTATCATCGTCGCGAAAAACGAACTGGTCGATCGGCTGCGCGCCATTGATGAATTTATCGACCAGCGGCTTGCCGAGATAATCCCGGAACGGTCCCTGCGGCTTATCAGAAACTGCTACACCAATACCGCCCAGTGACTGGTTGTTCTGGATATCGTTGGCGCCGAAGAAGAAAAAATATTTCCCACCCTTCCTTACAATAGCCGGCGCCCACATGGCCCTCTTTGCCCATTTTACGCCAGCGGTATCCAGGATGCGGTTATGCTTGGTCCAATGAACAAGATCTTTAGATGAAAAAGCATCGAAGAAAACCTGTTCATTATATCGCGCAGAATAAGTTGGGTAGATCCAATAGGTTTTGCCGAATACAGCGGCTTCGGGATCTGCATACCAGCCTGCAATGATCGGGTTGCCTGATCTTGGCGTATCCTGGGCTGATGCCGGTTCCAATTGAGTAAACAGGGAGAAAGCGAGGACCAATCTGGCTGTCAAAGATTTTGAATTCATCATTTCAACATTGAATAAACGGCGGCATTCTTTTTTAGCACAATGTAATATAGAAAATCTTTTTGCAGGTCGGGTTCCGTACGGGAGGGGCCGGTATTCACAGCGGGGCGATTTTTATTTAATGGGATTTTATACGCAACGCTGCTTTAAAGTTTTATCTTAGATTCCATGAACAAGAAAGGACCAATCATAGTAATTGAAGATGACCAGGATGATCGCCTGATGCTGGAACAGGCTTTTAACGATCTGGGATACCCTAACGAGGTCCGTTATTTCGAGACCGGCAAAAAAGCGCTCGTTTATCTGCAGGACGAAAGCATCTATCCTTTCATCATCATTTCCGATGTAAACCTACCCGAGTTAAACGGATTTGAACTCCGAAAAATGGTACACACTAATGAAGGGCTTTCCGCTAAATGCATCCCTTATATTTTCTTTTCCACGGCGGTTGACAGAAAAGCGGTGCACGATGCCTATACCATGTCCGTTCAGGGATTTTTTAAAAAACCGCATTCTTATGACAGCCTGATGGCCACCCTGCGCAAGATCGTCGAATACTGGCTGGATTGTTATTCGCCGAACCAGTTCCTGAAATAGCACCTGATCCTCCCAATCAGTTGGGATCCGCACTTATAACGGATCGGACGTTGCTCTAAAATGCAATGTGCATCTGTGCGATCTGCAGCGACTTTTTTTTTGCAGGCGCGATCTTCGTCCAGCGATAACCCACCTTTTCATTAAGCGCATTACCATTCTCGATGCAATCGATTGCATGGATTTGTTCTAAGTTCACCTACGGTCAATTCTGCACAAATCCTTCAAATTTTGTGCAATCGGTAACATTTTTCAAAAAAAACTTTATTTTAGGCAATAGGCGGACGGGGGCTATGGGTTCCCACAACTGCAATTCCTGTGATAAGAACGATTGTAATGAAGAAAACTGCATTCATACACTCCCAAACTGGTCCGTGGCAAAATCGTCCGACAGGCAATGGCAGCTTTATTCATGGGTGGTATGGAAACGCATGCCATCACATAAAACTTGTATGAGAAAATTTATAATAACCGTTTTTACCCTGGGTTTCCTAACTGTTGTTACCTATTCGCAGGATGCAGTAAAACCCGGGTCTGCAGGTTTTGACCTGAAACGCGAAAATATTGCCCGTGGCAATATAGATACGATCACCTACGAATCAAAAACGGTTGGAACGAACAGGCGCGCCCTGATCTATACTCCTCCCGGGTATTCGAAAAATACCAGGTACCCGGTACTGTACCTGCTGCACGGGATCGGTGGCGATGAAAAAGAATGGTTGAATGGAGGCAATCCCCAGGTAATACTGGATAACCTGTACAGCGATGGCAAACTGGTGCCGATGATCGTGGTTATGCCAAATGGGAGAGCCATGAAAGACGACAGGGCCACCGGAAATATCATGGCCCCGGATAAAGTGCAGGCATTCGCCACATTCGAAAAGGATCTGCTCAATGATCTGACCCCTTACATCGAAAAGAACTTCCCGGTCCTGAACGACCGCGAGCACCGGGCTATTGCCGGCTTATCGATGGGTGGCGGGCAGGCATTGAATTTCGGATTGGGCAACCTCGATATGTTTGCATGGGTAGGCGGGTTTTCCTCGGCGCCAAATACAAAACAGCCCGCAGAACTCCTCCCCGACCCTGAAGCGGCACGAAAAAAACTTAAACTGTTGTTCATTTCCTGCGGCGCGAGCGATGGCCTGATCGGGTTCAGCAAACGCACACATGATTATTTTGAGAAGAACAATGTTCCGCATATTTATTTCATTGAACCGGGCGTTCACGATTTTAAGGTCTGGAAGGACGGGTTGTATATGTTTTCGCAGTTGCTGTTCAAGCCGGTTGATCCCTCTACATTCTCCAAATACCCTGTGGCCGGCGCACCTGCCGCAACCAATATCCGAAATGGCGCCTATCCGCAGATCATGACCGACAGCCGCGTAAAATTCAGTATCAAGGCTCCGGAAGCTAAAAAAGTTCAGGTTGATCTTGGCAGGAAGTACGATCTCACAAAAGACGAAAACGGCGTTTGGACAGCTACCACCGATTCTGTGAGCGAAGGCTTTCATTATTATTCACTGCTGATCGACGGCGTTGCACTTGCTGACCCTGCGAGCGAAAGTTTTTATGGCATGGGCAGAATGGCCAGCGGCATCGAGATCCCTTTTGCAGGCGGATCGTATTACGCCCTCCGCAATGTTCCCCACGGCGATATCAGGATAAAAAAATATTTTTCGAGGGTAACCAACTCATGGCGACAGTGTTATGTTTATACACCGCCGGCATATGATTCGAATGCTACCGCCCGGTATCCGGTACTGTACCTGCTGCATGGCGGAGGCGAAGATGAAAGAGGATGGTCGCAGCAGGGTAAGGCCGATCTGATACTGGACAATCTTATCGCTGCAAAAAAGGCAGTTCCCATGATCATCGTGATGATGGATGGCAATTTCAACGGCGGATTCGGAGAACAATCTTTAAAAAACTTTGAAAATGAATTGAAGCAATCGGTCATCCCCTTTGTAGACAATAATTTCCGGACGGAAACAGGTGCCAACAGCCGGGCACTTGCAGGACTATCGCTGGGCGGACTGCAGACCCTGTATGCAGGTTTGAAGAACACCTCCATGTTTTCTCAGCTCGGTGTGTTCAGTTCGGGATGGTGGTCTAACCAACCGGCTTTATCCGATCCGCAGTATGAATTCATGAAGAACAATGCGGCGGCTATCAACAGCAACCTGAAAACATTCTGGATCTCACAGGGTGGAAAAGAAGACATCGCCTACAACAACAATAAGATCATGATGGGCCGCTTCGATGAGTTGGGCATTAAATACGTGTATTCAGAATATCCGGGCGGACACACCTGGCCGGTATGGCGAAATAACCTGTTCAACTTTGCACAGCTGCTGTTCAAATAGCCGCTTTAACCCAGTCCGCCCAATGACAAAAAAATATTTTTTCTTTTCGATTGCGTGGCTAACGGTTTTTGCAGCTGCGGCACAAAAAGCGCATAACCCCATCATCTTTGCGGATGTGCCTGATATGTCCATGATACGCGTGGGAAACACTTATTACATGAGCAGTACCACGATGCATATGAGCCCTGGTGTACCGATCATGAGATCGACCGACCTGGTGAACTGGAAACTGGTCAGCTATGCCTATGATACACTCGCCAATGTAGATGCGCTGAACCTGGCAGATGGAAAAAGCACTTATGGAAGAGGCTCGTGGGCCAGCAGCATGCGCTACCACGATCAGACATTTTACGTTACCACTTTTGCGCAGACCACCGGCAAAACATATATCTATTCCACCAAGGATATTGAGAAAGGGCCCTGGAAAAGGACCACATTCGCGCCATCGTTACACGATCATTCACTTTTTTTTGACGACGATGGTAAAGTGTACATGGTGTACGGCGCCGGCAAACTCAATATCGTTGAGCTGAACAACGATCTTTCCGGCATTAAGGATGGCGGCGTAAAGCGTGTACTGATCGAAAATGCGAGCCTGCCCAGCCAGGTCGAAGGCAGAAAAGGCGGACTCGGCGCAGAGGGCTCGCAATTGTACAAGATCAGCGGGAAATATTACTTGTTCAACATCACCTGGCCACCCGGCGGCATGCGAACGGTGGTGATCCATCGCGCCGATCAACTGGAAGGTCCCTGGGAAGGCAGGATCGCTCTGCAGGATCTTGGCGTGGCACAGGGCGGTTTGATCGACATGCCTGATGGAAGATGGTTGGCTTACCTGTTTCGCGACTATGGTTCGGTGGGCCGTATTCCTTATCTCGTACCCGTTCTATGGAAAGATGGCTGGCCGGCGCTGGGCATCAACGGCAAAGTACCAGACACGATTGAGCTTGCAGCCAACAAAAGCCTTATTCCCGGTATTGTTGCATCAGACGATTTCTCCCGCAAAAAAGGAATGCCCCTTTTACCGCTGGTATGGCAATGGAACCATAATCCGGATAACACACGCTGGTCAGTTACCGAACGAAAAGGATTTCTGCGTTTGAAAACGGGACGGCTCGATACTTCTTTTCTTCTCGCCAGGAATACACTTACGCAGCGGACCATCGGCCCCGTATGTTCGGGTTCGATCGCAATGGATGCATCCGGTATGAAAGATGGGGACTTTGCCGGACTGGGATTGCTGCAGAAACAATTTGGCCTGGTTGGCGTGCGCGTAATTGGTGAAGATAAGTTTATCGTTATGGTCAACGCTGGCAGTGGAAGACCGGTGGAATCCGCAAAGATCCCGCTTCGGCAAAACAAGGTCTTTTTCCGAGCGGAATGCGATTTTGCCGCGAAGAAAGATCTGGCCGATTTCTTTTACAGTCTTGATGAGATCACCTGGATACCGATTGGCACAAGACTGAAAATGGCATACACCATTCCGCAGTTCATGGGATATCGCTTTGCGTTGTTCAACTATGCTGAAAAGCTGACAGGCGGTTATGCAGATTTCGACTATTTCGAGATCAAGGATTTCGTCCGGACAAAAAATTGAGATCATATGGCAGCGTTTCAAAGATCATTCAGGCCGCAGAAGCTGTTGATCGGTTAATAACCCTTTGCATTAATACATTCCGTAATTATGAAAATATCTTCCAGGACCTTGATCCTTTTGCTGGCTGCCGTTTTATTTCACGCAAAGATCGCAGTGTCGCAGACCGTTACTTTCGTGAACCCCATTCTAAGCGGGTTCTACCCCGATCCCAGTATTGTGCAGGCAGGGAGCGATTACTATCTTATCAATTCTACCTTCTCGTATTTTCCGGGCATCCCCGTATTTCATAGCAGGGATCTGAAGAACTGGAAACAGATCGGCAATGTGATAGACCGTACTTCACAGCTCGATTTCATGGGGGAGCGTATGACCAGGGGCCTTTTTGCTCCTGCGATCAGCTACCATGATAATACCTTTTATGTTACCTGCACAGACATCGATCACGACGGCAACTTCGTGGTGACTGCCAAAAACCCCGCAGGCCCCTGGAGTGATCCGGTAAGACTTCCAAAAGTACGGGGCATAGACCCCTCGCTGTTCTTTGACGACGATGGCAAAGCCTATATCATTTATAATAGTGATGCCCCGGACAACAAACCGCTCTACTCCGGTCATCGCACGATCCGGATGTATGAATTTGACCCGGTCAATTTAAAAGTAACGGGTGAAGAAAAGCAACTGGTGAACGGAGGCGTGGATATTTCCAAAAAACCGGTATGGATCGAGGGGCCGCATATCCTGAAAAAAGATGGCTGGTATTATTTGTATGCGGCTGAAGGAGGCACATCAGTAAATCATTCCGAAGTGGTATTCAGAAGCAGGTCGGTTTCCGGGCCTTATGTTCCGTACGAACACAACCCCATCCTCACCCAGCGCGATCTGCCTGCCGACAGGAAAGACCCCGTTACTTCCACCGGGCATGCGCAATTTGTAACCGGCCCCGATGGGAACACCTACGCCATTTTCCTGGCTGTAAGGCCTTACGAAGGCGATTACTACAATACCGGAAGAGAAACATTTATTGCGCCGGTGGACTGGAGTACAGGCTGGCCCGTAATAGATCCGCAACACAAAGAGATACAATACAGCTACCGCACCAATATTAAAGAGGTCAGACAAAAAGGAGCGCTGCCTCAATCCGGTAATTTCTCCTATACGCTCAGCTTTGAGAATTCCCTCGACCGGTCTTTGCTCTTCATGCGCAAGCCGGATAGTGCAGCTTTCAGCCTTTCCAAAAAAAATGGGCTCACTTTAGATCTGAAGCCGGAAACGATCATGGATTTCGGCAGCCCTGCCTTCATAGGCAAGCGCCAGCAGCATCTTTACAATACGGTAGAAACGCGTCTTGATTTTACACCTGTATCATCGAATGAAAGATCGGGGTTGACTGTTTTCCAGAGCGAATCGAATTTTTATTTCCTGGCCAAGTCGATATCGGGCGGCCAGGAAACCGTACAACTTTTCAAAAGCAAGCCGCGCGAGAAGAACATGGAGACGATCGTGGAAGCCGCACTGCCGGTCAAACAGCCGGCGTTATTTTTACGGATAGATGCTGAAGGAGATTCCTATCGCTTTTCTTATTCAACAGACGGAAAGAAATGGCTTTTATTAAAAGACAAGGTAGACGCAAAATTCGTGAGCACAAAAACCGCCGGCGGCTTTGTAGGATGCATATACGGGATGTATGCGACTTCATCCGGGGAAAAGACAACTAATACGGCTCGGTTTAAATATTTGAAGTACACCGGAAATGATCCCGTCTATAACAAATAGGCGGACGCCTGTTATAACGTCATACTTTTCGATTGAAGACCCCTGCGTTCCCTGCGCACCTTTGCGTTCTCTGCGTTACAAATTCGCAACTGTATGGTAACGCAAAGAACGCAAAGGTGCGCAAAGCACGCAAGGATCAGCAAATCTCCGTTTTATATTTTCGGTTAGTCCCACATAGATGTAATTCCGTTCAACACTTTTCAATGCATACACATAAAACATCGGAAAAAGTCTAATGGTTTTCTCGTAAAAAACAAAAACGCCAGAAGTAAAACTTCCGACGTTTCCTTGGTGCCCAGAACTGGATTCGAACCAGCACATCCTTGCGGACGCTGCGACCTGAACACAGTGCGTCTACCAATTTCGCCATCTGGGCATCCTGTTTCAGGGCTGCAAATATAAGTGGAAACGATTTACATTTCCAATTCAAAATTTTGACGGGTTTATCTCCGCGTCTCTGCGCCTCTGCGGTAAAAAATAACCGCGGAGGCGCAGAGATGCAGAGTTAACTCAGATACCCGTCTCCACCAGCATAGTGCAGCCCCTGATATCGCTGTTATCCAGCCGTCCCCAGACTTCGAAACTGCCGTCCTCATATACGGTTCCCACATCTTCGGTGGCGATGAAGGCGCAGCTGTAGCAATTGGCCAGATCAATGACGCTCAGCAAACCGCGGCCGGTGGCTCGCACCTGCAGCGGGTCTTCCTCATCCCGCACCAATACCCGCATCCAGGGCGGACAAACAAACCTGCCTTCCCCCTGTGAATAAGCCTGGCTGAGCAGTTCGGTCATACCGTATTCTGAATGCACCTGTTTTACGCCCAACCCCTGTTGCAGCAGGGCATGCAGCTCCTGGCGGGTCAGTTCTTTGCGCCGGCCTTTCATACCGCCGGTCTCCATAACGATAGTATGCCTGAGCTGCTGGGGAAAAGCAGCCGCAAAATCTAGCAGGGCAAAACTTACCCCGATCAACAGGGTGGGCTGTTCCTGTTTTTCCAGCTGCTGCAGGGTATCACACAGTTTTTCGTGCTCATCAAGGTAAAAACCGCTTTGCGGATGTCCGCTCCTGCGAACCAGTTCATCCACCATGTATACCAATGACGAGCCCTTGCGCTCCAGGTAGGATGGCAATAAGCCGAGCACGCACCATTTTTCAGGCGGTCCGTACACCCTGGTGAATGCAGTGAGGAAACTTTCCCGGTAGATCTCCGTATCCTTTACAAGATGCCTGCTAGTCTGGCTGCCAGTGGTGCCGCTGCTCTCGAATACCTGCTCCGGGCTGAACCGGGTGGTGGTTACCGGATGCGTTTTAAAGAATGAAATAGGCAACGCCGGAATGGACGCCGGTGTCTTAACAGCAGCTGGATCCGCACCCGTAAGCTGGCACCAGCGCCGGTATACCGGGTTTTCTTCGTACTGGAAACGGAACAGTTCCAGGCACTGCCGGTCGAACTCCTGCGGAGTGGTAAGAGAGAAAATATTGTTAACTTCAAAAAAGGACAAGGGTATGTATTGTGATGTTTTGACTAAATTTGAACTGAAAGTGAACCGAATGAAGACAAAAATATTGATACTGCTGGCAATCCCCCTTGTATTTTATGCTTGCAGGAAAGACACTTATACCACCAAGCCCCAAATATCCCTCAAAGACAATTATAATAAATTGCTTCATACCGGCGATCTGGTGATCTTCCAGGTGAATTTTACAGATGCCGAAGGCGATATCCAGGATACTTTGTGGGTGCAGAAAATTTCGCGCACCTGCCCTACCACGCCCGGCGCCCAGTTCACCAGCCGTAACCGGGTACCCGACTTTACACCTACCAGCAACCTGAAAGGAATACTGGAGATCGGTTACGCGTTCAATTCCAACTCATCAGGCTATAGCTCCATCGCGGGATGCAGCAATAAGAACGATACCTGTTATTTCAGATTCTGGCTGAAGGACAAAGCCAATAATGTGAGCGATACCATCAGTTCCGAAAATATCGTGTTAATCAAATAGCAAGCTGTTGAATGGCCTGACCCGCTCCATCTTTTTCGGCAATTATTTTTATGGCCTCTGTACGGTGGCGCTTTCCATAGAAGCCGTATTGCAGCAACTGCATCCGCTCAACAGCCT
Organism: Chitinophagaceae bacterium; assembly: GCA_019247775.1. GTDB lineage: Bacteria > Bacteroidota > Bacteroidia > Chitinophagales > Chitinophagaceae > Sediminibacterium. Next base: position 11,479 of record JAFBAN010000157.1, on the reverse strand, counting down.
TACCTATTATATCTTCGTTTTTTGCGGTACGGTGCTCTACTATACCCATGCCTATATTGCCGAGCCCGCCAGCATCGACCCGGCCCATAAACGTTCGGTCTGGTACTACCGCAACCGACGGTTCGTACGCATCTCGCAGATGGTGATGACCGCGATCGTTATCGTTACCGGGCTGATAATGCTGCTGCCCAACCGCACCCATATCCTGCACATGAGCTGGCTGCAGTGGTTCGTGGCCGGCATTTTTCCCCTGATCGCCGCGCTCTATTACGGCAGTGCCTCGCCCGGCTCATCTACCAACAGCCTGCGCAAACAGGGCTGGATCAAACCTTTCTTGATCGGCTTTGTGTGGGCAGGGCCTGTTACCCTTTACCCGGTACTGTTCCAGAGCATAGAATCCGGGGCCATTTATGAGCCCGGATTGGTAGGTTTTCTGCTTTTTATAAAAAATTTCATGTTTATCACGATGTTGTGCATCATGTTTGATATAAAAGACTACGCGGCAGATCATAACCAAAACCTGAAAACCTTCGTCGTGCGTCTGGGCCTGCGGAAGACTATTTTTTACATATTGATACCTTTGTCGGTACTGGGACTGGGCACTTTTATCCTGTATGCCGAGTTGCGGCATTTTCCGCTTCTGCGGGTACTGGTTAATACCGTGCCTTTCATATTGTTGATAACTGTAGCCTATTCGATGCACCGTCGTAAAAGCATTCTCTATTATCTTGCGATCATTGACGGGCTGATGCTGGCAAAAGCGGTCTGCGGTACCATCGGCATCGTATTCATAAAATAAAGAACCATGGCAAAAACAATAAGCGCAAAGAACAGGACAAGATCGATCATTACAGACCAGTCTTTTGCATTCCTGAAAAATTATATCAATACCCCTTCCCCGGTGGGTTTTGAAACCGGCGGGCAGCGGGTTTGGCTTGATTATGTAAAACCTTATACCGATTCTTTTTTTACCGATCCTTACGGTACGGCGGTAGGTGTGATCAATCCCAGCGCCCCTTTTAAAGTGGTGATAGAAGCGCATGCCGATGAGATCAGCTGGTTCGTGAATTATATCAACGAGCAGGGACTGATCTACCTCAAACGCAATGGCGGCGTAGACCACCAGGTAGCGCCAGCAAAGCGCGTCTGGATCCACGGTAAAAAAGGGCCTGTAAAAGCAGTGTTCGGATGGCCCGCCATTCATACCCGGCTCAGCAACCCCGAAGCGAAGGAGCCGACGCCTAAAGTGGATAATCTCTGCCTCGACTGCGGCGCCCGCAATAAAAAAGAAGTGGAAGCACTCGGTATCCATATCGGCGCGGTGGTGACGTACGAGGAAGGTTTTGACGAACTGGGCTACGATCATTATATCGGCCGCGCTTTCGATAACCGTATCGGCGGGTTCATGATCGCCGAGGTAGCGCGGCTGCTGAAAGAGAACCGGAAAAAACTGCCTTATGCATTGTATGTGGTGAACGCAGTGCAGGAAGAGATCGGGCTACGCGGCGCAGAAATGATCGCCAGGCGGATCAAACCCGATGTCGCCATTATCACCGATGTAACCCACGATACCAGCACCCCGATGATCAACAAAGCCATCGAAGGCGATATCCAGTGCGGCAAAGGGCCTTCACTGGCTTATGCCCCGGCCATCCATAACAAATTGCTGAAACTGGTAGAAGATGTCGCTGCCAAAAACAAGATCCCGGTACAGTTCCGCACCCTCAGCCGCAGCACGGGAACCGATACCGACAGCTTCGCTTATGCCAACGACGGCTGTCCCTCCATGCTGATCTCGATACCGCTCCGCTATATGCATACCACGGTTGAAATGATCCACCGAAGAGACATAGAAGAAACCATCAGGCTGATGTATGAAACGCTGTTGGTGTTGACACCTAAAACCAATTTGAGCTACCTGTAATAATAGTCTGGAGTTAGAAGTCTGGAGTCTGGAGTAGAAGAAAAAAAATACTCCAGACTCCTAACTCCTAACTCCAGACTTAATCCAAGTTATGTTAGTTAATAAGTCTTCCTCCCTCCGCATCGCCATCCTGGATCTCTACGAGGGCCAGGCCAACCAGGGTATGCGGTGTATCCGGGAGATCCTGCAGCAATGGGGCAAGGACAATGGATTTTCGATTAGCTATGAAGAATTCGATGTACGCCTGGGCCTTGCCGTTCCTGATACTTCTTACGACCTGTATATTTCCAGCGGCGGACCGGGCTCTCCGCTGGAGAGCGAGGGCACTGAATGGGAAGCGCTTTATTTCAACTGGATCCGCAGTATCGAGGACTGGAATAAGTCTGTTGAATATGCCGCCCGTAAGCATGTCCTGTTTATCTGCCATAGTTTTCAGCTGGCCTGCAGGTATTACGAAGTAGGTAATGTATGCCGGCGTAAGTCCACTGCTTTCGGGGTATTTCCGATACATATGCTGCAGGATGGAAAGAATGAGCCGGTATTTGAAGGCCTTAAAGATCCGTTCTACAGTGTGGACAGCCGCGATTACCAGGTGATAGAACCCAACCATAGCCGCATCAGGCGGATGGGTGCGCGCATTCTGGCTATTGAAAAGAACCGGCCGCATGTCCCCTACGAACGCGCGATCATGGCGATCCGCTTCTCGGATCATTTTATCGGCACGCAGTTCCATCCGGAAGCCGATGCGGTGGGTATGCAGATGTACCTGCAGCGGGAAGACAAGAAACAGACCGTGATCGAGAACCATGGCGAAGCCAAATGGGAAAGCATGGTGGAACAGTTGCAGGACCCGGGCAAGATCATGTGGACCTACACGCATGTACTGCCCAATTTCCTCGATCTGGCCATTCGCGAACCTGTGCTCAGCCTGTAGACGGCAGCATTTTTCGACGTAACTTCAGTGAAACAGCCGCTCATGGTTCCCGCTATCCGAAAACATTTCAACGAAACTTTTACCGCGGAGAAATACCGGGCTTTTCTCGAAGACCTCAATAGCCGCTATCCTGGCGCAATAGAGTTCCGCGTGGCGGAAACGCCGGTGTTCGTGGACAAAGGTTTTAAGGAAAAAATACTTTCCGCCTGTGAAAGTATTGTGGACCTGATCACGCAGTTCAATTTCAATACACTTTCTTCACATGCCATTCCGGAGAATGTGCGGGTGCCGAATGAGAGCGCCCATCCCCAGTTCATTGCATTCGATTTCGGTGTTTGCGAGAATGAAAATGGCGAACTGGAGCCGCAACTGATCGAGATGCAGGGCTTCCCCACCCTGTTCGCCTACCAGATCTGGCATGATGAAGTTACCCGCCGGCATTTCGAGATCCCTGAACATTATTCTACCTATCTGAATGGCCTGAACGCGGCCTCTTACCAGCAACTGCTGAAAGAAATACTATTGGGTGAACTGGATCCCGAAAATGTGATCCTGCTCGAAGTCTTGCCGCACCAGCAAAAGACACGCATTGATTTTTATTTCACCACGGCTTATACCGGCATCCCCGTTGTTTGTCTCACTGAACTGATCCAGGAAGGCCGGGAACTATTTTATAAAAAGGATAACAGGAAGATCAAAGTAAAGCGCATTTATAACCGCATCATTTTCGACGATCTGCAGCAACAGTCGGCAGAGATCCAGGAAAAAGGAAAACTGTTGCTCGAGGAGCTGGATGTGGAATGGATACCGCATCCCAACTGGTTCTATCGCATCAGCAAATACACATTGCCTTTCATCAGTCATCCCTACGTACCCGAAACCCGTTTCCTCAACGAGATCGAAACACTGCCGGCCGACCTCGAGAATTATGTGCTGAAGCCTGTGTTCTCTTTTGCAGGACAGGGCGTGGTGATCGATCTCACGAAAGCAGATATCGAAAAAGTGACCGATCCGCAAAACTGGATCCTGCAGCGTAAAGTAAAATATGCAGATGTGATCCAGACACCCGATATCCCTGCCAAGGTCGAGATCCGCATCTTTTATTTCTGGAAAGACGGCGAAGCAAGACCCATACCCACCAATAACCTCGCCCGCCTGAGCAAAGGAAAAATGATCGGCGTGCGATACAACCAGGACAAACAATGGGTAGGCGGAAGTCTGGTGTATTTTGAGAGGTGAATCGTGAGGCGTGAGGCGTGAGACGTGAGGAGCCAGTTGAATAGTTTGCTTTTTTCAAGGCATTCACCATTCACGTCTCCCGTCTCACGATTCACGCCTCACGTCTCACGTCTCCCGCCTCACGATTCCGGCTCTAAAACTGTATTTTTATCTCATGAACCCTTTCTGGTCTAAAATGATCACGGAGCTGATCCTCCGTGAGAAAAAGAAAAGCGAAGAACGCGTAACGGAGTATTCGAAATACGCGATGGCCAAAGGATTCCGCGAACTGAAGATCACTGTGTTCAGGGGATTGAAGGATGTGTTCCTGATCGCCGGCGGCATCGCATCCGCCGCATTCGGCCTCGAAAGTTTTTTACTGCCGAATAATTTCATCGACGGGGGTGCTACGGGCATTTCGCTGCTGATCAGTGAACTCGGCAATGTGCCCTTGTATATTCTGCTGCTGCTGATCAATATCCCCTTTGTATTCCTGGGCTTTACCCTGGTCAGCAAGAACTTCGCGATCAAGACCGCGCTGGCCATCACGGGACTGGCCATCTGCGTTGCCACCGTTCATTTTCCGAATGTGACGCATGATAAACTACTGGTAGCGGTTTTCGGCGGCTTTTTCCTCGGCATGGGCATCGGCCTGGCAGTAAGAGGCGGCGCAGTGATCGATGGAACGGAAGTACTGGCCATTTTCCTCAGTCGGAAATTCGGCACTACCATCGGTGATATCATTATTGTCATCAACATTATCATCTTTTCCGCAGCCGCCTGGCTGCTCTCCATCGAAACCGCTTTGTACTCGATGATCACTTACCTGGTAGCATCCAAATCCCTGGATTTCGTGATCGAAGGCATCGATGAGTATACCGGTGTTACCATCGTTTCTTCGCATAGCGATGAGATCAGGCGGATGATCATCGATAGACTGGGACGCGGCATTACCGTGTACAACGGCAAACGCGGCTATGGAAGCCATGGGGAGAAAAAAGACATCGACATCATTTACACTGTGGTCACCAGGCTCGAGCTGAACCGGCTCAACACCGAGATCCAGAAGATAGATCCCAATGCGTTTGTGGTAATGAACAGCGTGAAAGACACCAAGGGCGGCATGATCAAGAAACGTTCGCTCAAACACTGACCGGCCCGATACCGGCTGTCGCCCGCCGGTCCAATAAATTTTCGAAAATAAACTTGCAGCGCTTACTTTTAAGCCGCTTATGAGAAAAATCTGCCTGGCGCTTTTGCTGATCGTAAGTCTGTCTTCACTGCAGGCGCAGGATAACTACGAGATCCAGGTCTATAGCGCTCCCACCATGAACAGGGGCCAGACCATCTTTGAACTGCACAGCAATTTCACTTTTCGCGGGAATAAAAATATCGTGGATGGCGTACTGCCTTCCTGGCACGCATTGCACGAAACCATCGAGATCACCCATGGTATCACCGATAATTTCGAACTTGGATTTTACCTGTTCACCAACTATACCGCCGGCTATGGCTGGAAGATCATTGGAACGCATATCCGCCCGCGGATAGCTGCGCCTGAAAAATGGAACCTGCCTGTAGGCCTGAGCCTGTCTGCCGAGATCGGCTGGCAGAAAAAAGAATATTCAGGTGAGACCTTTAGTATGGAGATCAGGCCGATCATCGACAAAACGTTCGGCAAGCTCTATCTTTCCCTCAATCCTACCCTGGGCGTAACTTTCCAGGGCGTTGATAAAGCTTCGGCGCCTGCCTTCGCGCCCAATTTCAAAGCTTCTTATGCTGTATCCCCCAAATGGAGCCTTGGGGCGGAATACTACGGCGATCTCGGTCCCCTGAACGATTTTGAAGTACCGGCGCAACAGAACCATGCTATTTTTCTGGTGGCGGATATTTATTCGAATCCAAACTGGGAAGTCAACTTTGGTCCTGGTTTCGGACTCACGCCGGCTACAGATGGCCTGGTGCTGAAACTGCTGCTGGGCAGGCGCATCAACTGGAAAAAACCGAAACCTTAATTCACAAAGGTCCACCAGAGCCCGAAGCGGATCCACAAACCCGTATAAGGCGTATCCCGGGTCACAAAATTGAGTTTATTGAATTTAAAACCCTCACCAGGGTTCAGCGTGTTCAGGTTCTCTACTCTGAAAAATCCTTTGAAACTTTTGATACGGAAATTCACATAGGCATTGATATCGGGCCGGTTGCTGAGCGTGGAGGTATTCTGGTAAAAGTATTGTCCTACCAGGGGCGAATATTCGTCCGCATTATAATTGGTGTTGTACCTGATCTCGATACCGGTTGAGAGAAAAAGGTTCGTATAGAAGTTCCCTTCGAACGCAATGCGATTGCGTGTGAGCAGGAGCGGCAGGTTCAAAGGCGGCTGACCGGTGGTCTGCTGTACATGGATCTCCGTATACCAGTTCCAGTTCTTCGACAACCGGAATTTCTTTTCCGCGCTCAGGTGAAGCACATTGAACAGGGCAGCTTCCTGTTTTGCGGTAAAAAAACTGTCGAAGTACATATAATTGGTTACCGCAAAATATTCGGCGCCGAGTTTCCAGGCATTGCGCGGATTTTCATACTGCGCAAACAGGCGGATCGTGTTTTCTTTTGCAAAACTTCCCTGCGTGGTTACCGGGAAGCGGCTTAAAGGATTCAGGATAAACGAAGGCGAACGGTTTACGTTCTGAAACCCAAGCGTGAGGTTGCCAAGCTTCTTACCCAATACGCGTTTCATACTGATAAAGGCGGCATAGTCCCCGGTATTCCTGCCGGTAAAATATAACTGGCCGTTGGCTTCAATATCCCAGAGTTGGTTACGGGTGCGGTTCCGGTACTCGCCCAAACCGTACACATTGTAAAAGCGGGTACTTGCAACCGTATCGAAATCGCCGCTGATATTCTGTACGGCAATACCCACCTTCAGGAACTGGCTCTGGTTCTTCTTATCCGGGAACGAGATCAGGCTGAATTCGTTGGTGAAATTCCTCCAGACATCTTTGAAGCTGACCGTTTTGCCTTGGACCGTATAATTAAAATACTTCAGGTAACGCGAACTGTCAGGATACAGATCAAGAAAATTAAAGCTGTTGGATGAATAACGCAGTGTGTGTTCGCCGCGAAGCCGGGGATAAAAAAGCTGGATCGTCACCGAATCCAGCACCAGCGAATCCCGCGAACCGATATCATAATGATGCCTGAACAGGATGGACGATTCCTTATAAATATTGCCCGTGTTCACGGTTGTATTAAATGGGTTGCGCGATAAAGCCCCGGGCTGTCCCAGCCGGGTTTCCAGTTCATAAGGATCGTTGAGCGCAAGACTATTCAGTTTTGCTTTATCCTGAAGCCCCCCGTTCTCGGAAGATGCACTTTTATTGGATATATAAACCAGGAAAAATTCGTACCGCTTGTTCAGCGTCTGGTAATGCGAAGTGAACCGGAAATTATTCTGGCTGGCATTCTGCGTTTTCAGGATACCAGGCGAATTACTGAAGCGATACTCGATCGAAAAATTGAAATTACTCTGGCGGTTCTGGGTATGCACCACATTGATCAGCTGTTCGGCATTGCTGCCAAGCAGGTAGCCCAGTTCGGTGTAAGGCCGGGTCGTTTGATAAAAACGGGTATTCTCCGGGGTGAATTTGTAGATATCGTACTGATGGAAACCCGGATCGAAACCCGCTTTCATCAGCGGGTTGAACAGCAGCGACTGGGCGGCGGTACCATAATTACCCAGGTACCTGTATTGCCAGGGCATGGGAAAACGCGTATTGAAATCGTTGATGGATGAATCTATCGAGCGCAGCCGGGTAGAATCAAAATACCGGTAGTAGATGGTGATCGAATCCGCATTCTCATCACGCCGCTGCAGGGAATCTTTGCCGCTGCTCCGTTTGATCATCCTTCCCTGGCTATCGTAAGTAACATTACTTTGGTTACCGGAATTCTGGATCGTGGTAAGCTTTCTTCCCACGTTCTGGGCCTGCAGGCTGTTTGCAATAGCGCATAGCAGTAATAAAAATATCGGTATGTTCCGCTTTAAGAGCAAACGCATGATCAAATGATGTGTAAAATAAACCAAAGCGACGGAAGGAAGCGTTAAAACTGCCGGCAGGCCGATGCTTACAGCAACCTGGTAAGTTCCGTGAACAGCAGGGTCAGCTTCGGTTCCGCGTCTTTCGCCGCCTGCAGTACTTCTTCGTGCGTGATGGTATTCTCCTCTTCGCGGATACCGATATCGGTGATCACGCTCATGGCGAACAACTGCATACCGCAGTGAATGGCTGCAATACTCTCCTGAACCGTGCTCATGCCCACTGCATCGCCGCCCAACCGGTGGATCAGCTGGTATTCGGCCCGGGTTTCAAAAGTGGGACCGGTAACACCGGTGTACACCCCCTGTTTCAGTTCGATATCATTTGTTTTGGCGATCTGCTGCGCCAGTTGGATCAGCGACTTGCTGTATGGCTCGCTCATATCCGGGAAACGGGTACCCAGCTCATCGTCGTTCCTGCCCAGCAGTGGATTTTCAGTGAACAGGCTGATATGGTCATTGATGATCATCAGGTCGCCGATCTTGAAATGCGGGTTCACGCCGCCGGCCGCATTCGATAACAGCAGGGTGTTTACGCCAAGCAAACGCATCACCCTTACCGGGTAAGCTACCTGCTGCGGCGTATACCCTTCGTAATAATGGAACCGGCCTGCCATCACCCATACTTTCTTACCACCCAGTTCACCAAAGATCAGGCGGCCTTTGTGCCCCTCCACCGTGCTTACGGGAAAATGCGGGATATCGTTATAAGGGATCTCTTTTTCAGTTTTGATCTCGTTGGCCAGGTTACCCAACCCGCTCCCCAGGATGATCCCGATAGAGGATGGAGTGGAAACCAGCGACTGGATATAAGCAACTGTTTCTTTCAATTGTTGCATGGTCTGTGACATAGCTTGCGATTAGTGGGCAAATATAGGGAAGGGGAATGGTGAATGGTGAATGGTGAATCGGCATTCGTGAGACGTGAGGCGTGAGGCGAGAAACGTGAATGGGCTAACCCGGCCCAGATCTATCGCCAGCGGCTACCTCAACCAACCCATCTCACGCCTGACGCCTCACGCCTCACGACCGCGCCTCACGGCCTGCGCCTGCGCATGAAAAAGGCCACCCTACCGGATGGCCCTTATCGAACTGCGAAAGTTTGTTTTAGCTAATACGCTTAACGTTAACAGCATTCAGACCTTTACGACCTTCCTGTACGTCGAATACCACTTTGTCATTTGCTTCGATCTGGTCGATCAGGCCTTTGGCGTGTACAAAAGTTTCTTTAGAGGAATCATCATGCTTGATAAAACCAAAACCTTTCTCTTCATTGAAGAACTTTACAGTTCCTGTGATTTGTGTGTCCATTTGTAAATTGTGTGTTTGAATAAGGCGCGAAGGTAATTTGAAAACGTTTATTTTCCTAATTTATAGGAAAAACTGCGTGTTTTTAACATTTAAGGGCCTAGTAATCAACAGTTATGCCGAAAGCCGTTTCACCTTATCTTTAACCCTTATCTGAGCCATCTAAACTTGCTTTCATGAACAAGATCCCGGTTTTACTGCTTTGTCTGCTGCTTGCAGCGGCTTCTTCTGCCCAGAAAATAAGCTACAGGATGTCTTTCCCAAACGCTGTTCACCACGAAGCCCATATTGAGCTGAATGCCAGCGGCATTCCGCTCAAACCAGCGATCTTCCGGATGAGCCGCTCCTCCCCCGGCCGCTATGCCACCCATGAATTTGGAAAAAATGTATACGATGTAACGGCTACCGACGGTACCGGCAAACCGGTGACAGTAAACCGGATCGATGGCGAGGTTTATGAAGTGCCGCACCATAACGGCAAGGTTACCGTGAGCTACACGCTGTACGGCAACTATGCGGATGGCACTTATGCCGGCATCGACCCGGAAAGCATTCACCTGAATATGCCGGCTGCTTTTATGTGGATGAAGGGTATGGATGATGCACCCATCGAGATCAGTTTCGAGATCCCGAAAGACAACAAAGGGGTCATCGCCACGCAGCTTGTTCCCACCTCCAACCCACGGGTCTTTACAGCGCCCGGGCTGCAGTATTTCATGGACAGTCCTACCAAGATCGGTGACCTGATCATGCGGCAGTGGACCGTCAGCAACCCGGATGGAAAAACATTTACCGTGCGCGTTGCGCTCGAAGCGAATGCCACCGATCAGCAGGCCGATGAACTTGCCGCGAAAGTGAAGAAAGTAGTGGCGGAAGCGATGGCGGTATACGGCGAGTTCCCGAATTACGATCATGGCACTTATACTTTTATCGCCAGCGCCAACCCATATGTATACGGCGATGGCATGGAACACCGCAATTCTACCATGATCTCTTCCTCATTTTTCAACGTGAACCGGTTGCCGGCCGTTTTCGCCCACGAATATTTCCATAACTGGAATGTGGAGCGCATCCGTCCGAAAACGCTGGAGCCTTTCAACTTCGAAAAAAGCAATATGAGCCATGAGCTCTGGTTTGCCGAAGGGTTTACGCAGTACTACGGTGAGTTGTTGCTCGCACGTGCCGGGCTCAACGATGAAAAGAATTACCTGCAGATCCTGGCCGGCCTGATCAGCACCAAGCAAAATACGCCAGGGGCCCGGTTCTACTCGCCGGTAGACGCCAGTAACCATGCCGTGTATGTGGATGCAGCGGTTTCGATCGACAGGAACAACTATGCCAACATGTTCAGCTCTTACTATACCTACGGCGCCGCGATAGCGCTGGCGCTTGATCTGGAACTGCAGACACGCTACGGCAAAACCCTCGACGCCTATATGCGCGCCATGTGGAAACGCTTCGGCAAACCGGAAATACCCTACACCATTCCCGGTATGCAGGAGGTATTAGCGTCTGTGAGCGATCCGAAATTTGCGGCGGATTTCTTCAGCAAGTACATCACAGGCCATGAACCCATCGACTATGCATCCCTGCTGGCGAAAGCCGGTTATGAACTGAAAAAAGCACAGGAAGGCAGGGCAACAGCGGGCATCAATGCAACTACCAACCAGCAGGGCAAATTCGTGATCAGCTCCAACACCGTAAGAGGAACAGCCGCGTATGAAGCAGGGCTCGATATCAACGACGAACTGCTGAAAGCGGACGATACCAATCTCAAAAGCAGCTCCGACCTTACCAACTATCTTCAGAATAAAAAACCGGGTGATGCGTTAACGATCACCTATAAACACCGTAATACTGATAAAACCACCACACTGGTGTTGAAAGAACAGAATTTTCAGGTGCTGGCTGATATTCAGACGGTATCTCCGGCTATGAAAAAGATCCGTGATACCTGGTTTACCAGTAATGTAAAATAAAGCGCATGTTCGGAGCATCT
>JAFBAN010000218.1 GCA_019247775.1 Chitinophagaceae bacterium | reverse complement strand
TCCCACCAGCAACAGCAAGGCCCACAGCAATACAATACCGAGAATGAAATATAAAAGATACCTGCCGTAGAAAATGAAAACCTCCATTCCCTTGGTGGCGATCACGGCAGCGATAGCGCCGAATACGCCAAGCGGTGCAAAGTTCATTACATAGTTCACCATCCGCAGGATCACCTGGGCCACCGCATCGAGCGCCTTGATAACTACCCTGGCTTTTTCGCCCAGCGCAGCGGTGGCAATGCCGAAGAATACGCTGAAAACTACCAGCTGCAATACCTCGTTATTCGCCATCGCTTCCACGATGCTTTTGGGAAATACATGCTCCACGAATTTCACCAGGCTGAACTCCTGCGTTTTTCCCACCAGGTCTTTGGCGCCGCTGATATCGGCCACACCCTGCGCGATCCCCTCACCCGGTTTGAAAAAATTCACCAGCAGCATACCCAGCAGCAGGCTTGCCAGTGAAGCGGAGATGAACCAAAGCATGGCTTTTCCGCCTACCCGGCCTACGGTTTTAAGATCTCCCAGTTTGGCGATGCCCACCACGAGCGTGGAAAATACAAGCGGTGCGATGATCATCTGCACCAGTCGCAGGAAAACAGTGGTCAGCAGGCGGATATTATTGGAAAAAGACTTGATGAATTCAGGGGAAGAACCCGTGTGAATAAAATATCCGAGCACAACACCGGCGATCATGGCAATGACGATATAAATGGTAAGCCGGTTTGATCTTTTCATTGAGCCGCAATTAGTTTCGCAATATAAGCTTTCTGCTTAGAAAGCTGCCAGCTTCTAGCTATTAGCTATTAGCCTGCTTATCATAAATTGGATGGAATTCTTCTTGCCCGTCGACCCTACAAGCTAACAGCTAACAGCTAGCGGCTAACAGCTGGCCCCAAGATTTCTCCAAAGTTTTCAGTCCGTAAGGCCGGAAATCACTATTTTTCCAGAACTTTTATTTCGAAAACCTAACCAAGTATTATGAGTTTATTCAGAAAAAAGTCATTGGACGGGCTCATGGCCCAGGCCGCTGATTCCGAAAAAGGTTTGAAGCGGACACTGGGAGCCGGTAGCCTTGTTGCTTTGGGCATCGGCGCCATTATTGGCGCGGGTTTATTTGTACGTACCGCAGCGGCGGCCGGGGGACATGCTGGTCCTGCCGTTACCCTGTCTTTTATAATCGCCGCCGTGGGCTGTGCTTTTGCAGGTCTTTGTTACGCGGAATTCGCATCCATGATCCCCATTGCCGGCAGCGCTTATACTTATGCCTATACCACCATGGGGGAACTGATCGCCTGGATCATTGGCTGGGCATTGATACTTGAATATGCACTCGGCGCCGCCACCGTTTCCATCGCCTGGAGCGAATTCCTGAATAAGCTCTTAGAGCAGTTCAATCTGGGGAGTATACCCTATGAATGGAGCCACTCGCCTTTTGAAAAAGCGCTGGACGCCGCAGGTGTAATGCACCATGGCATCATGAATATTCCCGCGCTTTTCATTCTGCTGCTGTTATCACTGCTGCTGATAAAGGGTACGCAGGAATCAGCGATCGTGAACTCCATCATCGTGATCATTAAAGTGTCCATCGTGATCGTGTTCATCTTTGTGGGCTGGAAGTTCATCAATCCCGAACATCACTCACCTTATTTTATTCCTGCCGATGCGAAGCCGGCCTTGCAACCGGATGGCACGCTTTATAGTTATGCGGATACATTCCGGCACGGGTGGGGAGGTGTGCTCACCGGAGCTGCCATTGTATTCTTTGCCTTTATCGGTTTTGATGCGGTGTCCACTGCAGCCCAGGAAGCAAAGAATCCGAAGAAAGATATGCCGATCGGTATTCTTGGTTCCCTGGTTGTCTGCACCATCCTTTATATCCTTTTCTCTTATGTGCTTACCGGCGTTGCACCATATACCGATTTCGTAAAATCAGGTAAAGAAGCTTCTGTTGCTTACGCCATCCAGACTTATATGCATAATTATGGCTGGCTAGCCAAAGCGGTTACCATCGGTATCCTCGCCGGCTTCTCTTCGGTGATATTGGTGATGCTGATGGGTCAAAGCCGTGTGTTCTATACCATGTCTACCGATGGTCTGCTGCCAAAAGCATTCTCCGACCTGCACAAAAAATTCCGGACCCCGTACAAATCGAACATGATCCTGTTCGTTTTTGTGGGCGCTTTTGCAGCGTTCATTCCGGGCAGCGTGGCCGGCGATCTTACCAGTATCGGTACGCTCTTCGCTTTTGTACTCGTTTGTATCGGTGTGATGGTAATGCGGAAGAACGACCCGCACAGGGTGCGTCCATTTAAAACCCCGCTGGTGCCCATCGTGCCTATCCTCGGCGTGCTGGTTTGTTCTGCAATGATCTATTCATTGGATAACCGCACCCTGCTCACCGCTTTTATATGGATGGTGATCGGCCTGCTGGTTTATTTCGGCTACAGTAAAAAACACAGCAAACTGGGAGCGCCGGGAGATATCCTCCCTACGGCTTCCAAATTTGAATAAGCGATTTATCAGAGAAAAGCCCTTCCAACCCGGAGGGGCTTTTTTCATGTCCGCACTTCACCTATTTTTGCAGCGCGGAAAGCGGAGGGCCAAAGGCTGAAAGCAGAAAGCTGGAGATCGGAAACGAGAAACTAGCAACCCGGAACGCGCAGCTGCACCTAAACACTCACTATGGGACGGATTTTTGAAGTACGCAAAGCCACGATGTTCGCCCGCTGGGACCGGATGGCCAAACAGTTTACCCGCATCGGGAAGGAGATCATTATTGCCGTAAAAGCCGGCGGTCCTGATCCTGCCACCAACCCGGCATTGCGCCGGTGTTTCCAGAATGCCCGGAGTGTGGGCATGCCCAAAGACAGGGTGGAAGCGGCCATCAAACGCGCGCAGGGAAAAGACACATCCAATTATGAAGAGATCCTCTACGAAGGATATGGACCGCACGGCGTGGCCCTGCTGGTAGAAACTGCCACCGACAACCATGTGCGCACCGTAGCTAACGTGAAAAGTCATTTCAACAAAGGCAATGGCGCCCTGGGCAACAGCGGAAGCGTGAGTTTCCAGTTCAAGAAAATGGGCGTTTTTAAACTGAAATCCGAAGGACTCGATCTGGATGAGCTCGAACTGGAACTGATCGATCACGGTCTCGAGGAGCTGGGCGAGAGCTCAGATGATAACGGCAATACTATTCTTGTACTCCGTTGTGCTTTTGTGGATTTTGGCAAATTGCAGAAAGCGCTGGAAGATAAAGGCATCACCCCTATCAGCGCCGAACTCGAATGGATCCCCACTACCACCGTTCCCGTAACGGATGCCCAGGCCGAAGACGTCAGCAAACTGATCGAACGCCTGGAGCAGGACGAAGACGTGAACAAGGTGTTTCACAATATGGGCTAAGGATCTGATAACCTTGCGCACCCCGCGCCTTTGCGTCTTTGCGGTAAAATTACCCTGGTTTTCGCAGGGCCTCAATCCCGGATTCTGTTTTACCGCAAAGACGCGAAGGGGCGA
Organism: Chitinophagaceae bacterium; assembly: GCA_019247775.1. GTDB lineage: Bacteria > Bacteroidota > Bacteroidia > Chitinophagales > Chitinophagaceae > Sediminibacterium. The sequence goes on along the minus strand of JAFBAN010000218.1, from coordinate 9,647 downwards.
AGTTCGCAAAGAGATATGCTAACTTTGTCCCATGGACCGGCAGGAACATCCTATCTTATTGTTTGACGGCGTGTGCAATCTCTGCAATGCAATCGTGCAGTTTGTTCTTAAACATGATCCCAAACACCAGTTCCGTTTCGCCTCGCTGCAAAGTGAATTTGGGCAGGAAGTGCTGAAAAAGTTTAACCTGCCGATGGAAAAATACGGCTCGTCTATTTTACTCGAGAACGGAAAAGCTTATACCCAGTCTACCGCATCACTGCGCGTTGCAAAAAAACTGAATGGGGGCTGGCCGCTGTTGTATGGATTTATCGTCATCCCCGCCTTTCTTCGGGATGCGCTCTACAACCTGGTAGCACGAAAACGCTATAAATGGTTCGGAAAAAAAGAAGAATGCTGGGTTCCTACCCCTGAGTTGAAAGACTTATTTATCGAGCGATAACCGGATCAATTCCAAAATCAAAAATTCCGATCATTCCTGCATCATGTCCTTTATCGTCCACACGATATCTTCTGCATTGGGCTTGCTGAAATAATCACCATCGCTGCCATAGCTCGGGCGATGGGCCTGCGCGGTGATCGTACGCGGACTGATATCCAGCCACCTGAACGCTTTTTGCTCTTCCATCACTTTATTAAGCATGAAAGCGGCTGCGCCTCCGGGCACATCTTCGTCTATAAAAACGATGCGGTTTGTTTTTTTGAGCGATTGCAGGATGATATGATGGATATCGAAAGGCAATAAGGTCCTTACATCGATGATCTCGCAACTGATGCCGAGTTTTTCCAGTCTTTCGGCCGCATCGTCGATAATGCGCAGGATAGACCCGTAAGATACGATCGTAATATCCTCACCTTCCCTGGTGATCTCCGGTACGCCCAGCGGAACGGTAAATTCCAGCAGGTTGCCCGGCATTTTTTCTTTCAGGCGGTAGCCGTTAAGGCATTCAACCACTACGGCGGGATCGTTACCCCGCAGCAGGGTATTGTACATGCCTGCAGCCTGCACCATATTGCGCGGCACGCAGATATGCATCCCGCGCAGCGCATGCAGCATCATACCCATGGGCGAGCCGCTATGCCAGATACCTTCCAGCCGATGTCCCCGGGTACGGATGATCAGCGGGTAACTCTGCTGGCCTTTGGTGCGGAAATGAACGGTAGCCACATCATCGCTCAGTGGCTGCAGGCCGTAGAGCAGGTAATCCAGGTACTGGATCTCCGCAATAGGCCGGAGCCCGCGCAGGGCCAGACCGATAGCCTGTCCTACGATCGTCAGTTCGCGAATGCCTGTATCGGAAATGCGGTCGGCGCCATGTTTTTCCTGGAGCCCGGCAAATCCCTGGTTCACATCGCCGATATGACCTACATCTTCGCCGAAGGCATAGACATATGGGTTCTGTGCAAATAATGTATCGAAGTATTTGTTGAGTATCTCGTAACCGTTCACCAGTTCTGCATCGGCAGCCACCAGCGCTTTTACTTCTCCTACCAGCAGCGGACTTTTCGGGCCTTCATTGTAGAGATCGCTGTTGAACATTTTCCTGTTCTCTGCCAGCAGTTTATCGTAGTATGCTTTTACCTCAGGCATGGAAGGCGAGTGCTGAGCGGCTTCCATGGCCAGCGATAAACTGCGGAAGATATCACGGCGCAGTGGTTCTTTATTAGCCTGGAGATCGTTCGCCAGTTTCTGCAACTGGTTGTATACCTCCATATCGTTGATGACAATACCGCGGATCATTTCGCAGGTATCTTCAACAGCAGCCCTGATCGGCGCCTGGAATTTTTCCCAGGCCCTGTTCCTGCTATCGCGTACAAATGCTTTTGCGGTCGCTTCCATATCCGCGAGCTCGTCTGCATCGCTGAGCCCGTTCTCGATCATCCACTCCTTCATTTTCCGGAGGCAATCCCATTCTTTTTCCCATTCCAGTCGCTCAGGACTTTTATACCGCTCATGACTGCCGCTGGTTGAATGTCCCTGCGGTTGTGTTACTTCTTCCACATGAAAAAGCGCGGGCACATGGGTTTGCCTGACGGCTTCCAGTGCTTCCTCAAAAATTTCGCACATGCCTGCATAATCCCAGGCCTTCACTTTATAGATGCGGATGCCATTGGTGTTCTCCTGTTTCTCCATTCCGCGCAAAGCGTCGGAAATGGAACCTTTTGTCGTCTGGAAATTCTTAGGCACCGAAATTCCGTATCCATCATCCCACACAAATATGGCCAGCGGTACCTGCAGTACGCCGGCTGCATTTACGGTTTCCCAGAAATGTCCTTCCGAAGTGCTGGCGTCGCCAATCGTGCAGAAACAGATCTCGTTGCCATTATGCGTCAATGATTCGAACTGCCCGGAATTCTTTGCGTTCCTGAAACATTTGGATGCATAGGCCAGTCCTAATGCCCGCGGCATCTGCGAAGCAGTCGGCGCCATATCGGCCGAAACATTTTTCCGGTTCACCAGATCAAGCCAGTTCCCTTCCCTGTCTACCACGGGCGTGGCAAAATGCGCATCCATCTGCCGGCCAGCGCTGAATGGATCGTTGTTCAGATCTGGATCGGCATACAATTGCGAGAAGAACTGTTCTACGCTGCTTAATCCCGATGCGAACATGAATGTCTGGTCGCGATAATAACCGCTGCGGATATCACCGTTCTGAAAAAATTTCGCCATGGCTATCTGGGCCACTTCCTTGCCGTCGCCGAAGATGCCGAATTTGCCTTTTCCCGTAAGTACCTCTCTCCTGCCCAGTAAGCTTACCTCCCGGCTCACTACTGCCATCCGGTAGTCTTCCAGGATGGTGTTCCGGAAGCCTTCGAAAGACAGCATCTCGTCCTGGTATTCCACAGACTGGGTTTGTTCCATGTGACAAAAATAGGGTTACAGGCCGAATGGGGCTAACAGAAATTAGTATTGTTGAAAATCCATGGCGGCTTCAGGCCCGAAGCTGCATAAATTTTATCTAAAATCGTTGACCGCGGCCCGGTTAAGCCGGATGATTCGTTATTTTCGGGTCATTAAAATATCCTTAGAATTCACAATTATGAAGAAATTTCTCCTTTTCGCCTGCATGGTGTTCAGTATTGGGGCTTTTGCGCAGGACAAGACAGTAGTGTTCAAAGATGTCAAGCACAGTTTTGGCAAGATCAAACAGAATGTGCCTGCTACCTACACTTTCGCTTTCACCAATAACGGCACAAAACCGGCCATTATAGAAGTGGCTACTGCAGAATGCGGCTGCACCACCCCCGAGTACACCAAAGCGCCGATCCCTAAAGGTCAGAGCAGCAAGATCAAGGTAACTTACAATGCGGCCAATATGGGCACATTCACCAAAAGGGTGACTGTTAAATTCGCCAATATTCCCGAGCCGGTTATTCTTACTATCGAGGGAGAAGTGGTACCTGCAGCTGCAAAAACCAAATAACCCAACGATCGATACGATATGGAAAACGCGACCTCACCGGTTGCGTTTTTTGTTTTGAGAACCTCTACCCTGCTGCTATCTTTGCGGCATGTTACAGATCAGCCGTCGCGGACAGGCCATGCCTGCGTCTCCCATACGTAAACTGGTGCCTTATGCCGAAGCTGCCAAGCGCAAAGGGATCAAAGTATACCATCTCAATATCGGACAACCTGATATCGAAACCCCGAAAATGGTACTCGATGCCGTGAGGCACAGCGATTTCAAGGTGCTGGAATACAGTCACAGTGCGGGTAACGAAAGTTACCGTCGCAAACTGGTCTCTTATTACAAGAGTGTAGGAATCGATGTGGATCACAACCAGATCATCGTGACCACAGGAGGCAGTGAAGCGATCCAGTTCGGTTTTATGGCCTGCCTGGATGCGGGTGATGAAGTGATCATACCGGAGCCTTTCTATGCGAATTACAATGGCTTCGCCGTTGCGGCGGGAGTAACAGTGGTTCCTGTAACTTCCTATATCGAAAATGGTTTTGCCCTGCCGCCGGTAGCCGAGATCGAAAAGAAAATAACAGCTCGTACCAAGGCGATCGTTATCTGCAATCCCAACAATCCAACCGGTTATCTCTATAGCAACGAGGAAATGCAGCAGTTAAAACAGCTGATCCTTAAGTATAATCTTTACCTGTTCTCAGACGAAGCCTATCGCGAATTCTGTTATGAAGGGCATCAGGTAAGCGCTATGCATCTGCAGGGTGTTGATGATAATGTGATCATCATGGACACGATCAGCAAACGCTACAGCGCCTGTGGCGGTCGCATCGGCGCTTTCATCACAAAGAACAAAATGCTGCTCGATGCGGTGATGAAATTTGCACAGGCCAGACTGAGTCCGCCCAGTTTTGCGCAGATAGCAGGCGAAGCCGCCGTGGATCTGCCGGCAGATTATTTCGACCAGACAAAAGCGGAATACAAATCACGGCGCGATCTGATCGTAAAACGTTTGAACAGCATGGATGGGGTTTTTTGCCCGAACCCTGGCGGCGCTTTTTATGCCATTGCCCGTCTCCCTATCGACGATGCAGACCTGTTCTGCCAATGGCTGCTGGAAAGTTTCTCCCACAATAGCCATACGGTGATGCTGGCTCCTGCCACGGGTTTTTATGGCACACCCGGGCTCGGAAAAAAAGAAGTGCGGCTGGCTTATGTATTAAATCTTGATGATATTAATGGGGCGATGGACTGCCTTGAGGCTGCGTTGAAAGCGTATCCTAGAAAAACTAATTAACTATCAGCGAGTTAGGTTTATTAGCCCGCCATGCTATTCATATTATTAATTTTTTAATACGAATATTAACAGACAGGGCATCTAAATTTTCCCATAATTATTTGTGAAAACAATTAATTAATAAATAAAATACTATGTGAATTGATTTTACCCTTATCTTTATCCTGCAATTGAGGGCAAGATACCTGAGACAGTGATATCCGAAGCGAATCACAGGTTAACTGATCTTTATCTCTTTTCTTATATGGCAAGCAATCGAAGACGTCCCCTGTTTCTACAGGGGACTTTTTTTTGCATAAAAAATCCCCGTCCGGATAAGTGACGGGGAGATCTGAGCGCTCAGCATTTTTAATTCTTTCTATCACCAGGCGGCGGCTTTTGACCGGGTCCTGGGGGGCGCATTGTTTTTTCCAGCGCTGTATATTTCTCGAATTGTGCCGCGGTCAATACCGCTTTTACCTGTGCATCCCGGGCCTTTACGAGTTTGTCTACCGCTTCTTTATCGGCGGGTGGCGGAGGGGGCGGTGGCGGAGGCTGGGGTTTGCCTTCTTTCTGCCGTAGCTTTTCCATCCCGGCGAAAAAATTTTTATAGGCGGCGGCCAGTTTCTCCTGTTGCGTCGCGTTCAATCCAAGCTCATGATTGAATTTTTCTGTTACGTGTTTTAGCCGTTCTTCCGGGGATGGCGGTTTAGGCGGACCGTCAGCGGCGGGCTGCTGAGAATGGCCCGCAAGACCTAGCATCAAGAGCACGACAAAGACCTGCATACTTCTTTTCATAAAGTCTGTTTAATTATTATCAAATAGTTGGATCGTTACTGTGGTGGGGGCGGACCGTCCTGCGGAGGGCGATCACCTGGTGGCGGGCGGCGGTCACCGGGTGGTGGCGGACCCTGAGCGCCCGGCGGGCCGTTCATGCGTAATACCTGCTGGATGATCTGATCGAATTTCTTCTTCTGCGCATCATTGCACAATGCCCTTACCTGTTGAAAATGCCTGAAAGTAGCCATCTCCAGTCGCTGATCCGGCGCATCTGCTTTTGCAGCGGCGACTGCTAGTGCGGAATCCGTCAACGCCGGTTCCTTCAGTAAAGCAAAAAAAGCATCCTTTGCTTCCCGGTGCCCGCGGCGGATGTCCATCACAGTACTGCGATGCGTTTCTACCAGTTGTTCGAGCCGCTGTTTCTGCGCCGAATCAAATCCCAATTCCTTTACCAGGAAGTCCGTAACGCCATTCTGTGGCGGCGGCGGTCCCTGACGCCGGTCTTTCAGCAGCCAGAATGTAGTGAGCGAAGCGATATTAAGTGCCACGAGCAACACTACGAGTATGGTCAGCCATTTGGTCCTGTTGAAATAGCTCATCATGGATTATCTTTTTCGGAATAAAGCGAAACAGCATCGAGATCATATTCTTTTGCGAAACCCTGGATACCCGTTGTCTGCTGAACTGGCTGATCGCTTTTTTTGAGATAGCGTGTCAGCGCTGCAACATTCAATACCAAGAGCAATGCAAGGGTAGCAAAAGAGAATGCGGGTTTGCCGAACCACCACCAGCTGGCGCCTGGCTCCTGCTGCTTATCGAGCCTGGCCTGCAGGCGGGTGTAGAAAAATGCGGGAGCTTCGGCGCGGCTGATACCGTCCAGACTCTGCAGTGTTTCCTCGATCAGATCCTGTGTAGCATTCCCAGGCTTCATCAGATTTTATTAATGGTTATAGTATTGCTGCAGCTTTTTCCGCAGGTTTTCTTTGGCGCGGTGCATCAGCGATTCCACTGCTTTTACACCGAGGTTCATCACCGAAGCCACTTCTTCATAACTCAATCCTTCCGATTTGATCAGCGTAAAAGCGATGCGCTGGTTCTCCGGCAACTGCGTCATCGCTTTGAAGAGCATGGCTGCTTTCTCCTTGTTATCCAGTTGCACGCCCGGATGATCGAAATGCACGGCTTCCACTTCTTCTCCACCTGCCCCGATCCACGATCTGAAACCTGCCATTCGCTTCTTCGCTTTTTTCTTTCTCTCTGCGTCCAAGGCCTTGGTCAAGGCGATGCGGTACAGCCAGGTCGACAGTTTCGCTTCCCCCCTGAACTGCGCCACCGACTGGTATACCTGGATGAATACATCCTGTGCCAGGTCTTCGGCTTCGCCGGTATTCTGCACAATGCTCAGCACGGTATTATACACCATATGCTGCCAGGTCTCCACCAGTTGCCTGAAGGCCGTCGCATCCCCGTTTTGCAGCCCGCGAATAAGCTCCTGTTCGTTCAATTATTTCCAATTAGCAGTTAGACGCTACAACCTACAAAAACCTTCGGGCAAATTCAATAATTCCGGTCCATCCTGCCAACAGGACCTGTAACTGCTCCCATTGGCAACCAGCATTTTATCTCTTAGCAGCCTGTTAAGATGGCTGCCGGGTATCCATTTGGGGCAGCAAATAGTTATCTTTCCGCATCATTAGTCTGAAATGAGAAAAGCCTTTTTACTGCCATCACTGACTGTACTGCTGGCCTGCTGCGGCCTCTGCGCCGCTGCGCAGGGATACCAGGCGTTACACGGTTCGCCATTTGCAGGAAGTACCGCGGTCTTCAACAATCCCGCCGCATCTGTAGGCTCGGCGTATAAATGGGATCTTAGTTTGTTCTCCACCCAATTCAAGCTGAGTACGAATGGCTCTTACCTGAAAGATTTCAGCCTCTCCAATTCTTCCGATGCCTCGCTGACCATGCGCGACGGCAACTTCAGCAGGTACCTGCACAATAATTTCGACCTTAGCTTTCTGAATTTCCTGTATAAGCTGGATGATAACCGGGCCGTGAATTTCAACCTGCGCGCGCGGATGTACAACCACCTGAATGCACTTCCTTTCAATTATGTGGATTCGGCCGTAAGCAGTCTGAACAGTTTCCTGATCGTTAACCGCAATACTCCTTTTCTTGAAGGCGGGGCCACGCATGCGGGATGGCTGGAAGCGGATCTGAACTATTCGCAGTTGCTGGCCGAAACCGACCGGAGCAGGCTTACCGGCGGCTTTACGCTTCAACTTATGAAAGGATTATCGGGCGCTTTTATGCGGCTCAGCAAGATCAGCTATCTCGAACAGAAGAATGGGACCGACACTTCTTATCTTTTCACAAACGGCCGCGGCTCTTACGGCTATTCCGACAATTTCGATAATGCGGATAATTTCAAGGATTTTCTGAACCAGTCGAAGCTGACCCTCGGCCTTAGTTTAGGCATCGAATATATGGTGTACAATACCGAGCTGGCAGATGTCAATAATAACCTGAACTACGACTGGAAGATCGGTGTAAGCCTGATGGACCTGGGCGCGCACAGCTTCAAGACCAGCCAGTATTCGAGGCAGTTTGCCGATCCGATCAACTCAATTCCCGACGGAAATGCAGAACAAAAATTCTCAGGCATTTCGGATGCCAGGGCATTCAGTGATTCTATTGGTACCCTGTTCAACAGCTCTTCCGTTATCACGGATAATTTTACGATCAGCAATCCAACAAGGCTGATCCTGAACGTGGACAAGAACCTGGGAAATCATTTTTATGTGAACGGAGAACTCAGTGTGAATTTCTATTCCGCTTCGAGTCCGTCAAAATTGCGGACCAAGGAGCTGAACCTGCTCACGGTAACCCCGCGCTGGGAAACGATGGGGCTGGGCGCCTACCTGCCGGTTCAGTATAACACGCAGGGACAACTCTGGGTTGGCGCTGCGATAAAGCTGGGACCGCTGGTAGTGGGATTGCATAACCTGGGGCTTTTCAAGAAAGACCCGGGACTGAATGGCGGGGGCTACCTTATGTTCTCGTTGCATCCTTTCGGCGAAAAGAAGGTAGCCAGCAAACTGGACTGTCGCTGAAGTATTACTCGGCTGCCTGGATATTAGCGGCCTGTTTTCCTTTTTTTCCGTCTGTTATTTCAAAGCTGACTTTCTGGCCTTCTTTCAAAGACTTGAATCCTCCCATATTGATGGCAGAAAAATGTGCGAACAGATCTTCGCCACCACCATCCGGCGTGATAAAACCAAAACCTTTTGCGTCATTGAACCATTTTACTACTCCTGTAGGCATATTAGAATGTTTAAGAATTTAAATATACTGCTTTTTTATTAAACGGCCTATGGGGCCATGGGTTAAAATGGACCGGGCTATGGTTCAGGCAGCCGCTGTTACCGCGGAGACGCAGAGGGGAAGAGATACACAAGAAGATCCTGCAAAACTCCGCGGTAATATCCGCAACCCCCAACTTTCAAAAGCCGGCATCTCTTAGTTACGCCGATCACCTAGGAATATTGCAAATTTTTCAAAAGGTTTTGTAACAGTTATGCTGCGGCATGATCAGACCTTTAGGCTGGTGCAAACTGCGCATGCAGCGGCATAGGTTATGAAGAAAAATATCCGTTCGGCTTTTACTGCCTTTATTTTTTTGGCTTTCGGTTTCAATGCCTGGGCGCAGGATATTCCTGCCGGGCAGCTGAAATTCGTGTCCTTTCCACACCAGATGAACAAGACCTGGAAAGCCTCTCTCGGCTTTAATCTTACCACGCTTGCGCAGGATGTAACAGAGGAGCAGCATCTCCGGGTTCCCTGCGGCGATTTTCATCTTCTCCGGAGATTGAGCGAACATTCATTCCTCGACAGCAGGGTGCAGTTTCAGGTATTCCAAAACCAGTTATCGATTGGTCCGCACTGGGCATTTCCGCTTACACACCGTATTTCAATGTCGATTGGAAATGACCTCGCCTGGTGGTTCGGCTTTATTAACGTTGAAGGGTTTCGGACCACCGGCCATGGCTTCCAGAACTATCCCAATGTATCACTGGGTTATCGTTTCAACAAAGGAGTGCTGCTCACCTTGAGGGAAGAAGCGATCATGAACCTGTCGATCAAAGCAAAGACCGGCAATACACCGGTAACCTCCGATTACC
>JAFBAN010000145.1 GCA_019247775.1 Chitinophagaceae bacterium | reverse complement strand
GAAAAATCCGCATCGAAAAAATAATCGACCGAGCTGTTGCTGAAACTGAATTTTTTCCGGGTCATCGCAGCGTTTTGACTGATCGGTTATGAATTCATGATGCGGTTCTGGTGGTTGATACTTTCCATGTGCACGGCATCGAAATACTTTGTTATGAATTCTTTGCTCAGTCCGAGCGCCTCGCCTTTGGGGAATGCTCTTTCCAGGATGGCGTTCCAGCGATTGGTCTGGAGAATGGTGATATTATTGTCTTTTTTATACTGACCGATCTTATCCGCCACCTTCATACGCTGGCCCAGTAACTGCAGCAACTCATCATCCAGCTGATTGATCTGCGCCCGCATTTTTTCCATGGCCGCATGCAGTTCTTCGGAACTGATGTCTTCTTTACGCCAGATGATGGAACCGATCAGTTCGCCCAGTTTCTCAGGTGTGATCTGCTGCTTGGCATCGCTCCAGGCATTATCGGGGTCGATATGACTTTCGATGATGAGCCCGTCGAAGTCGAGATCGATCGCTTTTTGCGCCACGTCCTGCAGGATATCCCTGCGGCCGCAGATATGTGAGGGATCGTTGATCAGGAGCATGCCCGGATTGCGGCGTTTCATTTCGATAGCGAGATGCCACATGGGTGCATTGCGGTATTCGGTATTGCCATAGGAGCTGAATCCGCGATGGATGAGCCCGATATTTTTAATGCCTGCTTTGGCCACCCGTTCCACGGCGCCGATCCATAACTCCAGATCGGGATTGATCGGGTTCTTGATCAATACCGGGATATCCACTCCGCGCAGTGCATCGGCCACTTCCTGTACGCTGAAGGGGTTTACCGTGGTGCGTGCGCCGATCCACAATACATCCACATCGAAATGAAGCGCATCTTCTACCTGTTTGCCGGTAGCTACTTCGATGGTTACCGGCAGACCGGATTCTTTTTTTGCACGCTGCAGCCAGGGCAGGCCTTTTGTGCCGATGCCCTCGAAGCTTCCGGGCCGCGTTCTTGGCTTCCAGATGCCCGCGCGCAGCATATCCACTTTGCCTGTTGCGGCCAGCCTGTTGGCGGTCTGCACCACCTGCTCTTCCGTTTCGGCGCTGCAGGGACCTGAAATGATCAGCGGCCTTTTCTGCAATAAGTTTTCAATCGCGGTTTTTTGTTCAGTTGCTTGCTCCATATATCAGTGTATTAAAGTGCCGTTATCTTCTGCCGCCGGTTTCCGCGTCGTTCATGCGGATCCGCCGTCCTTTATAATTCTTGCCATCGAGCGAACGGATCATCTGCTGGGCGGCATTTTTTTCTATTTCGATCCAGGTATTCATATCCTTCATATCGATCTTTCCCAGTACATCCTTGCGCAGATCGCTCATGTCGAGGATGAACTGCAGGAAACTCGCTTTGTAAAAACCGTCTTTGGTACCGAGGTTCACGAACAAACGGCTGTAACCGCCGCCGCTGCGGGGTGCATCCCGTCGTTTATCGCCGCGTCCGCCAACTTCTTCTTTTCTGCGGGCGCCCATATCGTCTTTACGGCTCCGTTCGCGGACATTGAGGTCCTCCGCATTTTCATAATATTTCAGGAACCGGTCGAATTCCATCGCTGCCACACGTTTCAATACTTCTTCCTTGGTGATATCCGCGAATTTCTCCGCAAGCATGGGAACATAGGTTTCGTAGTTACCGTGACTGATATCGGCCGATAACAATTTATCCATGAAATGGAAGAACTGTTTGCGGCAAACATCCTTTCCGCTCGGAATATCCAGTTTGTGGAACTGTGAATTATTGATGCGTTCGATCTGTTTGAACTTGTACATCTCTTTGGAGTGTACGATCGAAATACAGATACCCTGCGCTCCTGCCCTGCCTGTTCGCCCGCTGCGATGGGTGTACACTTCCACATCGTCCGGCAGTTCATAGTTGATCACATGGGTGATGCCCTGTACATCGATGCCGCGTGCGGCCACATCGGTGGCGATGAGCAATTGCAGGCTTTTATCGCGGAACTGGCCCATCACTTTATCGCGCTGCACCTGGGTAAGATCGCCATGGAGCGCGTCGATATCGTATCCTTCGCGGGTGAGCCGTTCGGAGATCTGCTGCGCATCTATTTTGGTCCGTGTAAAGATGATGCCGTAGATACCCGGGTTAAAGTCGATAATGCGCTTCAGCGTTTCATACCTGTGCTGCGCCGTGGTTACATAATACTGGTGATCGATGCTTTTGTTGGCGGTGTTCACTTTACCAACAGTCACCTCCTTCGGATCTTTCATGTAGCGCTTGCTCACTTTGCGGATCTCGGCAGGCATAGTGGCGCTGAACAGCCAGGTGCTTTCGCGCTGCGGGGTGTTCTTCAGGATGAATTCGATATCCTCCTGGAATCCCATGTTCAGCATTTCATCCGCCTCATCGAGCACCACGTATTTGATCTCCTCAAGTTCGATCGCTTTGCGTTCGATCAGATCGATCAACCGGCCCGGTGTGGCCACTACGATCTGTACGCCACGTTTCAGGTCCCGGATCTGCAGGCCTATCGAAGCGCCCCCATATACGGCTACTACCGATACACCAGGAATGTATTTCTTGAACAGCTCTATTTCTTTTACGATCTGCATGCAGAGTTCGCGGGTGGGACAAACCACCAGCGCCTGCGGGTATTTTTCCGCTGCATCGATCACATGCAGTAAGGGCAGGCCGAAAGCAGCAGTTTTTCCGGTGCCGGTCTGGGCCAGGCCGATAAAATCCTTTGTGCCGCTCAGCAGTATCGGAATGGCCTGCTCCTGGATGGCTGTGGGGTTGATATAACCCAGCTCATCCGTAGCCCGGATCAGTCTTGCATCAATTCCTAACGCTTCAAATGTCGTCATGTATTCAAATTTTGCGCAAAGGTACTTTATCTAGGGCGCTTTGCCGCCTTTTTGTGCCTACTGGGCAATGGTGAATGGTGAATGGAAAATAGCTTCCCGGAAGCCTTTCGCACCATATTCACCACTCACCATTCACCATTCACACCATCCCAAACCCGCTTTATCACTTCAATATCCGTTTGATCCCGTTCGCATGCTCGATCAGTTCCTGCAGGTAAGCATAATTCTCTTTTTCGAGGCTTGTCTTAAATTTGCGAAGCTGGCTGATGTGTTCATTGAGCACAT
>JAFBAN010000086.1 GCA_019247775.1 Chitinophagaceae bacterium | reverse complement strand
CAATGCCCCGAAATAGTTGCCCAGGTGCAGAAATCCGGTAGGCCTGATGCCGCTGAGAACGATCTCTTTTTCCATGGCGCGAAGATAGGAGAGAGTTAGGAGTTTGGAGTTAGGAGTTTGGAGTTAGGAGTTAGGAGTTAGGAGTAGATGAATGTTAGCTGCGTACAAGTACGGGGCATTAAAAGGTTTAATCACTGTTATTTTATTGCCTTATCGCATAAACCTACTCAGACTCCTAACTCCAGACTCCAGACTTAAATTGTTCTTTACTATTTTCACATCCCACATTACGCACTATCGCTTCGGCTCCTTCCATATTAGATTCTCCTATCGAATACCTGAAAGGTGTAGGGCCGTTGCGTGCCGACCTGTTGAAGAAGGAACTGAATATTTTCAGCTTCCGCGATCTGCTGGAACTGTTCCCTAACCGGCATATCGATAAAACGCAGGTAAGTCCTATCCGCTCCATTACCCCGCAAACTGATTATGTCCAGGTGGCAGGTACCCTTATCAGTTACGATACCATCGGCGATAAACGCAACCGGCGGCTCGTGGCACAACTTCGTGATAAGTCGGGCGTGCTGGAACTGGCCTGGTTCCAGGGCATCAACTGGGTTACAAAGAACCTGAATATCGGCAGCGATTACCTGGTGTTCGGCCGTACCGGTTTTTTCAACGGCAAGCCGCAGATCGTGCATCCCGAAATGGAGCCTTATGTGCCGGCCATGGCAGGGGGTAAAGCTTTCCTGGAACCGGTTTATCCCTCCACCGAAAAACTGAAAGCCCGGGGTCTGAACGGAAGGCAGCTGGCCAAATTCACCCAGGCGCTTTTCACCCAGCTGCAGCCCAGGGATATTGCAGAAAATATTCCACAACCGCTGATCGATAAACTCGGACTAATGAACCGCTATGAAGCCTGGCGTAATATGCATTTTCCTGTTTCGCCACAGGCTTATGAAGCAGCCCTGAAGCGCTGCAAATTCGAAGAGCTGTTCATCGCCCAGGTACGGCTGAACCTGGTACGCCTCCAGCGGAACAAGATGAGCCGGGGCGTAGCTTTCGAAAAAGTAGGTGAGCTGTTCAACACACTGTACTCAAAATACCTGCCGTTTGAGCTGACCGGCGCACAGAAAAGGGTGCTAAAGGAGATCCGCAGCGATACAGGGCGGGGGCACCAGATGAACCGGCTGCTGCAGGGCGATGTAGGCAGCGGAAAAACGATCGTAGCCCTGCTCAGCATGCTGCTGGCCGCCGACAATGGCTACCAAAGCTGTATCATGGCGCCAACAGAGATCCTGGCGCAGCAGCATTACAACAGCATCAGCGAACTATTGAAGGAAATGCCTGTTGAAGTAGCGTTGCTTACCGGCAGTACCAGGACCGCCGAACGCAAGCGGATACTGCAGGGTCTGCTCGATGATACCATTCATTTTGTGATCGGCACCCATGCAGTGATCGAAGACACGGTACAGTTCAGGAACCTCGGACTGGTGATCGTGGATGAGCAGCATCGTTTCGGTGTAGCGCAGCGGGCAAGACTATGGGAGAAAGCCGAACTGCCGCCGCATGTGCTGGTGATGACGGCCACGCCGATTCCGCGTACGCTGGCCATGACAGCCTATGGCGACCTGGACTACAGTATTATGGACGAGCTGCCGCCGGGAAGGCAACCGGTGGCTACGGTTCACCGTTATGAAACCGCCAGGGCCGGGGTAATGGATTTCGTACGAACGGAAATTGAAAAAGGAAGGCAGGCCTATTTTATCTATCCGCTGATCGAAGAAAGCGAAAAGCTAAGCTACGAGGACCTGATGCAGGGGTACGAGCAGGTCAAGAGTTTCTTTCCGGAGCCCAAATACCGGATCAGCATGGTACATGGCCGGCAGCCGGCAGAGCAGAAAGAGACCAATATGGAGCGCTTTGTAAAAGGCGATACGCATATCATGGTAAGCACCACCGTAATTGAGGTGGGCGTGAATGTGCCCAATGCCAGCGTAATGGTCATCGAAAGCGCCGAAAAGTTCGGGCTATCCCAGCTGCACCAGCTGCGCGGCAGGGTGGGCAGGGGAAGCGAAAAAAGCTTTTGCATATTATTAACGGGGGGCAAAGCCAGCAAAGAGGCCCGGGAACGGATCAAGATAATGTGCGCTACCAACGACGGATTCGTGATCGCCGAAAAAGACCTGGAAATCCGCGGTCCCGGCGATATCGAAGGCACCCGACAGAGCGGGGCATTAAATTTTAAGGTAGCCAGTATAGTGAATGATAAAGGATTGTTAGAATTAGCCCGTACAGAAGCCGAAAGCCTGGTCAATGAAGACACCGAACTCAAAATGGCAATAAATTCACCTTTGAAAGAGTTTCTGCAATCCCAAAAACACCGGAATGGCTGGAGCAAGATCTCCTGACCGAACTGAGCGGTTGAAAACAACGTTTATTAGTCGTACCTTTTATTATAATTAAGTTGGGTGTGTTTAAAACAATAGGGAGAATAATCGGGTTTGTTCTTCTCGGCGCGAACGCTTTTGGCCAGAATTATTTGCAATTTGTTGAGAACAAAGGACAGTGGGGCAAAGACATCCGCTTCAGGGGAGATCTGCCGGCCGGCTCTTTTGCTTTGCAGCAAACAGGCTATCGTGTGCTCCTGCACAACCGGAAGGATCTGGATCAGCTCGGCTTTTACCTCCATCATGGGTTCGGGGGAAGCGAGGCGGTGAAGCAGACCAATTCCTCTTCCGCTTCTTCACAGAAACTGCCGGCAAATGGCGATCAGGGAGATGCGCCTCCGGGGGTGCTGCGTTCGCATGTGTATGAGGTAAAGTTCCTCAATGCAAATACCAACGCTGTTGCCGTGCCGGATAAACCGCTGCCGAGCTACAACAACTATTTTATCGGCAGCGATTCAAGCCAGTGGGCATCCAACTGCCGTATTTACCAGGGCATCACTTACCGCAATGTGTATCCGGGTATCGATGTCCGGTATTATACTGCTGCCGGCATATTGAAATATGATTTTATCGTGAACCCCGGGGCAGATCTCGGCAATATCGCCATGTACTTCGACGGAGCTGACGGACTGAAGATCACCAAGGGCGATCTGCATATCAAAACTTCGGTGGATGAAGTGGTGGAGAAAGCGCCCTATACCTACCAGATCGTCAATGATAAACGGGTAGAACTGCCCTGTCATTTTGAACTGAAGGGTAATATCGTACGGTTCAAAATAGATGCACCTTATTCGAAGGATGCGATTACCGTGATCGATCCTTCGCTGATCTTCTCCACTTTTACCGGCAGTTCGCTGGATAACTGGGGATATACAGCCACTTACGATGGCAAAGGAAATTTCTATTCCGGCGGTATTGTGTTGCTGAGCGGCAGCGGTTCTTTCCCCGTAAGTAACGGCGCTTTTCAGACAAGTCATGGCGGCGGTAACAGCGGAACAGGCGAACCACAGGGTTATGATATCGGCATCATGAAATTCGATCCCACGGGCTCAAACCGCGTGTATGCAACCTATATCGGCGGTTCGGGTAATGAGCAGCCGCATAGTATGGTAGTGGATGGCGCAGGCAATCTTGTGATCGCCGGCCGTACCACATCGGCCAATTATCCCCTCAAAGGTGCTTTGCAGACTTACGGGCCGGGAGGCTCACAGGATATTGTGATCACCAAGCTCAATGCCTCGGGCAGTGCGCTGATCGGATCTGTCAGGATAGGCGGTAATGGCGATGACGGCGTGAACATCAGGGCCAAGTACCAGTCGCCCCGCGGCGCCGAATCCATCGACAGGAACTATGGCGACGATGCGAGGAGTGAAGTGATCCTGGATGGTGCCGGCAATATTTATGTCGCTTCCTGTACCCAGTCCACCAATTTCCCTATCACGGCCAGTTCTCCCCAAGCAAAAGCGGGCGCTGCCAATGCAGCGAAGCGTGTGCAGGATGCGGTAGTTATGAAATTTACCCCTGATCTTGGCGGCGTACTGTTCAGCGACCTGATCGGCGGCAGCGATGATGATGCGGCTTTCGTACTCGCGATCAATCCTTCCGATGGACATTTGTTCGTGGGCGGCGTTACGGCGAGCAATGATTTTCCCGGACCGAAAACCGGCGTCAAGTATCCGACTTTCCAGGGCGGCATCTGCGACGGCTTCGTTGCAGAATTCACCAATACCGGCGTTTTGATAAGGGACGGTTATTTCGGAACCTCCGGCAATGATCTTATTTACGGTATCCAGTTCGACAGATTCGGTTTTCCATATATCGCCGGAACAACAACCGGCAGCTGGCCTATACTCAATGCGGCATTTTCGCAGACAGGCGGCAAGCAGTTCATCAGTAAACTGAAACCTGATCTTTCGGATTACGTGTACTCTACGGTGTTCGGTACTGCATCCGCCAATCCAAACCTGTCGTTAACGGCCTTCCTGGTTGACCGCTGTGAGAATGTGTACGTGTCGGGCTGGGGCGGATCAACGGATGTGCAGGATGGTTTCCCGAACTCATATACGAATGGATTGCCGCTCACTCCGGACGCATTTCAGAAGCGTACCGATGGTTCCGATTTTTATTTTTTCGTGCTTGAAAAAAATGCGGCTTCACAATTATATGGCAGCTACTTCGGGCAGTTCGGCGGATTTGGAGAGCATGTAGACGGAGGCACCAGCCGGTTCGACGCCAACGGCGTTATCTACCAGGCTATCTGCGCCAACTGCAGTACCAAGCCCACGAACCCTGCGGATTTTTTCCCAACCACGCCCGGCGCCTGGTCGCAGACGAACAATTCAACAGACTGTAACCTGGCCGCGGTTAAGATCGCTTTCAACCTGGCAGGGGTAGGAGCGGGATTGCAGGCAAGCATCAATGGCGTGCCCCATGATACTTCCGGCTGCGTACCGATGGTGGTTGACTTCACAGATACCCTGGCGCAGGGTAAGAAGTATATCTGGGATTTTAATGACGGCAGTCCTAAGGTAACCACCACTACACCTTCGATCTCGCATACATTCAATACGATTGGTCTGTACCGGGTAAGCCTGGTATCGATCGATTCGAGTACCTGCAACGTAGCCGATACTGCGAGGGTAACCATGCGGGTGCGCGATGACCAGGCTACGCTGGCTTTCACCACTACCAAGCTGCCGCCCTGCGCTTCGCTGACCTATCAATTCACCAACAAATCCACTTCCGTGAAGCCGTTCACTGCAAACAGCTTCCGCTGGGATTTCGGGGACGGAACCACGCAACTCGCCGGGTCAGGATCCGTGAACCACACCTATTCAGCAGCAGGCAGCTACGATGTGAAACTGGTGCTGATCGATACGAATTA
Source organism: Chitinophagaceae bacterium (assembly GCA_019247775.1). Taxonomy (GTDB): domain Bacteria; phylum Bacteroidota; class Bacteroidia; order Chitinophagales; family Chitinophagaceae; genus Sediminibacterium. Next base: position 15,496 of record JAFBAN010000086.1, on the reverse strand, counting down.
TTGCAATGAACCCGATAGCTTGGTCAAGAAAGTGCGTTTATCACCCACGGTAAAAGCGCAGTTCGAAGCATCGCCTTCGGGTTGTGTTCCGTACAATGCGGTATTTACCAATAACTCGCTTGGAGGCACCGATTTTCTCTGGGAATTTGGTGATGGAAGCACATCAACGCTTCCCGACCCTACACATTTATACGCAAATACCGGCAGTTATAAAGTAAGGCTGATCGCTACAGACACCAATACCTGCAACAGGGTAGACACTTCGGCCTATTTTACGATTGTAGTGAGTCCGTATCCTAAATCCGCGTTCACATATATGCCGCAGCCGACGGAAACCAATAAACCTGTAAGCTTTCTCAACGGTGCCACCGGCGGTGCAAAATACAAATGGCTGTTCGGTGATGGCGATACGCTGATGACGATATTGCCGGATACAGTGGTACAACATTTGTACAATGCAACCGGAACTTATAACACCTGCCTGGTTACTTACAACAGCTTTGGATGTATCGATACCAGTTGCCAGACTGTTTCCGTGGTGATCCTGAATTCGGTGGATGTGCCGAATGCTTTCTCACCCAATGGCGACGGCCGCAACGACAAAATATACGTACACGGTTACGGCATTACACGAATGACCTGGAATATTTACAACAGATGGGGTACCCTTGTTTATCAGGGCACGGATCCGAATGCAGGATGGGACGGAACATATAAGGGCGTACTGCAGCCGCAGGATGTTTATCATTACACATTACTGATAGAATTCGGCGGCAAGGAAAAAGCCACCAAGAAAGGTGATATTACATTACTTCGATAACTGATCTATGCGCTACCTATTGCGGATTACTGGAATGCTGGTGCTGGCCATGTTGACAGGGTATAACTATGCGCAGGACCTTCACTTCTCACAATACTTTCACAGCCCTTTGCTGATCAACCCGGCTAATACCGGTTTCAATCCCGACTATGATTTCAGGGTAGGAGGCAATTACCGTAACCAGTGGGCCAATGTGGGCAACCCCTACAAGACCATGAGTGTCTGGGGCGATATGAAAATACTGGCAGACCGTTTTGAGAATGGCTGGCTTGGTGTTGGAGCTGCATTGTACAAGGATGTAGCCGGAAGCGGCAGCCTTTCAACTACCAGCGGCTTCGCTTCGATCGCCTATCACCAGATGCTGGGTTATAACAGCCTGCTGAGCGGAGGGTTCAGTCTGGGTTTTACCAGCAAGCGGATCGATGTGAGCAAGCTTACGTTCGACGACCAGTGGAATGGCAAGTTCATAGACGTATCCATTCCCTCCAACGAGCCTTTTGCCTTTAGCCAGGCCTCTTATCTCGATCTGCAAATGGGTCTGAACTATGCTTATTTTGCTTCGGAGAATGTGTACTTCAATGCGGGTGTAAGCATTATGCACATCAATAAACCAAGGGAAACATTTTTCGATCCTTCGGTTTCGGATAATCGCATCTCCCGCAGGTACACCGCTTTCCTGAACAGCAATATCAAAATACAGGATGTCTGGATACTCAATCCCAACCTCTATGTCAGCAAAATGGGCAATGCCTGGGAAACCGTGCTCGGCTTCAATGCCAACCGCGATCTGAGCGGAGACGGTGCGCAGCAACTGATACTGGGATTGTATTACCGCAACAACGATGCGCTGATACCGATGCTGGGCGTTGAACTGAATGATTTCCGCATCACGGTCAATTATGATGCAACGATCTCCTCACTCGGAGGCCTCAATGGCACCCGCGGCGCTTATGAACTCTCCATTGTAAAAAGCGGGGTTTTCTCTTCCGGCGCCGGCCGCTCGGTGAAGTGCCCGACGGTGAGGTTTTGAGGGGGTGAATGGTGAATGGTGAATGGTGAATGGGCAGAGAGAGAGAGAAGGGTCCATGGTCCATAGTCGATTGCGTGATGGACTATGGACCATGGACCCGAAATAAAATCTGTCAGCGTTTTTCAAACCCTATTCACGTCTCCAGTCTCACGCCTCACGATTCACGCCTCACGTCGCCCTCAAATATGTATCACATCATCCCCATCGCTCCTGATGGTATAGTCTTCGTCCTTGAAATATTTCCTGTACTTGTCGTTCACTTCCTTCGACTGTTTGGTTCCGTTGATGTACAGTTCGCCGTTCCGGATCTCGATCTTGTAGCCCTTTTTCTTGTCGATCAGGTGGTCTTTGTCCAGTTCGTTGATGAATTCTTTGAGCTGTCCCAGTTGTTTTTTGGCTTTATCGAGTCCAACCCGCGCCTGCTCCAGCCCGTTGTCAACGCTTTTGCGGATCTTATCCATGTCTATGTGTGACATGATCTTCTCAACATCTATCCGGTCCCTTGCCCGATCGATCTCCTGTTTTACTTTGGAGAAATCAATTTCCCTGAGCGCTTTTTCCGCTTCGTGCATGGCTTTGTCTACTTCACCCCGGGTCTTTTCCCAGTTGATCTCTTTGAGCGATGCCTGCACCTGCTCGCCGATCTTGTCCAGGTCCACTTTTTTCAGCTCTTCCATTGCCTGTTTCATTTCGCGGTCCATTTTGCTGAGATCGATCTTCAGGGTCTTGTCCATATCGCTCATGGCACGGTCAAGCTCCCTCATGGCTTCATCGAGATCACCAGCTTTGTAGTCTTTTTTGCCGGTTGATTTTTTGCGTGCAGGTGTTGTATCCTGGTTATCGCCTGCATAGTAGTCCTGGTAATTTTTGCCGGCGCCGCCCACTTTCCAGGCGCCCAGTGTGATAACAGCCGCCAGCAATACCGCTCCGGCTGTCCATTTGTTGATCGTTTTCATACGTGTGTTGATTGATCTGGTTAACGAATAATTTCGTAGTAAATATACGAGCCTGTTCGTATATCTTTCAAACCGCTTATCATTTTATTTTTAATTAACAGGGTGGGCCACAAGTCCGGGGCTGGTTTAAAAGCAGAAAGCTTTGACTATCTTGCAGGGGTTCAACCAGACTACATGAAGCACCTGCCCCTCGACCCTGATCTGTTCATCAACAACAGAAAACGATTTGCCGCGCAGTTATTACCCAACAGTATCGCCATTTTTGTGAGCAGCGATGAGTGGCCGGCCAACGGAGATGCGCTTCATCCCTTCAAGCAGAACAGCGACCTGTTCTGGCTGAGCGGCATTACGCAGGAAGACTCGATGGTGGTGATTTTTCCGGACAATCCCGATCCGAAATACCGGGAAGTGCTGGTACTGGTGCGCCCCAACGAATTAAAAGAAAAATGGGATGGCAGGAGGTTACGGGCGAAGGAAGCTACAGCGCTGTCCGGTATCCAGACCATTCTCTGGCTCGATACCCTGGATGCACTGCTGCAGAGCTGGATCCATCTCGCGGATCATATTTATCTGGACACCAACGAGAATGACCGCAAGGCCTCGCAGGTGCGTACCCGTGAATACCGTTTTGTGGATGAAATGAAAGCCGCCTATCCGCTGCATTCGTTTCAGCGTGCAGCGAAGATCATGAAGCAGTTGCGTGGTATCAAAACAAAAGAGGAGATCGCTGTGGTGCAGAAAGCGGTCGATATCACCGAACAGACTTTCCGCGATCTGCTGCAGTTCATCAGGCCGGGTGTGATGGAGTACGAGATCGAAGCGGAGATCTACCGGGGCTTTCTGAGCCGCCGGGCTACGGGTCCTGCATACGGGAGTATCATAGCCAGCGGCGATAATGCCCGCACCCTGCACTATGTTGCCAATAATGCCGAATGTAAAAGCGGAGACCTGATACTGATGGATTTCGGCGCCGAATACGGCGGGTATGCAGCCGATCTCACCAGAACGGTGCCGGTGAATGCAAAGTTCGGCCGCAGACAGAGAACGGTATACAATGCCTGTCTTCATTTGCACAACTATGCCAAAAGCATTCTGAAGCCCGGCATCACTATTGTCGAATACACTGAAAAAGTAGGAGAGGAAGCCACGCAGCAATTCCTGAAGATCGGTCTGCTCCGGAAATCGGATGTTAAGAATGAAGACCGCGAGAACCGGGCTTACCGCAAATACCTGTATCATGGCATTTCGCATCATCTTGGGCTGGACGTACACGATCTGGGTACGCGTACCGAGCCGTTGAAAGCGGGCATGCTGCTGACCATCGAGCCGGGCATTTACATAGAGCAGGAAGGAATGGGCGTGCGCATCGAGAACAATGTATGGCTCACCCGCACTGGCAACCAGGACCTGATGAAGAATATCCCTATAGAAGCGGATGAGATAGAGGCATTGATGAAAAAATAATTAGTGGCGGCAGATGCCGCGCAGGACTGGAATAAGATACCCATGAAACAGATCCCGAATCTTTTTACCTTATTGAACCTGTTGTTCGGCTGCCTGGCGATCGTATGCATTATGCAGCCGGGCATTACGTTCACCATCGACGTCAACGGCGATAACCTGGTAGAGTTGCCGCAACGCATTACCTGGGCCAGTCTTTTTATCGCCATCGCCGCTTCTATCGATTTTCTCGATGGCTTTATGGCGAGGTTACTGAAAGTTCCTTCGGAGATGGGCAAGCAGCTCGATTCGCTGGCGGATGCAGTAAGCTTTGGTGTGGCGCCCGGTTTGATCGCTTACGAATTCCTGCGCCTTTGTTATGCGCAGCAGGCAGACGGACTGGACGTGGGTATGATCTGGCTGTTGCCGGCTTTTATCCTGCCCTGTGCAGGCGCTTACCGGCTGGCCCGTTTCAATATCGATCCTTCGCAGGGTTATAGTTTTAAAGGGGTGCCGATCCCTGCTGTGGGTCTGCTGTTCGCCTCTTTTCCCCTGGTGTACTGGTATTCGAACGATGAGCATGTGATCCACTTATTGCTTAATAAATGGTTCTGGTATGCCGCTATCCTGATCGCCAGTTACCTGATGGTTTCACGCCTGCCCATGCTGGCGCTGAAGTTCTCACAGTTCAGCGTTAAAAAAGCAACACCTTTTCTGATCCTGGCGCTGGTGACCCTGCTGGGCGGGCTTAGTTTCGGCTGGCTGGCGGTGCCGATCAGTTTTATTGCCTATGTCGTTTTATCTTTGACCATTAAACAAACCGGATCATGACCTATAATGTACAGATCAAAGTAATGCCGCTGAAAGACCTGCTCGACCCCCAGGGGAAGGCCGTGCTTGGCGGTCTCCGTAACCTTGGGCTCGGGTCCGTATCGGATGTTCGGGTGGGCAAGCATATTACTTTGCAGGTAGAAGCGGACTCTGAATCGCAGGCCAAACAGCTGGCCGAGGACGCCAGCAAAAAACTCCTTGCCAACCCGGTGATGGAGTTTTATGAGATTGAAATGATCAACTGAAATAAGTCTGGAGTTTGAAGTCTGGAGTCTGGAGTAGTATCGGACCAGACCCCAGACTCCAGACTCCAAACTCCAGACTACCCTTGCTTTACCTCGTTCCCACCCCACTCGGTAACCTGAAAGATATTACGCTTCGTGCGCTCGAGGTGTTGCAGGCGGTGGATGTGATCCTTTGCGAGGATACCCGTACTTCATCCAAGCTGCTGCAGCATTACAATATCCGCAAGCCGGTATCGCCGTACCACCAGCACAACGAACATAAGATCGTAATCCATATCGCCGACCAGCTGCGCGCCGGAAAGACGATGGCACTGATCACCGATGCGGGTACGCCGGGCATTTCCGATCCGGCTTTTTTGCTGGTGCGCGAATGTATCCGGCAGGAAGTGAAAGTGGAATGCCTGCCCGGCAGTACCGCGTTCGTGCCTGCGCTGGTGAACAGCGGATTGCCAACCCACCGTTTTGTTTTTGAAGGCTTTCTGCCCCTGAAAAAAGGCCGCCAGACCCTGCTCAGGCAGCTGGCGGCAGAAGAGCGTACCATGGTGTTTTATGAAAGCCCTATGCGACTTGTAAAAACCCTGGAAAACTTCATGGAGTACTTTGGCACGGAACGTGCGTGTGCCGTAAGCCGGGAACTCACCAAGATCTATGAGGAAAATGTCCGGGGCACACTAGGGGATGTGTGTAAGCATTTCATCAATAAACCTCCCAAGGGCGAGATCGTTATCGTGGTTGCCGGTGCAGAATGAACTGGCATAGCGCTTGTGGCTGTATCCTATACATAAACAGGCGATATGAAAAAGATTGCTGCGATGATGGCCTTTATCGCTTTTTTCACCCATGCAGGTCTTACCCAGGAATTGAAGAGCGTTCCCGCAATAGTGACGGCAGTGTTCAAACTTAAATATCCAGGCGCTTCGCATTTGCAGTGGATGCGCGATGGAGATGCTTATGCGGTGCGTTTCTCACATAAGAATGAATCCTGCACTGCCCGTTTCGATCAGAACGGCCAATGGCTGGATGAAACCCATAAAGTGAATTTCGGTGAGCTGCGCAACAATGTACGCAATGCGCTCAGCCAGGGCCGGTTCGCCAACTGGCGCGCGTATGAAGTGAACGAGATCCAGCAGCGTAATAAGGACGTACAGTACCGCATCATGGTACGCAACAGCAATGAAACGGAACAACGTTACCTGTTATTCGATGCCAAGGGGCAGATGCTGAAAGTGCTTACGCTCTGAAATCAAAATACGATCACCCGCAGTGCCGGTAGATGGCACGCATCGCCGGCATTTATTTTTAATATGTTCAGGCTGGTCATCCGCCGGTCATTTATCGATCCTGCATAACCCTAATTGCCTAAATTTACCGGCTCAAACAGTCGCTATTATCATGAGAAGAAACTTAATCGTTATTGGCCTGCTGATGGGCCTTGTTCAGTTTTCTGCCCAGGCGCAGCCAGACCGCTGGCAGCAGAGGATCAAATACAACATCAATGTGGATATGGATGTTGTAACCAACCGTTTTAGCGGTACGGAAAAACTGGAGTATACCAACAATTCGCCCGATACCCTTAACAGGGTTTTCTTCCATCTCTACTGGAATGCTTTTCAACCGAACAGCAGCATGGATGTGCGCAGCCGTGAACTTGGCAAGACAAGGATCGCCGAACCCAGGGGCCAAAGCGATGGTCTCGATTGGGATGCGCGTGTGAAGGACCGGATCAGCAAACTGCAACCCAATGAAATCGGCTACCAGCGTGTAACCAGTCTGAAGATCGCCGGCGTGGAACAGGTTCTGAAAGAACATGAGACCATCCTGGAAGTTGTACTGTCGAAGCCGATACTGCCAAGGTCAAAAGTGCTGATGGACCTGAACTTCGAGGCCCAAGTACCGGTGCAGATACGTCGCAGCGGTCGTGATAATGCTGAAGGCATCCGTTACAGCATGAGCCAGTGGTACCCTAAAATGGTGGAATACGATTACCAGGGCTGGAACGCCAATCCTTATATCGCCCGCGAATTTTACGGTGTCTGGGGCGACTATGATGTGAACATCACCATCGACAAAACCTATTTCGTTGCCGCCGGCGGCGATCTGCAGAATCCGAATGAGATCGGCATGGGCTACCAGGCAGCCGGCATTACGCCGAAACCTGTTGCCGGCAATACGCAGACCTGGAAATGGCAGGCATACAATGTGCACGATTTTGTTTGGGCCGCCGATCCCAATTATAAAATGATCACGCGTTCTCCGAAAGACGGGCCCTTGATCCGGGTGGTATACAAGGCGGTAGACTCACTGGAGAATCGCTGGCAGCGGGTGGCCGATTCTGTGAATATGGCATATCCGATCATCGCAAGGACCTTTGGCGCCTATCCTTACAAGACCTATACATTTATTCAGGGCGGCGATGGCGGAATGGAATACCCGATGGCCACGCTGATCAAAAATGCCAGCGTAGGCACGGCATTGCACGAATGGATGCATAGCTGGTACCAGATGATGATGGGCACGAACGAGTCGCTGTACCCTTGGATGGACGAAGGCTTCACCGACTATGCCAGCACCCGCGTGATGGCCACCATGCGCAACTCGAAGAATTTCTGGTATAACGCCTCTTACCGTGGGTACTATAACCTTGCGAAAAGCGGTCTGGAAGAGCCTGCGAGCACGCACTCGGATCATTACAATACCAACTACGCTTATGGTAACGCAGCTTATAGCAAAGGCGCCGTATTCGTGGCGCAGTTGGGCTATATCGTAAGCGATAGCATCAGGGATAAAATATTATTGGCTTACTACAATACATGGCGGTTCAAACATCCGAACCCGAATGATTTTATCCGTGTAGCAGAAAAACTCAGCGGCATGGAGCTCGACTGGTATAAGGAATACTGGATCTATACCACCAAGACCATCGATTATGCAATCGGTGATATCAGCGTGGAGAATGGAAAGACCATGATCGGTCTCAAGCGCGTAGGCAAAATGCCTATGCCTGTCGATGTGCTGGTTACTTACAAGGACGGAAGCCAGGAACTGCATTATGTTCCGCTCAACCTGATGTACGGAGAGAAACCTGCCGAGGGCAATATCCCCCGATTTGTTCATCCAGAATGGAGATGGACGCATCCCGATTATGCATTCCCTATTTCCAAAAATATCAAGGACATCAAATCCATCGAGATCGACCCCAGCCAAAGGCTGGCCGATGTGAACAAGATCAACAACAAACTCCTGATCCCCGATTAATCATCCTGATGGAATGCGAATGCCCTTCATCCGCAATGAAGGGCATTTTTATGTTCAGCGGTTTAACCCTGTTTGTACAGCCCGCGGTGCAAGGAGACCTCCGTGGCACTCTGTGCGCTTTGTGCCTCTGTGGTAAAGCCAAAAACATCAATAAAAGACAGATCACCTCTTGCCGGAGATTTCAATTCACCACAGAGGCACGAAGCGCACAGAATTGCACGGAGGGTACATCCATACTCGTAGAGAGCTATTTGGCCACATGCAACACGAACTTTTCCTTGAAGTATTCCTCCGGAAACACTTTATCCACCGGCATCATTTTCGGTCTCAGCCCACTTTCGAAGATCTCCTGCGCCAGGTCTCCGCCTTTCAGGCAGATCAGTCCGCCCGGGGGCGTTTTGGTATGGTCCTTTTTCAATAGCGGAGCCGACCAGCGCCAAAGATCTTTCAGCGGCGCTACTGCCCTGGACACTGCATAATCGAATTTTTTATTCCTGATCTCTTCAGCCCTGGTATGCCGGGTGCTGATATTTTTGATGCCGGCGCCTTCACATACAGCTTCCACCACTTTCAGTTTTTTGGCAATACTGTCTACCAGCAGGAACTTCACTTTCGGAAAAAAGATAGCCAGCGGAACACCCGGGAAGCCGCCGCCGCACCCGATATCGATCACTTCATGCCCCGGCTGGAATTCGGCGATAGCGGCGATGCTGAGCGAATGCAGTACATGGTGCAGGTAAATGCTGTCGATATCCTTGCGGGAGATCACATTGATCTTTGCATTCCATTCCCGGTACAATTCGTCCAGCGCAGCGAACTGGTTTAGTTGCTCCGCTGAAAAATCGTCAAAATACTTCAGGATCAATTCCAGTTTTTGCGGGGCGCTTTCCATATGGCAGGAAGGGTAAAAATGTAATAAAAGAACATCCAGAGATCGAGCAGGAAGTACCAGGGCCAGAGATCCAGCTCATTCAATTTTTTCATGCCCTTATAAAAAACGATCCCCTGCACGATCAGCCTGACCGCGAATACGGCAACCGGCATCCACCAATACTCATACAGCACAATGGATGCAGCCAGCAGCGGGTAGAACATGAACAGGGAAAAAGAATAGAGCCCGAGCCAGAATTTATGGACCGGCTTGTAATAACGGCTGGTGGTGTAATGGCGGTATTTCTGCGTCATCCAGTCGCCCCAGCTTTTTTTGGCTTCGCTCAAGGTATGGGTATCCGGATCGATCATGATCGCTGTATTCGATCGTTTCGCCACTTTGTTGATGAACAGGTCATCATCCCCGCTGGGGATATGATTGATGGCTGAAAATCCTTTGTTGCGCAGGAACACATCCCTTTTATAACTCAGGTTCCTGCCCACACCCATATACGGAATGCCGGCAAGTGCATAGGAGAGGTATTGGATCGCGGTATGAAAGGTCTCGAACCGGATCAGTTTGTTCAGCAGGCCCGGTCTTTTGTGATAGGCTCCGTATCCCAGCACGATCTCCGTACGCTCGTCGAATGCGTTCTGCATTTTCTGCATCCAGAATTCCGAGGCAGGAACACAGTCGGCATCTGTCAGCAATACGATCTCATACCTTGCGCTTTTGATGCCGATAGACAGGGGGAATTTTTTTCCGCTGATCATCTTTGCTTCCTGGATCAGCTGGATATGATTGATGTTCTTGAAAGATTTCTGGAACTCTTCGATCACGTATTTACCCTCATCGGTTGAATTATCGTTAACAACCACAACCTCGTGGGTGGTCTTATAGTTCTGCACCAGAACACCTGGCAGGTTCTTCGCGAGATTTTCTGCCTCATCGCGTGCGCATATCACAACCGAAACAGGGTGTTCATTACTCAGCTCCCGCGGAGGTTCTTTATAGGCGGCAAGCCGGCTGAAAAAATACAGGTAATAGAACAGCTGCACCGCCACTATGCCACAAAAACCATAAAACACCGCAGCAGATAGAATGGGAGCTAAGATCATGTGGGCAAAAATAGGGATTGCAGAGGATTGGGGAGGATCGGAGATTTGAGATGGCAGATTTTGGATTGAAAGGCATTGTTAAGACAACCCAGATCTCCGATCTGCGAATCTCAAATCTCCAATCGCTATTTTTGCGACATGGCCCAATTGACCTTTCGTTTAGAAGCAGGATCTGCAGGCACCAAAGCGCGCGCCGGCAGGATACAGACCGATCATGGTGAGATACAAACGCCAATATTCATGCCGGTGGGCACGGTGGGCAGTGTAAAAGCAGTTACACAGCAGCAGCTCAAAATTGATGTGCAGGCGCAGATCATTCTTGGCAATACCTATCATCTTTACCTGCGTCCGGGAACAGAAGTGCTGGAAGCGGCAGGCGGGCTCCATAAATTCAATGGCTGGGATCGTCCTGTTCTCACCGATAGCGGCGGCTACCAGGTGTTCTCGCTGGCCGCGAACCGCAAGATCAAAGAAGAAGGCGTCATGTTCCAGTCGCATATCGACGGAAGCCGTCATCTTTTTACGCCGGAATATGTGATGGATATCCAGCGCAGTATCGGCGCAGATATCATCATGGCTTTCGATGAGTGCCCGCCTTATCCCAGCGACTATACCTATGCCCGAACCAGCATGGAACTGACGCATCGCTGGCTGGACCGCTGTTTTGCGCGGCTGGCTGAAACACCCGATAGATACGGCTATACGCAGAATCTTTTTCCCATTGTACAGGGCAGCACTTATGAAGACCTGCGGAAAGCATCCTGCGAATACATTGCATCCAAAGGGGCCGCGGGCAATGCCATCGGCGGACTCAGCGTGGGCGAGCCGGAGGAAAAGATGTATGCTTTCACCGAAAGCTGCTGCGACCTGCTTCCGGCAGACAAGCCCCGGTACCTGATGGGTGTGGGCACTCCTTGGAATATACTGGAAGGGATTTCGCTTGGCGTGGATATGTTCGACTGTGTGATGCCTACCCGGAATGGGCGCAATGGTATGCTGTTCACAACCCAGGGGGTGATCAATATCCGCAATAAAAAATGGGCAACCGATTTTTCTCCCATAGATACCGGCCTGCCTTCTGAAATAAGCCAGTATTACACAAAAGCCTACCTGCGCCACCTGTTCGTAGCAGACGAACTGCTGGGCCTGCAGCTGGCCAGTATCCAGAATCTCAGTTTCTACCTCTGGCTGGTAACCGAGGCCCGAAAGCATATCCTGGCCGGAGACTATGCTTCCTGGAAGCAGGAGATGGTGGAAGTCACCAAAACACGATTGTAAAACGTTTGGGGTTTGGAGTTTGGGGTTTGTTCTGCTGCCCTTTATCAGTTGCCCAAATGCTAAAACTGCAAACTAACTCCAAACTCCAAACCTCAAACCCCAAACTGTTACCCCTCCTCCACTATCTTTGAGCTGTTCATGAAAAAGCTAGACTGGTATATCCTTAAAAAGTTCATGACCACTTTCTTCTTCGCTATTTTCCTGTTTGCGGTGATAGCGGTGGTGGTGGATGTGAGCGAAAAGACGGATGATTTTGTCCGTAGCGGTCTTGGCGTTAAGAAGATCATCACCGATTATTATTTCGGGTTCATCCCGCATATCGTTGCATTATTGCTGCCGCTGTTCGTATTCATCTCCGTTATTTTCTTTACTTCCAAAATGGCGGGCCGCAGCGAGATCGTCGCCATACTTGCCAGCGGAACAACCTATGGACGATGGCTGCGTCCCTATTGGATCGGCGGTGTATTACTGGCTTCACTGTTATGGGTAGCCAACCAATGGATCGTTCCGCGTGCCAATACACTCCGGGGAAATTTCGAAGCGAAGTATATCGATGCCAATTCTACTTATACCCGCTTACTCACCACGAGCAGCAATATTTACCTGCGCATCGATTCATTCACTTATGCAGGTATCTATGCTTATGATACGCTCACCAAAAGGGGAGGGCCGGTTTTCATGTTCAAAGTAGACGGTGAGAAAGTGGTAGAGAATACCAGGGCCGATGTGATCTCCTGGGATACCGCCGCAAAAAAATGGAAATTCGAATCGGTGATCAGCCGCAGGCTGCAGCCGCTCGGAGAAACGGTGACCATGGAAATGACCAGGTTCATGAATTTCAATTTCAAGCCCTATGACCTGAGCCGGGATAAATATACCAAGGACAAGCTCACTTCGCCCGAACTATCGAGGTTTATCCAGCTGGAGGAACTGCGTGGCTCGGAGGGACTGAACGACCTGAAAGTGGAACGTTACCGGCGTGATGCTACCTGTATCACGGTGTTGCTGCTGACGATGATCGGAGCCGTGGTTGCAGGCCGTAAAGTACGGGGCGGCAGCGGGGTACACCTGGCCCTTGGATTTGTAACGGCTGCAGTGTTCATCATCACCGACCGGTTCTCTACCATCTTTTCTACAAAAGGCAATCTGCCGCCGATCATAGCAGCATGGATACCCAATGCCATCTTCCTGTTCGTGTTCATCTATCTCTACCGGAAAGCCCCTAAATGAAGCTTTCCTTAAATCGTTTCGCTCCTCCTATTTGTTTTGTTGTGCAGGGCAAGTTGCTTTACCTTTAGCGCCTCAAATTATCCCTGTACCCGCCTGTTCAAAGGCCTGGCACAGTTGCTATAAAAAATACGCTATGGGAATCGTAAAAGACAGGTTTAAAGCGAAAGCCGATGCCGCGAATATTGAGATCAAAGCATTGCTGAAAGAGCATGGCAACAAAAAGATAGGCGAAGTAACCCTGGCCCAGGCTTACCAGGGAATGCGCGGCATTACCGGACTGGTAACCGAAACCAGCCTGCTCGATGCGCAGGAAGGCATCCGGTTTCGCGGCTATTCGATCCCCGAATTGCAACAGCAATTACCCAAAGCCCCCGGCGGCGGCGAACCCCTTCCCGAAGGCCTGTTCTACCTGATGCTGCTGGGCGAGCTTCCTACCGAAGAAGAGGTAAATCATATCACCAGCGTATGGCAGCGGCGCAGTCATGTTCCGAACTATGTGTTCGCTACCATCGATGCCCTGCCGTTGAGCGCACATCCCATGACCATGTTCGTTACCGGGGTAATGGCTTTGCAGACGGAAAGTAATTTTTCCAAAGCCTATGCAGCCGGTCTTAATAAAAAAGATTACTGGGATCCGATCTTCGACGATACCATGGACCTGATCGGCCGGCTCCCCCGGATCGCCGCCTATATTTACCGGAGAAAATACAAATTCGGGGATCATATTCAGCCGAACGGTCTGCTCGACTGGGCCGGCAACCTCGCTCATATGATGGGATTCGAGGATGAAAGTTTCAAGGAGCTGATGCGTCTTTACATGACCATCCATGCCGATCATGAAGGCGGTAACGTATCGGCTCATACCACCCACCTCGTTGGATCTGCGCTGAGCGATCCTTTCCTGAGTTATGCCGCGGGCATGAACGGGCTTGCGGGCCCGCTGCACGGCCTGGCCAACCAGGAAGTGGTGAAATGGATCTTCGAAATGCAGGAAAAGTTGGGTACCGACGAGCCTAGCAAAGAACAGATCGCTAATTATGTACAGGAAACGCTGACTGCCGGTAAAGTGGTACCGGGCTACGGTCATGCAGTGCTTCGTAAAACGGATCCGCGGTTTACTGCGCAGATGGAATTCGGCAAGAAACATATGCCCGATGATAAACTGGTTAATACGGTCTGGAAAGTGTATGAAACAGTGCCGCCCATCCTGCAGTCGCTCGGAAAAGTAAAGAACCCCTGGCCCAATGTAGACGCCCATAGCGGCGCCCTGCTGGTGCATTATGGGTTGAAGGAATATGAATTCTACACGGTACTCTTTGCCGTAAGCCGTGCCCTTGGCGTGCTGGCCAGTCTCTGCTGGGACAGGGCCCTCGGCTTCCCGCTCGAAAGACCTAAGTCCATCACAACCGAATCGGTTAAGCTCTGGCTGGAAGGGAAGGCGGAGATCTGGGAATAGCATGGCATTCCGCCGATTTTACCGCGAAGGCGCGGGGGCGCGATGTTGCGCTAAGGATTTATCCTCGTGTAACTTTGCGGCCTGGCGCCTTTGCGGTGATTTTTCTATCTTAGTCAGACAAACCCGCCCATATGCCAGCTAAAAGCTCTCCTGCAAAAAAAGCCGCTAAAGCCGCGGTTAAAAAAAGCGCCCCAAAAAAAGAAGTTGCTGCCGCTAAGAAGTCTGCCCCAAAAAAGGCAGCGAAGGACAAATACGACATCAAGTATTCGGATAAGTCGAAGGGCCAGCCAAAGGAATTGGTAGAGATCTGGGAAGCCATCCGCGATATGATGCTGCCTTACGAGAAAGGCGATATGAAAATACAGGGCGGTTCAGGGGGACAGGTTGCTTTGATCAATCATAAGCCGGTTGAAATAAAGGGAAAGATGCGGGATGAACTCTGGTTTGCGGGCGCCCTTATCCAGAAAGGGTATGTAGGCTACTATTTCAATCCCGAGTATGCTACGGGTAACGGTGGGAGGGAGATTGCCCCTGAATTAATGAAATGCCTGAAGGGGAAATCCTGTTTTCATATCAAGAAAGCAGATCCGGTGTTGCTGAAACAGATCAAGGAATCGCTGAAGCTTGGGTTTGAGGCCTACCGGAAAAACGGGTTGATATAATTATTTTGCCGGAAGGGGCCGTCCCTATACATTTGCAGTCCTCATGGGGGTTAGCTCAGTTGGCTAGAGCGTCCCGCCGGGGCGGGAAGATCGTCGGTTCTTATTTAATTTGGGGGGTTAGCTCAGTTGGCTAGAGCGCTTGCATGGCATGCAAGAGGTCGTCGGTTCGACCCCGATACTCTCCACTTTTAAAGCACTGGTTCAGTGCTTTTTTTATGCCCCCTTTCAATATAATATTGCCTGTCGGTTATTTCCTATGCAGTTGATCTTTATTTAGCAACGCGCTTCTGCGGCAACAAAAAGG
>JAFBAN010000028.1 GCA_019247775.1 Chitinophagaceae bacterium | reverse complement strand
CAGGGTATTCAATTCGATCTGAAATAATGCGCTCCGTTCTGCCAGTTATCGTCTGTTCGCAGTTCTTCTGCACCTCGCTATGGTTTGCAGGAAATGCGGTGCTGCCTGATATCGTTCTCGAATTTCACCTGCAGGCGGGATTTATTGCCAACCTCACAAGCGCCGTTCAGCTCGGGTTTATCAGCGGTACACTCCTGTTCGCATTGCTGACCATCGCCGACAGGTTCTCTCCTTCCCGGGTATTTTTTCTTTGTTCCATTATTGCAGCCCTGGTCAATCTCGGTGTTGCACTAAAAGGCAGCAGCACTACTACCCTCCTGCTGTTCCGTTTTCTCACCGGCTTCTTTCTGGCAGGCATTTATCCTGTTGGAATGAAGATCGCGGCGGATCATTTTGAAAAAGGTTTGGGAAGATCGCTGGGGTTACTGGTAGGCGCACTGGTGCTGGGCACCGCTTTCCCCCACCTGCTGCGCAGCTTTTCTTTCAGCCTCGCATGGAGGACCATTATTTTCGCCACTTCGCTGTTATCGGTAGCAGGAGGAATTGCCATGCTGTTACTGGTTGCAGATGGTCCTTATCGCCGTTCCGGTCAACAGCTGAACCTCAAAGCCATCGGGGTGGTTTTCCGTGAAAAGAAATTACGGTCAGCTGCATTAGGTTATTTCGGACATATGTGGGAGCTGTATGCGTTCTGGGCATTCGTACCGGTTATGCTCAGGGCCTATACCGGCCGGCACCCCGGATCAACAATGCCGGTTTCACTGATCTCCTTCCTGGTGATCGCATCCGGAAGTATTGCCTGTGGGATCGCAGGATATATTTCGTCGAACGGTCGCGAAAAAAGAACAGCTGCGCTCGCACTGGCGATCTCCGGTTGCTGTTGCCTGCTTTCACCCTGGCTGCTGAATAATTCTTCGGAACTGCTGCTGGTCATTTTTCTGTTCATCTGGGGGATGTCGGTGATCGCTGATTCACCGCTGTTTTCTACCATGGTGGCGCAATCCGCACCGCCGCAGGTAAAAGGTTCTGCATTGACCATTGTTACCTGTATCGGTTTTGCGATCACGATCCTCAGCATTCAATTATTGAATCTGCTGAATAACCGCTATCATTCTCCATTTATTTACCTCGCACTGGCAGCAGGACCGGTTAGCGGGTTGCTTGGCATGTTCGTAAAACAGAAAAGATCACCTCAAGCGTGATCTTTTCCTGGTTTTTTCATAGGTGATCTTTCGATCAGTAATTTCTGCTACTGGGCGCTGGCTGTGATCTGCCCGCGGATCTCGCTCGAAGCATTGGCGGCGGTGGTAAGGATGTAATAAGCACGGCCCGCCAGCAGTTCCGCTTCCTGGGCTGAGTTCAAAGTAGTACTGCTGGAGAAGCTGCCGGAAGTGCTAAGGCCCGATCCCAGGTTCCATGCCGAAATAGATGTTCCCACCTGACCTGATGCACCGGTATACAACCCGCCCGTTAGAGGAGCACCGGTAAGATTGGTCCAGGTTGTTGTATAGGTCATCAGTTTCGTACTTGCGTTATAGGTGCCGGTAAAAGTGCCGGAACCGTTGCTGTTGTTTTTGGGCACCGACTGACTGGAGTTGGCGTTCCCGCTCAACGAATAGCTGAGCGCCACGCTCAGACCCGCTTCTTCTTTGGTACAGCTGGAAAATGTAAATACGGTGGCTAATAAAATGGGTGCGAAAAGCAGACTTGCAGACAAAGGCTTCAACACGAACTTCATAAAATATGTTTTTGGTGAATGATCGTTGCTGATACCATCACAAAAAGCATATGCCAGCCAGCGCAGTTTTGGATGTTTTGCAGGACGCGAACGCAGTATTAAGTTGGTGTTAACAATATCAGTCCGAGATTGTCAAAAAAAAGTTAATGCTGCTCGATGACCTGTTCGAAATGCAGCAACTTTCCGTCGATGGTGAACCCTTCTATCCGCACCCGCAATTTTTTAGCCGAAGCGGAATTATTGAAGCGGATCCGGTATTCAGGTTTATCCTCTTCGGGCTGCATATTGGGATCCCAGTAGACAGTGGTGCGTTTTGCGGCAGCAGCTGTACCCAGGTCCAGGAAATCCGTTCTGAAATCTTTTGCAGGGGTGTAGCCCTCGTAACTGAAACTGCCCATTGGAGCCAGACCGGAATTCATTTTTTCATTGGGATTTCTTGTGTAGATCGCCAGCACTGCCGCAATGCCTACACCGGGGAAACTTCCCATCCCCGGCGGATAATATTTCACCAGCGCCACATCTTTCACGGAAATAGATTTCAGAAAATCTGTCGTCGTCTCTGTTTCGTTAAGATACAGTTTGGGCGGCGGCATATAATTGAGCGAAAGCTGCCGGTTGGATGCGACCATGTAATTTCCGTTTCCCAGATAGGTAATGATCAGTCCCGCGATCTTGCTCGACAGATAATCGAGAATATTTCCGCCCTCAAACGGCGGGTCCGTAACAAGATCGAGGGTTTTCGCCGTCATCATGCTGGTGAACAGTCCGTGCGTATAACGGTCGTTCACCTGCTGCACCGCTGTTTGCCGGCGCGCCTGCACCGTCACCGTTCTCAAACCTGTGGAGGAGATCGAATCAGCCGCCAGTGCGGTTGCCAGCTGGGTCGCGCTTTTTTCAATCGCATCACTGATAAAAGGCGAGCGATCCCATACAACCGGCGGCTCAAAAGGAATTGTGAACCGGTCTGCGTCTGAACTATCGATCACCATTTCCAGGTCCGCCCATTTATTACCGTTCAGTGAATATTTGAACTGCTGTTTGCCTTCAAAGATCATTTTGGGAAGTACAACACTGCCATCCTTTCCGAGCGTAGCTGCTGCGAAGGAAGTAACAGAGTCCTTCGAAGTGTACATCAGCGTAAGATCGCCTTTGGTTAACGGCTTCCGGTTCCCTTTGTTCAGCAACCTTCCCCTGATGGTGATATGATCCGAATCCGCTACCAGGCTTGCCTTACCGGCATACAGCGACTGGTCGGTCCAGTCTGAACTGCCCAATGCCAGTTCGAGTTCATCTTTTTTTGTAAGATCGAGATCGGAATGATACGAAGCCTGTTTACTGTCGGGATTCAACAGTAAGCCCGAGATAATATTATTGTCAGCTGCCTGAAAACTGTTGTCAGCATCGGTAATGGCAACAGAAAAACTGCCCAGGGTATTTTCAGGTAGCCGCAACGAAAACACATTGCGTCCGCCCGGTTGCAGGTCCAAAGAATCGATCCTGAATTTTACCGGCAGCAGCGCACTGTCGGGCATGATCCAGCTTACCGCCCTGCCAAGTTGATGCTGCTGTGCATCCGTTACGATCAACTGCAGCAGACCCATCGGCAGCTCATCGGTCGGAATACGCGCAGTTATCTTTTCAGCATCCGCATTAAAGTTTTTCTGGAAAATAAGATGTTCGTCCATAAACCCGCGAACGGTCATCGCACCCTTGTTCCGCAACTGTTCGGGCACCCATATGCTGTACACTTTTGCCTGCTGTGCATCGGATATCGATACCACCAGTTTTTCCGTCTCTACATCAGGCAGCCTGAAATTACGGGTGCTTCCATCAGCATAGCGGACCCTTGCCGTATACTGTTGCCCGTTCACAGGCCTGATCCGGAAAATGCCCAGCCCCCGTGCATCCGAACTTAAGCTCAGCAAGCGTTCATTGTTGCTGTCCAATACCTCCATATCGGCGGCCACCGGTCTGCCCATCCTGTCTTTCAGTGTAACGAAAACCGTGTTCTCCAGCCCTGCTGCCAGATTACCCGAAGCGGTGCGGAACACCGCAGTATAATCGTATTCCATACCGGGAGTACTCGCAGCTTTGGGATTGAATACATAAACGGGTTGTATGTAAACGGAATGGATCTCCGCTGAAGGCTGGGTTCTTGTAAATGTTCTCAGAAAATAGATCCCTGGCTTAAGTTGCAGCGGCAGATCCAGGCTGCCTGAGGCAATGCCATTCAATACCGGCACTCTCCCGCTCCATAAGGGGTTGCCCGACCCGTTACGAAGATCAACATAGAGGTTGGTGCCTATGCTGCCCGGTACAAATCCCGACAACAGATAGGTCTTAAACCAGATCGTTTCGCCGGAAACATAGCCCGATTTATCTGTTTGGGTATAGATCCTGTCACGGCTCTGGCCGGTTGCAGCTGCAGACAACAGTATGCATATCAAAAGCAGGCAGGATCGCAAACTAAAAGATTAGGCAGAAAAGATATAGAAATATAATCATATACAAAAACCGGTACAGATAAAATCGCCGCCGATCGATTTTTTGAAACAAGTGCCGATCTTTAGCCGAGATTGCATTTATGAAAAAACTTCTTTACCTCGGTTTGGTTATCCTGGCTTCCTGTACGCAGCAGAAACCGGAGCCTCCGCACCAGCAACTGGATGAACTGGCGACCAGGTATGTGAAACTCGGTCTTGCCATAGGTCAATACGATAGTGATTTTGTTGATGCCTATTACGGTCCCGACTCATTGCAGCCGCGGCAGCCGAAGCAGGCGGTGTTCCCGAAAGACAGTCTGCTCGCCGCCGTGGACATTCTCTCGGGGGAACTGGCCCGGTCGGTTGCCGTGGAAACGCACGACAGTATCCGTACCCGCGCCAGCTGGATCCATTCCCAACTGACCGCTTTCGCCCGCCGCATCCGCATCTTCTCCGGTGAGTATGCCGCATTCGATACCGAATCAAAAGAATTGTTCGGCGCTACGGCGCCCTCTTTTCCGGAAAGCCATTATCGTTCACTCGTTCAAAAACTGGATAGCGTATTGCCCGGGAACGGACCGGTTGCTGAAAGATTTCAGACCCTCGCCAACAGGTTCATCATTCCCAAAAACAAGCTGGATACGGTTTTCAAAACGGCGATCGCCGAATGCAGGAAGAGAACGCTTCAGCATTATGAACTTCCTGCCAGCGAAGATTTCAAACTCGAATATGTGACGAATAAACCCTGGAGCGGCTATAACTGGTACAAAGGCAATTACCAGAGCCTGATCCAGATCAACACCGATATCCAGATCTTCATCGACCGCGCCATCGATGTAGGCAGTCATGAAAGCTACCCGGGGCATCATGTATACAATATGCTGCTCGAGAAAAATCTGTATAGAGATAAACACTGGGTAGAACTATCGCTTTACCCGCTGTTCAGCCCACAGTCGCTTATTGCCGAAGGCAGCGCCAATTACGGCATCGAAATGGCTTTTCCGGGCGATGAGAAAGTGCGTTTCGCGAAAGATGTGCTGTTACCGTTGGCCGGGCTGGACACCACCGGTATCAGTCTCTATTTCCGCGCCCTCGAAATCAAAAGCGAATTAAATTATTCGCGTAATGAAGTAGGCCGGGGACTGCTCAATGAAACCATGACGGAGGCAGACGCCCTGCGCTGGCTGATGGACTATGGCCTGAACAACAGGGAAACTTCGCTGAAATCGATCAGTTTTATCCGCAAGTACCGCAGCTATGTGATCAACTACAATTATGGCAAGGACCTGGTGAAGGGTTTTGTGGAAGCATCCGACTCCACGAAGAAATGGGACCGGTTCGGCTGGCTGCTCAGTCACCAGGTAACACCGGCAGATCTGTAGGCGAAGAACTGATAGTCAGACTGTTAACGTTTTATGAGTCCAGGCTTAACATTTTCATAAAACTGATTTGGGCTGTTCAGTATATCATGATCATTACGCAAATTTGTAGTCATAGAATATAAATTTACACAATGATGCATCGTGGGATTGTTCTTGCCTTAGTGGTATTGCCACTGTCATTTCTTAGCGCCAATGCACAGGATGTTCCTAAAAGCTGGCACCTGCTCGATCTGAAAAAAGATTCTTTTTATGGCATCAGCCTGGACCAGGCTTACCAGTTCCTCCGCGAAAAAAAGAAGGTTTCCAAACCCGTGATCGTTGCAGTGCTGGATTCGGGCGTTGACACTACGCATGAAGACCTGAAAAATGTGCTATGGCACAATCCCAAAGAGATCCCCGGCAATGGTATCGACGACGACGGCAACGGTTATGTGGATGATGTATACGGCTGGAATTTCCTGGGCGGCAAAGATGGACGCAACATCGTGAAAGCGCCCGATGAGAAATCTAGGATCTACTATCGCTTCAAATCCAAATTCGCAGGCAAACAGATCGATTCCACCAGCCTTTCCGCCAGTGAGCGCGAAGAATACCGGTTGTGGCAGAAAGCAGCCAGTGATATGAACGTTAACCACGACGACCAGGTAGAGCTGGTGTTTGCGGAAGTGACCGCTAAAATGCTGAAACGTTACGATAAAGTGCTTCGTCAGGAAATGGGCATCGAAGAATATACCTGTGAGAAACTGGAAAAATTCACGCCGGTTACCAAAACCGGTAAGGAAGCCAAATTCGGTTACCTCACGGTTGTAAAACAATTCCAGGTAGGGGCCGATGACAAGAACACCAGCATTCTCGAAGACCTCGAGGAGGAAGTGGATCATATGAAGTCTGAGTTCGAAGCCAAGACCTCTCCTCCTGCCGATATGCGCCCCGAGATCGTTAAGGACAACTATTTCAGCCTGGCGGATCGCTTCTATGGCAACAACGACGTGATGGGCCCGGTAGCTAGCGCCAAACATGGCACCCATGTTTGTGGATTGATCGGCGCTGAGCGCAATAATGGCATCGGCATTGATGGCGTGGCTGACAATGTAAAGATCATGATGGTCCGCACCGTACCCATGGGCGATGAATATGATAAAGATGTGGCCCTGGCGATCCGTTATGCGGTAGACAATGGCGCCAAGGTGATCAATATGAGCTTCGGCAAATATTTCTCGCCTGAGAAAAGCTGGGTAGACAGTGCAGTCCGCTATGCAGAGCAACACGATGTACTGATCGTACATGCATCGGGCAATGAAAAGTATGATCTCGATACCAAGGAGGGATTTCCCAATCCATGGCTGAAGCAATGGAATACCGGAGCTTCCAATTTCATTACGGTAGGCGCCAGCAGCGACCCCAAGATCACGGGCAATATGTCGGCAGATTTCAGCAACTACGGAAAGGATAATGTGGATGTGTTTGCACCGGGTGTGCGCATTTATTCCACTTTCCCCGGCGGTAATAATTATGGCAGACTGCAGGGCACCAGCATGGCAAGCCCGATCGTTACCGGCCTGGCGGCCCTGATCCGCTCTTACTATCCCGAGTTGACAGCAGTGCAGGTGAAAAAAGTGATCGAAGAGTCTGTGTTGAAACCTGAAATAAGCGTGCCCTGTATCAAACCGGGTACCAGTGATGAGAACTATCCCTTCCGTTCTCTCAGCAGAACGGGCGGCATCATCAATGCATTGAATGCGGTAGAGGCAGCAGACACCACCCGGCCGATGATGGCAGTAAAAGAGCCCGTTAAAGTGAACATCCCTAACTTAGCGAAGCCAACTGCTAAAACCATCACCGATGTCAAAACCAAAACCAACTGATTTCCCCGAATATTTCGGACGTTACATTTCCCTTGTTGATGCCGACAGCCTGCAGGCCGCGGTAAAAACCTATTCTTCCTCACTGGATACATTCTATTCTGGCCTGCCTGAAGCCAAGGCAGACTATGCTTACGCCCCGGGCAAATGGACGGTAAAAGAAGTGCTGCAGCATATGATCGATGCGGAGCGGGTATTCACTTACAGGATACTGCGCATCTCCCGCAAAGACAAAACCCCGCTCGCTTCTTTCGATGAGAATGTATTCGCGGAACACTCACACGCTGATCAACGGAGCCTTGCTTCGCTTAAGGAAGAATTTGCCGCAGTCAGAAAATCCACCGACCTGCTGATCGCGTCCCTCGATGAAGAACAACTCGCCGAGCAGGGCATCGCCAGCAATAACCCGGTTACTGCCAATGCCATCGGGTATATCATCTTCGGGCATTTGTTGCATCATAAGAAGGTGCTGGAAGAAAGATATTTGTAGAGCTTAACTTCTCCGCATAGTCTCCCGACGAAGGAGGGGAATTTGCGCACAAAAAGATAACTCTCCATCTAAATTCAATTCTTAACTTCTCCGCATAGTCTCCCGACGAAGGAGGGACTTTGCGCACAGAAAGATAACTCTCCATTTAAATTCAATTCTTCAAGAAGACCAACTGACCAGCTGGACCTTAGCTAAAGAGAGTCCAAGGAAGTCAGGTCAATATCCTGCAATTCCATATAAGTAATAACCGGGTATGCTGCGTGAACACCGGTATAATAATACCTGGCGGAACTGTGTGGATATTGTTCCGGCAGCGCACATAACCCGGCTTTGCATGGATTCTGATGCATGTACTCCGTTTTTTGCCGCATATACAAAATACTGATGCATTCTTTCCAATCAAACGATGGTTCGAACACCTCATGCTTTTTTTGCTCCATCTGCTGTGTTCTATTTACCCATCCTGCCATTTGATCAAGCAGGTCAGCGTGGCCTTGCTGTTTAAGTAGCTTAACAAGTTCATATGCCATGAATCTCTTGCCGTTCCCAACAATTGTATTGATAGGGGTTCTGGTTTCGCTGAAAGCGACCAGCAGATGAACATGATCAGGCATTATCACATAGCCTGCGATATGATGGCACGATTGCCTGAGATAGTCAAACCATTTCTATACTGCAGAATAGCCGTTAGTAAGTTCAAACAGTGGCAGCCACCTGGCGCAGGTGAAAGTAATAAAATACACTCCTGATGTTTCCGTAATCCTGCGACGAACGGGCATGGGGCAAGCTACTGATTCAGTGGTTGCTTCCATTTCGGTTAATAACAGGTATATCTACCTCATGAGGTCTTACTGTAAAATCCGGAGACCGTCCTCCGAACCGCAATGTCCCCCTTCGGGGAGACATGCGGAGAACTATCTTTTTGGGAGCGGTAAGCTCACTGGGCGGTGAAAATCAAACATTCGAAATCAGAAATTTCAATACCTCACAAAATCACACCACTCCTCATCGCACAATAATTTCTGCAGCAAAGGGTCTTTCATGACTGTTGTGTAGTCCGTAGGCTTGCCGTTGACCCAGATGGTTCGGTATACCAGGCGGATGCCGTGGCTGTAGTCTACCCACCAGTTGATATGGCCTGTGTACAATGGCTGAATAGGTTTGCCGTCCAGCTTATGCCAGCCATAGATGGCTTCGCGATCGGGTTTGGTATCGCGGGTTACTTTACCCGAGAGTACCACATCTTTCTTGATGCCGGCGATCAGTCCATTTCTGCCTTTACGCTGCCCTTCCACGATCAGGTGATGCTGCCACATGGTTACGGAACTGTCGCGGAATGCATACATGGGCACGGGCGCGAGCTTGACCACCGCCTGCCGGTAAATATCGTCGACCATTTTGCGGGTGGGCAGAAAGCAGTGGAAACTGTCGGCGATCACCTGTGCCGCCATCGGCGTGAGCGGGATCCGCGCCCAGTCATCATCCGTGCCCAGTGCGAGGTAATCGGGGGAAACAAAATAATAGGCGGAGATCGTTCTGCCACTGGCGCTATCGGTAAGCGATACATTGATGCGAACGAATTTTTTCAGAAACGAAGGGAAGTTACCGGAAAGTATAAAAGCTTTGGCCAGGGAATCCCGCTCCCGCCATTTCCAGGCCGCAGTGGTTTGATAGAACGAAGTGCCCGTGCCCTCTGCTGTCATGGCATTGCGTTCAGGCCAATGCATCCGCCGGGTAGAACTGCAGGCGAATAGTCCGGCACATAACATGGCAACAATACCAGCCTTCCAGTAATTCAAAATAAAAAATTCAAAATTCAGAATAATATCAGAGTTCCCTGATGGTGATGTTCTTAAACCAAACCTCGCCTCCATGATCCTGCAGTGCGATATGTCCTTTTCTGGCGAGGCCATATCCTTTATAGTCTTTCCATTTGCCTGCAGCCTTGTGCTGGTTCCAGGTATCGTTCCATAATTGGTATTCGACAACTTTCCTGCCGTTGAGCCAATGTTCTACATGCCCTTTGTTTACTTTGATCACCGTATGGTTCCATTCGCCTGCGGGTTTGGTAGCATCAAGCATCGGCGGGTCCATCGCATAATTGGCGCCGGTCTTTTGCCAGGCTTCGATCTTTTCGGGATAGCCCCTGTCGTCCAGCAACTGGTATTCGGGACCGCTCTGGTAAGAGGCAGGGAATTCTTCCGTAACCAGGTAGAGCACACCGCTGTTGGCTGCGGGAGCGATCTTCCAGTCGAGCGAAAGTTCGAAATTGCCATATTCCTTTTCCGTGATCAGGTCGGCATGTTTTACATTGGGGTCCTTGTTGCCTTTGTTGAAGAGCATGCCATCTTTTGCCTGCCAGGAATCGAAAGGTTTATTCTGATAGCTGCGCCAGCCGGTAAGGGTTTTACCATCGAAGAGCGATACCTGCTTCTGGGCAGTTACCGACAGCGAAACGCCTAATGCAGTTATCACCATCAAACGATTTTTCATCAGGTAAAGTTTGGTCGTCTTGAAGGTAGAAAATTTCTTTGATTGAGATCCTTTTACCGCAAAGTCGCGAAGACGCAAGGATACGCAAAGTCTTAGCGTATCTTAGCGCCCTGGCGCCTTCGCGGTAACACAATGACAAGGATCGGTCTCATCTCAGACACTCATAATTATCTCGACGAAGCAGTATTCCGTCATTTTGAATCCTGCGACGAGATCTGGCATGCGGGCGATTTCGGTTCTGCAACCATCTCTTCTGCATTGCAGGGTTTCAGGCCCTTGAAAGGCGTGTACGGCAATATCGATGGAATGGATATCCGAAAGGAGTTCCCGGAGCTCCTGAGCTGGAACTGCGAGCAGGTGAAAGTGCTGATGATGCATATCGGCGGCTATCCGCCGAACTACAATAAACGATCGAAATCATTATTACAGGACCACCGGCCGCAACTGTTTATCTGTGGCCATTCGCATATCTGAAGATCATCTACGACGACAGGATCAGCTGCCTGCATATCAACCCCGGCGCCGCAGGCAAACAAGGCTGGCACCAGGTGCGCACCCTGGTCCGTTTCACGATCGATGGAACCGATATCCGCGACTGCCAGATCATCGAGTTGGGCAAACGCCTATGATCTGTGAATCTGCGGTCCTATTTCCGCCGCAGATTCGCAGATTTTTTGTCACAAACGGGCCGGTCAACACAGATTTTTATCAGCCGGTATTAAATTTTGTAACTTAAATGCCTAAACATTTTTTATGTCTATCAACCGCCGCGACTGGCTGCGCCAGAGTTCACTGGCTGCGCTCACGCTTGGATTTTCGCTTCCTTCCATGGGTAACGAAGAAGGTATCACCCGGAATTTCGGGATGGATAGCGGGCTGATCAACCTGGGGTCGAATGAAAATCCTTATGGCATGTCGCCCAAAGCAAGGGCTGCGCTGATCGATATGCTTAGCGAGCATAACCGGTACCAGTTCAATGTGAAGGCCTTTGATGACTACCCTTCGAAGATCGGGGCCTACTATGGCGTGGGCGGCAACAACATCATTATCACTGCCGGCTCCGGCGATGCGCTGGCGCAACTGGCACGGCATTACAACAAGGGCAGCCTGGTAACGGCCACGCCTACTTTTGCCACCCTACCCAACACGGCCAAAAGATTGGGTACAAAAGTGATCGAGATACCTTTGACGGCGGAAAAGACGCACGACCTGCCAGCGATGCTCAGGGCTATCGACAGCAATACCCAAACGGTATATATCTGCAACCCCGCCAACCCATCCAGCACTATCCTGTCGCCCGCCGCTTTAAAGGATTTCTGTATGGAGGCGTCGAAAAAAGCCACCGTGATCATAGACGAAGCCTATATCGATTTCCTGAACCCGCCCGATAATGTTTCGATGATCGGCCTGGCGGCCAATAACCGTAATATCATCGTGGTGCGCACTTTTTCAAAGATCCATGGCATGGCAGGCATGCGGATAGGCTTTCTTGTAACCCATCCGGACACGATGAACGCGCTCGATCGTACTTATTTCGGAAACACGCAAATGTCGGTGAGTAACCTCACCCTGGCGGCCGCACTGGCCAGCCTGAAAGATGAAGAGCATCGCCAGATGTGCAAGGATAAGAATGCGGCTGCGCGGAGTTATACGATCGGCGCACTGCAGAACCTTGGTTATAAACCGATCAATTCCTACACCAATTTCGTATTCTTCCCCCTCGGCAATTATGCCGGTAATTTCTCGGATGATATGCTTAAGAAAAAAGTATTGATACGCTCCAATACATACCCCGATGGAAAGTGGGGACGCGTGAGCGTGGGAACAATGGAGGAGATGAAACAGTTTATCGGATTAATGAAAGCGTAACAGCTGCTCTGCGGTTAACTCTGCTTCTCATGTTCTCCGCGGTAAACATCAGCGTGATTTTTACCGCGGAGAACATGAGCGGCAGAGTTGGCGCAGAGGGTTAATAACATTTATTTCTGCCTGCTTTTATCGAAGTAGCCTCCGATAATAAACGATAACGGCAGGCCGATCATACAGATCAATATAGCCGCCGCAATTGCAGCCTGCTTGGGATCGGAAGGGAATCTTGAGATCCTACTCAGCGGCACCACTACCAGGTTCATCACTGCCCAAACAAACAGGCCATAGCCAACGGCCGTGAGAAACCGGTTTTTGGAGAGTGCATTCCATTTCGGATATAGCCAGAAGAAAAAGAAGGTAAAGGCAAAAGCGATAAAATAATGCAGCAGCAATCCGAGTATCATCATCGGCGTACCGCCGGCATAGGCTCTTTCTTTTCCAAAAATAGCGCTGGAAATATAATTCAGTACCGGCAGCGGGCTCTTGCTGGAGCGAAGGTACACCTGAACAAAAGCCGTGCAGATATCGAGGGTGCCGGCAATCAGTCCCGCCAGCAGCAAAACCTTGGTAGCATTGCGCCTGTTGGTGGTCGAAATTCGGGGCATATAGTGGTTCAATTTTTAAGACCCTACGGATTTTGGAATTTCGAAATTTCGAAATTCCAAAATCAAAAATTCAAAAATCCCCTACATCCCCGGCGCCCATGGCCTTCCTACTACATCTCTGAACGGCCAGGGTACTGCGGCAAGTATCAACAGCAGGGCGATCAGGAAAAACCAGAACGCTTTCCGGTATTTGGTCTGCGCCGGTACCGCTTTTTTTACCATTCCTCTGCCCAGCGTAATGAACACAATGGACAGTATCATCGCTACCGGGTGTTCAATCCAGAAAAACCTGTAGAACTTGTCCTTCATCAGATTGGTGCCGGCAGGCAGTTGGGTGTTCAGTATCCCGTAACGACCCATCAATACCAGGTACAGGCCCACCAGTAAGGTAATATGCGCGCTGATCATAGTGAACAGCCACAGCTTGCCATCACCGGGAGAAAAGTTCTTCTTCATCTGCCATCCTGCAAACGCCCTGATCAACGAAACCAGCAGCAAAATGAGGAGTACCCAACGGAGTATATTGTGTAAATGAAGTAACCCGGTCTGCATAAAATCAGTTTTATAATGAACAAAATACCAATTACTAATTATTAATTGCTAATTATTAATTATTAGTTGACTTCACTCAACCCAGTCCGCCATGAACAGGTTCGTATCATGCGTGCCGCCGTTGTTCCTGTTGGAGGCGAAAATTATCTTTTTGCCATCGGGACTGAACATGGGGAAAGCGTCGAAACCCTTATCGCGGCTGACCTTCTCGAGTCCTTTTCCGTTGATATCTGTCAGGTACATATTGAAAGGGAATCCTCTTTTGTACTCGCTGTTGCTGCAGAAAATGATATGCTTGCCATCGGGCGTAAAATTCGGCGCCCAGTTGGCCTGCTCGAGAAAAGTGATCTGGTGCGCATTCTTCCCATCCGCATCGGCCACCCATACTTCCATATGTGTAGGAGCTACAAGCCCATCTTTCAGCAATTCCTTGTACTCTTTGATCTCGGCTTCCGTGGAAGGCCGGCTGGCGCGCCATACGATCTTCCTGCCGTCCGGGCTGAACCAGGCGCCGCCGTCATAGCCAAGTGTATTGGTCACCCTTTTTTCTTTACCGGTGGCCAGGTCCATTACATACAGATCGAGATCACCGTCCTTATCGCTGCAGTAGATCATTTTTTTTCCGTCGGGAGACAATGTTCCCTCCGCATCATAGCCCTTGGCGGTGGTGAGTTGCTTTACGATCTTTCCGTTCAGGTCAGCCATGTAAATATCGTAGCTGTCGTACAGCGGCCAGATGTATTTGTTGCCATACTTGGAACGGTCCGGTACAGGTGGGCAATCATCGCCGCCTTTGAAGGTAGAAGCATAGATAAAATGCTTTCCATCGGGCAGAAAGAAAGAACAGGTGGTCCTGCCCTTACCCGAACTCACCATTTTATATTTGAACGGTTCGCCGGGAGCGGGTACTTTGCCGATAAAGATCTGGTCGCAATTCAATCCTTCTTTGGGATTGGTACGCTGGAAAATAATGTATTTACCGTCGTAGCTCCAGTACGCTTCGGCATTATCGCCGCCAAAAGTGAGCTGCCGGATATTCCTGAAATGTTTTTCGCCCGCGAAATGGACCGAGTCGGGAACTGCCTGCTGCGCCGATGCCGCGGCTGCGAATACCGTAATGCAGATAAACAGAAAAGACTTTCTCATAAACGTTAATATGCAGCAAAAATAAGCGTGACAGGGCTGTGCTGCCTCAAAAATATGAGGAATGACTGCG
>JAFBAN010000007.1 GCA_019247775.1 Chitinophagaceae bacterium | reverse complement strand
TTGAAACCGGAGGATGCCAGCTGCTGCGGAAAATCAAGCTGTCCAAAATCGATCAGGGTATTGGAGTAAGAGCCGCCCAATCCCACGGAAAGCCCATGTGCATCGTCTTCATCGAGGCTGATATGCGAACTGGCAATAAAATGGAATGAATTGCTTTTATAGGCGCCCGACAGCCCGCGATCCTGGAGGAATAAGATGCCGCCCCCGATATAGTTCGCTTCCTTGCCTTGCTGACGGAATAATTTTCCGTCGAGCGAAAGGGATGTCGTATTGATCGGTTCAAGTCCCTCTCCTATCCACTGGCTGCGGCGATTGGCCACAAAACGCCAGTTGGCATCGCCATTGCCTGCCAGCGCCGGGTTAACGCTCATCGGCGATGAGTAGAACTGCGAAAAGATCGGATCCTGCGCCGAACCGGCAACAGGGTAACCGGCCAGCAGCACCAACCCATATATCGCATATTTCAACAATGGTCTCATAAGCAGCTTGTCAGTTATCGCAATAACAATACTTCTCCACGTTTTTCTATCGGTTGTCCATCGGTGGTGATGCCCTTAGCCACCCAGATATAGATATTCATGGGTTGCGCCGTGCCATTGAACGAGCCGTTCCAGCCCACATCGGGATTGGTTGTCTCGAACATCACCTGCCCGAACCTGTTGAATACTTTAAAGTACTGGAAAGTCTTGATACCGGTCAGGTACGGGTACAGCACATCATTAATTCCGTCGCCATTCGGCGTGAACGATCTCGGTACGAAAATGTCCACCAGCTTATCATCGAATACCCGCACCAGCAATGAATCATTGGTGATACATCCCGCAGGCGATATCAGGTTGATCACATATTGCTGTGTATTCGTGTAATCAAAATTCACATTAGCACTATCGGGCCGATCGATGCCTTTGGATGGCGTCCATCGGTACCGGTAGCCGGGGATAGACCGTACGCTGATCGGCTTGGGCACTGTTTTGTACGCACTCACAGACGGCATTGTAACACCCGGTATCGGTATCTGGATATCGATCGTTGAATCCATCAGCGTTGGCGTGGCCGGACAATAGAACTGTGAGGCCAGCAATTGTATATGATGATTTCCCCCCTGGGTATAGATAATATTGGAATGATATCCTTTTTTAACAGTGCCCTCTCCAAAATTCCACGACCAGTCGATCGGCCCGGTCGTGTTCGTATCCGTGAGATTGATGAAATGCAGGTTGGTGTTGATACAATATGCATCGAACATGAACTTCAGTATAGGCTGGTTGACCTTGATAAGCGTAACAGGTTCTGGCAGGGTATCCACGCAGCCGAATTTGTTGGTGATATAGGCATTGTACCGGCCAGGCAGGAATGTTACGAGCGAATCATCCGTGGCATTCGGTATCGTCGTATTATTCAGCACCCAGCGATAACTCAGCGAGTCGGGCGAGGTAATGAAAAGCGTATCCGGCATATTGTTACAGAGATAGATCCCGCTCTGCGTATTGATCTTACCCGTAGATACCGGATTGATGATCTCGGTGGAATAAAAAGTGTCCTTCGTATTCAGACAACTTCCAAAACCCACATTATAAAAAGTAAAGGTCCTTGTAGCCAACGGCGAAGACGGAAGTATCAGGTTGAAAGGCGAAGCTGCAATGGCAGAAAGCGTACGCGGCGCATTATTGTCTTCGCGACAGGTGAAACTCCAGAGCGGGTTACCGATCAGGTTGATCACGAGGGTATCCGATGGATACCGGCATACCACCCGGTTACCTGCAACGATCATTCTTGGTGTCGGCAATACGGTAACAGTAGCTTTAAACGGTGCGCTCACACAGCCGGTATTCTTGGCGATCGCCGTGTATACGGCAGTTGCATTGGCGGAAGTTCCGTTTTCAAGCACTTCGCTGAGCGCCGGTTGCTGGTATAACGCATTCGATGCACCGGTAATAGTTCCGGCAGGCGATATAACCGGCAGCGTCCAGGTATAAGTCGTATTCGGCGGCGCATTGAGCGGACTTGCATTGAAAGCAGTGCGGCTGCAGATCTGCGTTACCTGGTCGGCAAATACCGGAAGCGGCGATCCCACATTCGCAACAAGTGCAAACGAAGCACCTGCACAGTTGCCTGCGATAGGTGTGATCACATAACGCGCTATGGCCGGCGCATTTGTTGTATTGATCAGTGTCTGGTTGATATTGCCTGACGGAACCACCTGCGAAGAGTAACCGATCAGCGCGCCAAACGGTGCGATGGTAGGCGTACCCCATGTATACCGGGTATTGATCGGAACCGGCGTTGGATTGACAATGATCGGCGTACCCGTACACACGGTATCTGCCACATCGGCCACCACCGGCGTCGGATTCACCGGCACGGTAAGCGTAAATATATTTCCGGTGCACCCGTTGAAAACAGGGGTCACGGCATAGGAGGCCGCATTGGCAACATTATTACTGCTGGATAATACCTGGCTTACTGATAACTGCCCTACCGATTGTGCACTGCCTCCGGTGAGGCTGCCGGCCGGCTGCAACAGCGGATTACTCCAGGTATATAAAGTGCCCACAGGGGCCGCGATGCTCGCAAAATTGAATGCGGTTCCGCTGCAGACCGCAGTAATGGTCTGGCTGCTCACAGTCGGTATTGGCTGCACGGTTACATTGAATGTGAATGGTACGGCCACGCAATTCCCTGCTTTTGGCGTTACCGTATACGCTGCCGTTGCAGGCGCAAGCGTCTGGCTGCTGAGCTGTCCTGAAATAGATGCGGCAGCAGTTAACTGCGACAGACCTCCCGTAAGTGAGCCTGCCGGTGTATAAACCGGGTTGGCCCAGGTATAGGTAGTTCCGTTCGGAACATTCGCCGGCGAAAAGTCAAAAGAAGTATTGCTGCATATGCTGATAGACTGTGTACCGAGATTAGGGGTCGGATCCACCGGCACCAGGATCACTTGCTGACTGGAACAACTGCTCGCACTAACGGTATAGGTATATGCTACCTGCACCTGCGTCAGTGAAGTATTCACCAGTATTTCGTTGGGGTCATTGATACCGGACGCAGCTACATTGGAAACAAAGGCCTGTACAGCCCTTGTCCAGTTAAAGCTTGCACCCGCAACATTCGATGTGGGCGCATAGTTGAACCTGCTGCCGCTGCACACAGCGGGTGTAAGAATGGCGCTGTTGAGAACAGGTACCGGTTTCACGCTTACCGTTACGGTCTGCGTATTGGTACATCCCTGCTGGGTACTCAGGTTATATACGTACTGAACATTTACTGGCTGATTGCTGGTATTGATCAGAATCTCATTAGGATTATTAAGTCCCGTGGCGGCGATATTGCTGATGCCCGATACAGCAGCCCTGGTCCATTGCAATGTGGTGCCCGGCGTATTGCTGGCGGCGCTGTAGCTGAATACGGTATTACTGCAGATCGCCGGTGCGCTGGTAGATATGTTCAGTTGTGTACCCGGGTTCACTGTTACGGCAATGGTAAACGGCGTGCCTGCACAGGCGCCTGCTGTTGGCGTTACGGTATAAACGGCCTGGCCTGGGGCCGTAGTGGTATTGTTCAGTGTCTGGGAGATCGTTGTAACGGGAACAGCCTGCCCAACGGCCCCTGATATCGACCCGAACGGAGCCTGCGAAGGCGTGGCCCAGGTATAAGTTACTCCCGCCGGAACCGGTGAAGGCACAACGCTGAATGAACTGCCCGAGCAGATAGCCACACTTTGCGCAGATACTGCCGGAGTAGGATTCACCTGCTGTGTTAACTGGAAACTGCTGCCCGCGCAGCCATTGGCCGTGGGGGTAACGGTATACAAAGCAGTATTTACAATATTGTTGGCGCTGGTGAGCAGCTGATTTACAGAAGCCTGTCCGGTCTGGGCGCTTCCGCCAAGTAACCCGGAAGCCGGATTTACCAGCGGATTATTCCATGCATAGGTTGTTCCTGCCGGTACTCCTGCCGGAGAATAATTAAAGGCAACCCCGCTGCACACCGCCGGCAGTACCACATCGTTAACCACCGGTATCGGGTTCACCGTAACTGCAACTGAAAAATTATTACCCGTACAGCCACTGGTCGCGGGCGTTACGGTATAGGTAACCACTGCAGGCGATATGGTAGAATTGACCAGGGTCTGGCTGATATTATTCTGATTGGCGGCTGCATTTCCGCTGACCACGCCCAGCGGATTACTTACCGGTGCCCCCCAGCTGTATTGCGTTCCTGATGGCACTCCGGTAGGGCTTATGGTGAACTGATTATTGCTGCAGATGATAGCGGTTTGCGCAGCAACCACCGGCACTGGTTTAACCGACAAAATAACTGTCTGGTTGTTGCTGCAGCCGTTTGCGGTGAGTGTATAGTAATATCCTACAGGTACTGTGGAAATGGATGTATTGATCAGGGTCTCGCTCACATTGCTTGCGCCGGTTGCCTGGGTATTGCTGATGCCGGGTACCGTAGTCCTGATCCAGCTGAATACAACACCCGTTGTGGATGAACTCGCTGCATAATTGAAAATGCCGCCGCTGCAGATCGCTGCCGGGGTAAGTGAGCTGGTCAATACCGGCGTTGGATTTACAACTACCTGTACTACCTCGTTATTTGTGCATCCCGCCGTGGTGATCAACGTGTAATTATAGTTGACCGTAACGGCGGCATTGGTAGTATTGATCAGTACCTCCGACGGGTTACCCGTACCGGAAGCCGCACCATTGCTGATCCCCGCTACCGCAGGTCTGGTCCAGCTGAATGTATTGGTACTTGCGGTATTGCTGGCAGGCGTATAGCTGAACACGGTATTGCTGCAGACTCCCGCAGGCGTAAGACTGCTGCTCAGCTGCGTGGCAGGATTTACTGTGGCCGCTATCGCAAAACTATCTCCCGCACAGGTGCCGGCGATCGGCGTTACGCTATACAGGAGCTGCGCGGAATTGGTGGTGGTATTGACCAGGAACTCAGAAATATTGACCGAGGGCGTAATGCGTTGCGCTCCGCCCGTAACAGATCCGAAAGGAGAAGCGAGCGGGGTAGACCAGGTATAAGTGGTGCCCGCCGGTACGCCGCCAGGCGCCACTGTAAATGTATTGGACGAACAGATGCTGGTAGCCTTGTTGCCGATGATAGGTATCGGATTGACAGGAACGGTAACGGTAAAGTTGTTGCCCGTACACCCATTGGCGATTGGTGTTACCGTGTACACCGCAGATGCAGCCGCAGTGGTCACATTCGTCAGCGACTGCCCGATAGAAAGCTGATTGGACTGCGCGCTGCCGCCCGTGATCGAAAAAGCAGGATTCATCACCGGAATACTCCAGGTGTACGTGGTGCCGGTTTGTATACCCGGCGGCGAATAGGAGAAACTGTTCCCGCTACAGATAGCGGCTACTGTCTGGTTGCTGGCAACAGGTATCGGGTTAACCGTTACGGCAGTTACAAAATCAAGACCGGTGCAGCCATTGGCTACAGGCGTTACCGTATAATACAGGATGCCCGGATCGGTGGTAATATTTGAAAGCGTTTGACTGATCGCGCTCTGCGAATTGGCGAATGCCCCACCGGTAACTACGCCACCCGGAACGCTTACCGGAGCTGGCCAGGAGTATTGCGTGCCCGCCGGAACACCCGTAGGCGCAACCGTAAAATTGGTGCCGCTGCAGATAGCAGCGGTCTGGCTGGTAATAACCGGCACAGGCTTAACCGTTACCGTTACAGACTGTGTATTAGTACAGGTATTGGCTGTCAGCACATAATTGTAGGTTGCTACAACCGGCGTAGTTCCGATATTCACCAGTATCTCGGCAGGATCATCCGTGCCTGTCTGGGTTGGATTGGAAATATTGGTAACTGAGTTTCGCGTCCAGTTGAAAATAGTGCCCGCCGTTGAAGAACTCGGTACATAGGTGAATTGCGCGCCGCTGCAGATAGCGGCCGGACTCAGCGTTGATGTAAGCGTAGGCTTTGGGTTCACGATCACCGATACCGTTTGCGTATTGGTACAGGCAGGCGTGGCGGAAGTACTTAATGTATAATCGTAGTTTACCGTAATCGGGGCATTGGTGGTATTAACAAGCGTCTCATTGGGGTTTCCATTGCCCGATGCCGCCGTATTACTGATGCCCGCAACGCTGGCACGTACCCATACATAGGAAACGGTCGATGGCGTATTGCTTCCTGGCGCATAGCTGAATACAGTATTGCTGCAGATAGGGGAAGGAGTAAGCGTCGTATTCAGTTGTGTGGCCGGATTAACATTTACACTGACTACCTGCGAACTGGCGCATCCTCCCGATGATATCGTATACAGGTACTGGACCGTTACCGGAAGCGTAGTGGTGTTTACCAGCACCTCACTGATTCCGTTATTTCCCGAAGTAACCGGATTGCTGATGCCGGCCGAATACAATCGCTGCCAGCTGAATGCAGGGCCCGGAGATGTACTGGTCGGCGTGTAACTGAAGGTGGTGCCGCTGCAGATATCCGGCGGCGTGAGCGAACTGCTTAACGAAATAGAAGGTGGCGCTCCCGTGTTCACTGTAACATTCACCGTAAAAGTACTTCCAATACAGCCGAATGTCTGCGGAGTTACGGTATAAGTAACAGTGGCCGCAGCACCCGTATTATTGCTGAGCCCCTGACCCACATATTGAAGGCCCACACTCTGTGCCGCAGCGCCGTTAACTGCACCTACCGGTGCAACAACCGGCGTAGGCCATGTATAGGTTGTACCCACAGGAGCCGAGCCCGGATAGATCGTAAATCCATTCGAATTACAGGTACTCACATTTATGGGCGAAGCGATGCTCGGAATAGGGTTTACGATCAGGAACAGGGTTTGGGTATTGGAACAACCCGTAACACCATTGGTCAGTGTGTATGCATAGTTGACCGTTACAGGCAGCAGCGTCGTATTTGTCAGGGCTTCGTTCGGATTGCCTGTACCGGATGCCGCGCTGTTACTGATGCCGCCCACCGCCGCACGGCTCCAGGCAAATGTAATATTCGACTGCCCGGACGTGGGAATATAAGTGAATGTATTACCACTGCAGACAGAAGGCGCATACGGATAGGTGCTGGATAGAATGGGCGAAGGGTTCACCGCTACATTAAAACTTTGTGTATTGCTGCAACCCAGCTTGCTGAGCGTGAAATTGTATGTTGTGGTGAACTGGTTAAGATGATCACTGCTCACCAGCACCTCACTGATATTGCCGTTACCCAACCCGGAATTGGGACTGATCTCCGGCGGCGAACTGCGCGTCCAGCTAATGGATGTGCCACCCAATGCAGAGGTAGGAACATAATTGAAAGTAGCGCCGCTGCACATGATCACATTCGTGGTGGAACTGCTCAGAACAGGCAGCGGATTCACGTTTACCGTTACTGTTTGAGTAGCCGCACAGCCGGTAGCGATATTCTGCATGGAATAAACATAGCTCACAGCTTTCACCGACAATGTGGTATTGGTGAGTGTTTCCTCCGGACTATTGGTTCCCGATCCCGCACCGTTACTGATACCCGCCACTACAGCTCTTGTCCAGGAAAAATTTACGTTCGGTGATTGATCTGAAGAAGGCGAATAAGAAAAATTGGACCCGCTGCACACGTCGGGCGGTGTAGTTGAGCTGTTCAATGCCGGCAATGGATTCACCAGCACGGAAAGATTCTGCACGTTATTGCAACCGTTCGCCGTTAGTGAAATGGCATAGGTGGCCGTGAGAGGAGTAGTGGTTGTATTGGTAAGCGCTTCGCTGATGCTGCCGTTGCCACTGCTCGTGTTGGGCGCGATGCCAACGGAAAGCGCCCTGCTCCAGGTGATGGCTGTACCTGCTGTTGCACTGGCGGAAGTGTAAACAAAAGTGGTTCCCGTACAAATTGCCGTGGTAGCCGTGCTGTTTGTGAGCACGGGTTTGGGATTCACCGTTACCACCAGCTTGAATGTACTGGCATCCGAAGCGGTCACATTATAGGTAACAGTTGCAATGGCGGTGGTGCTGTTGGTGAGCGTCTGATTAACACTGGTCTGCGGGGTCGCCTGCGGCGTGGCATTGACCGAACCCGCAGGACTGATAATGGGAACGCCCCAGGTATAGGTAAGGGAACTGGGACTGCCCCCGGGGGCAAAGCCTAGCGCAGCCCCGCTGCAGATCGTCTGACTGTAAGTAGGTGCCTGGGCCTGGGCAGAAACGAAGCCTGCCAGCACTAGCAACACAGTCAAAATGCATGACTTTACTCTCTTACTCCCTGGCTTGCGGCGAACGCCTGAATAGTTGGTCATTGGATTTATTCAACGGGCGAATCTATTACCCGTGTCATTCTTTTAAAGATGGCAAATCGGGCTATTTCGTTGCCCGATATGCAAGTCAACTTTTATAATGGGGGGCTATAGGATGACGTCGAACAATTTATGTAAATTATCCCGATCTATGACGATCACGTCAACAGCAGCCCGACATTTATTATCACAACACTCCCTAACTACTTGATTCTTAACTTAAACAGCGCCGATGCAGCTAAGTGGGATTGCAAAAAAAATGAATCCGGGCTAAACCGGCAAATCCGGCGGGCCGATTTAACGATTTCCGCACATTTCGGGGGCGGAAGGCGAGATTTTCGATGTCAAACCTGGTTACCCCGCCGGGAGGGTGGGGTCTGCGGGCAGGTTACCGGTAAATATCCAGCAGTCCATCGGGGAGGATCACATGGATCTGCTTTTTAGTGCGATCGATCTTGGCCAGGGTTTGTTCATGCAGGGGTATCAGGGCTTCCTTGCCGGCCAGTGAAATGCGGAGCAATACCTGGTGGGGCTGTTCTATCACTTCCTCCACCGGACCAAGGTTCTCGCCTTCATTGATCAGATCGTAGCCGAGCAGGGAAATAGGCGCAGACTTGCCGGCAAGTTTCCGAAAATCCTCGTCCAGCAGCCAGGCATTCCGCGAAGCGAGGCGCCTGGCCGATTCTTTCGTATCGATGCCTTCCAGTTTTACATAGGTCTCCTCCTCATTTCTGGCTTTGGAGGATTGGATAAAATAAGGCAGGTAAGATCCTTTATGTTCCTCGATGAACAAGGCTTCGATACCCTTCAGCAGGGTCTTCTTCCCAAGCGCATGCTTCAGGATCACTTCTCCCTCCAGCCCGAAACTGGCCACAATGCGGCCGATGTTGACATAATCTTTCATTGACGCGAAGGTAGTGGGATTCAGTCTGGAGTCTGGAATAAAACAATTCGTACTCCAGACTCCAGACTCCTAACTCCAGACTAAATAAAAAAGACCCGAATCGCTTCGGGTCCTAAGTATTGTGGTTCGTTAAGATCAGCTTATGCTTCAGCAGCGCCTTCAGAAGCTTCTTCTTTTTTCTCCACCTTTTTCACAACAGGTGTGTACGCTTTTCTTGCACGCTGCGTTTTCCTGTGTTCTTCATTGCGGCGGGTGATATTGGCTTCGTGTTCGTTATGCCATGCCTGGAATTTGGTCATAGCGGTGGCATCATCGAACAGTCCCAGTTTCACACCACGCAACAGGTGTTTCAGATACAATACTCCCTTGAAAGAGAGGATACGGCGAACGGTATCGGTAGGTTGTGCACCCTTGTTCAGCCACTCCAGCGCTTTCTGACGATCGAGCTGAATGGTTGCCGGTACTGTCAGCGGGTTGTAAGTTCCAACTTTCTGGATAAACTTACCGTCTCTTGGCGCACGTGCATCAGCCACTACAATAAAGTAGAAAGGCCTTTTCTTACTGCCGTGACGCTGTAATCTCATTTTTACTGCCATCTTAAATAGAAATTTAAAGGCGTTAAACAAATTGGTTTAGGTCCGGCTAAGACTAACCGGGCGACAAAAGTAACAGGAAATGCCGTTCCCGCCAAGTTTAGGTGTAAAGGATTTGTTAAGCGGGGATGAGATTTTATTTTATCTCCGCATCCCCGGGAACCTCCCTCCCATCGGCATGTTATTCATCATTTTCATCATCTGTTTCATCTGGTCGAACTGCTTCATGAAGGCATTGATCTCGGCAATGTCTTTGCCGCTGCCTTTGGCGATGCGCTGTTTACGGCTGGGACTAAGCGCATCCGGGTTGGCCCGTTCATAGGGGGTCATCGAGCTGATCATGGCTTCGATGGCTTTAAAGGAGTCGTCGTTGATATCGATATCCTTGATGGCCTTGCCCACGCCGGGGATCATACCCATCAGGTCCTTCAGATTACCCATTTTTTTGATCTGCTGCAGCTGGTCCAGGAAATCCTGGAAATCGAACTGGTTCTTGCGGATCTTTTTCTCGAGCTTTTTAGCCTGCTCTTCGTCGTACTGAGCCTGCGCCTTCTCTACCAGGGTGGTGATATCGCCCATGCCAAGGATACGCTGCGCCATCCGCTCGGGATAGAACACATCCAGGGTATCCATTTTTTCGCCGCTGCTCACGAATTTGATCGGCTTGTTCACCGTGTAGCGAATGGAAAGAGCGGCGCCGCCGCGGGTATCGCCATCCAGCTTGGTAAGCACCACACCGCTGAAATCGAGCCGGTCGTTGAAGGCTTTGGCAGTGTTCACTGCATCCTGGCCGGTCATCGAATCCACCACAAACAGGATCTCGGTTGGATCAACTGCAGCCCTGATATCGGCCACTTCCTTCATCATCGCCTCATCGATGGCCAGGCGGCCGGCGGTATCAATGATGATCACATTCTTATTTTTCGCTTTGGCTTCCCGGATCGCATTCTGCGCGATCTCGACAGCATTCTTGTTCTCGCGCTCGCTGTATACATCCACGCCTACCTGATCGGCCAGCACGGTCAGCTGGTCGATGGCCGCAGGGCGATAGATATCGCCCGCTACCAGCAATACCGATTTGCCTTTTTTTGTTTTGAGATAGCTGGCGAGTTTGCCCGTAAAAGTTGTTTTACCGCTACCCTGCAGACCCGCTACCAGGATAACAGCGGGATTACCGGTAATATTGAACTGCGCTTCCGTTCCGCCCATCAGTTCGGTCAGTTCGTCTTTTACGATCTTGACCATCAACTGGCCCGGACTGATGGCATTGATCACTTTCTCGCCCGTTGCTTTCTCCCGCACTTTATCGGTAAACTCTTTGGCGATCTTAAAGTTCACGTCCGCGTCGATCAGGGCGCGGCGGATATCCTTTACCGTATTGGCGATATTGAGATCGTTGATCCTGGCTTCGCCCTTCAGATTCTTGAACGCCGATTCCAGCTTTTCACTTAACGAATTGAACATGTTTCACTGTTTTCTGACTGATACACATAAAAAATGAACATAGCGCAAACTACATTCATCGTTTTGGGATGGCAAAGATAATGGAATACCGGAAGTTCGAAATGGATTAACCGCAAAGACGCAAGGACACGATGTTTCGCAAAAATTCTCGCGTACCCTGGCGACCCCGCGTCTTTGCGGTAAAAAATTACCCGAGGTAGAACCGAAGATGTTTGGAGCGGTTGGTGCTGCGCAATTTGGTGATGGCTTTGTCTTTGATCTGCCGGACACGTTCCCGCGTCAGGTGAAAACGCTCGCCGATATCCTCCAGGCTCAGCGGATGATCCACGCCGATACCGAAGAAATAGCAGACCACTTCTTTCTGTCTTTCGGTAAGGGTTTTCAGGCTGCGCTCTATTTCCATGCGCAGCGACTCGTGGTGAACGAGCTGTTCATCGGTCTTTTCGGCATTGGGGTTTTCCATCAGGTCGAGCAAAGTGCCTTCCTCGCCTTCCGATAAGGGGGTATCCATACTCACATGGCGGAAACCCACACTCATGGTTGCGGTCACTTCCTCGATACCGATCTCCAGCATATCGGCAAGTTCTTCGGGCGTTGGCTCACGCTCGAATTCCTGTTCCAGTTGCTGGTAGGCTTTACTGATGCGGTTGGTAAGACCAACCTTGTTAAGAGGCAACCGCACAATACGACTCTGCTCTGCCAGCGATTGAAGTATGCTCTGGCGGATCCACCATACGGCGTAAGAAATAAATTTAAAACCCCGGGTCTCATCAAAACGAAGTGCGGCTTTGATCAATCCCAGATTGCCTTCATTGATGAGATCGGGCAGGGTCAGTCCCTGATTCTGGTATTGCTTGGCCACCGATACCACAAAACGCAGGTTTGATTTGATCAGACGGTCCAGTGCAGACTGATCGCCCTGCCGGATGCGCATGGCTAACTGAACTTCTTCCTCCGGCGAGATCAGGTCTACTTTTCCGATTTCCTGCAGGTATTTTTCAAGACTTTGAGATTCACGATTGGTTATAGATTTCGTGATCTTGAGCTGACGCATACTCATAGTTAAGCAGGTTTGGTTGTATTGTTTGTTTTGGTATTGAGACCTTTTATCGGGGGAAAAGCTCGGGCGTCACATTTCCGTTATGTAGCAATTTAGGATTTTTTCGAATCCCGGCAAAATATTATTTAACCGCAAAACGCTGAAAAGCAACGCTTTAGCAAAGGTGCAACATTGATTTTCGAAAGCCATCGCCAGCGCCTGTTTTGCAGCTTAAAAAAACATTTGGGAGCGACTGATTATTTAATATTATTGCAGCCCTACGATGATAGTAGATTAAAGAGATTGTAATGAGCAAGAAGCAACTTTTTACGTTGGAATTCCCGGTCAGATGTTCACCCACCATATTATACGAGTTCTTAGCTACCCCAGCCGGTTTACAGGAATGGTTCGCAGATAAAGTAGATGAATGGGAAGGAGTTTACAGTTTTTCCTGGAATGGCGGCCCACCGGATAAGGCAGATGTGGTTGATAAAGAAGAAGACAAGTTCGTCCGTTATCATTGGCTGCACAGCGACAAGAATGAATACTTCGAATTCCGCATAGAAAAAACCGAGATCTCCAACCAGACCATACTTGTCATTAAAGATTTCGCGGAGAAGAACGAGATCAAAGACCAGAGCCAGTTATGGGGTTACCAGGTGAAGGAACTATTTCACAGATTGGGAGCTTGAAGGCAATTAACAATTAGTAATTAATAATTAGCAAGACAGGGCCTGGAGCAGTTGGGCGTAGTTGCATGTGAAGAACTGATCCAACTGATCCCATTCCGTGAGGGGGATCTTTTTTGCGAGTTTGATAAAGGGAAGACTGCCCAGGTCTCCATTCCATTCTGCATAAGGTTTATAATTATCCGGCCTGAAATGATGCTGCCAGCGGTCATCGTTTATTCCAATGAACCAGTCTTTTGAACCCGCCAGGTTCTGATGCAATATCGGCGCATATTTCTGCTGGAAGGTTCCGGACAACTGAAGCGTGATGCTGCAGTAGTTACCCCACCAGAAAAAACTGCGGATACCGAAGGCATCATCGCCACGGTAATGGCGCGGATGATCGAGCATTACCCAGGGCAGGCCTTCATATTGTTCGCCCTTCGATATTTTCGGGGAACGCGGACCCGCATCTTCCGATAACTGAGGGAATTGCCCGAGCAGCAGCGAATACTCATCGCTGAGCATTCCAAACACCGCATATACTTTTCCGATGATGGCGTTCTTTGTTAAAATCAGACCGGCATCCGTTACCATTTCCCGTTCCTTTGGCGAAAGCACTACTTTTGTTTGCTGCTTCATCTATATCAAGATAGGACAAAGTGATAAAAAAACTAGATATACTCGTCATTCGTGCTTTTATCGGTCCGTTTATCGCTGCGCTGTTCATTTCGGTATTCGTGCTTACCATGCAGTTCTTCTGGCTGTATATCGATGATATGGTAGGCAAAGGCCTCGACACTTTCGTGATCCTGAAACTGGTAGGCCTGGTTACGCTGCAGTGGATACCGCTGGCCCTGCCGCTGGCCCTGCTCTTCTCCTCCATTATGACCTTCGGCAACCTGGGCGAAAGCTTTGAACTGGTAGCCATCAAGGCTTCGGGCATCCCGCTGCTGCGCTTTATGCGGCCGCTCACAGTGATCACCGTTTTTATCTGCGGCATTGCATTCCTTTTCGCCAACAATATTGTACCCGTGATCCAGCTGCGCCTTTCCGTGTTGAAGTATGATATCATCGTAACCAAACCGGCTTTCGACATCAAGGAAGGTGTGTTCTACGATAAGATCGGGGGCTATGTGATAAAGCTGGGTAAAAAGGAGAAGAACGACAGTGTGATCCACAACGTTGTGATCTTCGAAAAAAAACCCCAGCTGCAGGATAATGTGCTGATT
Source organism: Chitinophagaceae bacterium (assembly GCA_019247775.1). Classification (GTDB taxonomy): domain Bacteria; phylum Bacteroidota; class Bacteroidia; order Chitinophagales; family Chitinophagaceae; genus Sediminibacterium. The sequence goes on along the minus strand of JAFBAN010000007.1, from coordinate 3,250 downwards.
GCGGAAAGCGGGGTGATGCGTATCACTCCCGATAAACGGTTCCTGGAATTCATCATGAAGAACGGCTGGCGCTATGAAGAACAGGGCGCCCGGGCCACTACCAATACCCAGCTTACCCGGCTTGGGTTCAAAGAGTATAAAAAAGTATTCGACCTGAAAAGTTTCAAGCTGAAAGAATCCAACGACAGCAGTTTTTACGATCCGAAGATGCTGAGCATGCGGCAGCTGAATATGGCGATCGATTCGCTGACCAATGTAGACAGTTTCTACATCGCTAAATCCGGACGGGAAGTAAACCCCTATCTGCGCTTTACCCGCTATACCGATACCGGCATGATACAGTTACCGGCCGATTCCCTGAAACATGTCAGCAATTTCAACCAGCTTATTCCCGATTCAGTGAAACAACAGGTGGTGGATGCGGGCATCGGCCAGGTCAACAGCATCAAAGGCAATCTGGCCGTTCTGGCCGACGACTACCAGGAGCGGTATAAATCACTGCTGCTGCACGAGATCGAATGGCATAAAAAATTCACTTTATCATTCGCGTGTTTTGTCATGTTCCTGATCGGCGCTCCGTTGGGGTCTATTATCAGGCGGGGCGGATTGGGAGCGCCATTGGTATTCGCGATCATTTTTTTCGTGACATTTCACCTGTTCAACACCTTCGGTGAAAAGTTCGTGAAATCGGAACAGATGAGCCCGTTCATGGGCATGTGGCTGTCCAGCTTTATATTGATCCCGATCGGCATTTTCCTGACGTACAAAGCCATGCACGATTCGCAATTGTCAACCAGGAATACTATTATCGCAGTTTCAAAAAGTTGCGGGTTTTTTTGGCTAATTTTAAGTCTGCAAAAAAATCACCTTAAAATCTACTGTATGTCAAACCGCCACCAGGGACGCCGCCAGTTCATCAAGACCGCCGGCGCAGCCGGTTTAGCCGTTACCATCCTGCCTTCTATCGGTTTCGCCGCCGGACCAGCGCCCATTTCTTTTTCGCAGCAGCCGCTGCCCTACAGCTACAGCGCACTGGAACCGGTGATCGATGCCATGACGATGGAGATCCATTATACCAAACATGCAGCCGCCTATACCAAGAACCTGGCCGATGCATGCGCTGCGGAGAATGTGAACCCTACAGCGATCAGTCTCGAAAACCTGCTGCATACAATCTCAAAGTACTCGCCTAAAATGCGCAACAACGGTGGCGGTCATTATAACCACGAGTTGTTCTGGCAATGCATGAAACCCGGCGCCATGGGTAAACCCTCGGGCAGGCTGGCCACAGCCATCGACCAGAGCTTTGGCTCCTTCGATGCATTCAAAACACAATTCTCCGACGCCGGTAAAAACCGCTTCGGCAGTGGCTGGGCCTGGCTTGTACTGAATGGCGATAAAAAACTGGTGGTGGGATCTACACCCAACCAGGATAATCCTTTAATGGATATCAGCGAACTGAAAGGAATGCCATTGCTCGGACTGGATGTATGGGAACATGCTTACTACCTTAAATACCAGAACCGCCGCCCCGACTATATCGCCAACTGGTGGAATACGGTGAACTGGGATTTTGTAAGTACCAGGTTCGACGCGGCTTGATAAATAAAAAATCAAAAGGCAAAAGTCAAAACGGAGAGCTTTTTTGACTTTTGCCTTTTTACTTTTGCCTTTTATGAAGACAACAACCAAATGGGTGAGTGCCCTGGCTTTTGATGCAACCGCAGACAGCGGGCATACCGTACGGATGGATACTTCGGTTGAAGGCGGCGGGTTAGGGAGCGGGATGAACCCGAAAAAAATGCTGCTCGCCTCTTTGAGCGGCTGCAGTGGTATGGATGTGGTGGACATTCTCACGAAAATGCGGGTGAAATTTACCCGCCTGGAAATTGACGCGGAAGCCGAGCAGACTACAGAACATCCCAAAGTATTCAGGTATGTCAATATGGTGTACCGTGCCGATATCTCCGGAGATGATCTTGATAAGCTGAAAAAAGCGGCCGCACTTTCTCATGATAAATACTGCGGCGTTTCAGCCATGCTCGCCAAGCACTGTGAGATCAACTATTCGGTAGAAATTCTGTGATCAAGAGCGAAAAGAAGACTTTACCACACCTGCCTGCCGGCAGGCAGGGAGACACAGAATTCACAGAGCTTCACAGAGAGGATTTACTTTTGCAATTTAAACTGATCAGACCCTGGAATCCGCCAAGCAAAATTTCCGAGTGCAGCTTTGGATCACCGTATTGGGGGTGGTATTATTCCTCACTAAGATCATTGCCTACCAGTTCACGCATTCGCTGGCTATCCTTACCGATGCGCTGGAAAGCGTGGTGAATGTTATCGCCGGTTTTGTAGGTCTTTACAGTTTATATGTGGCCGCCAAGCCGCGGGATCTTGATCATCCTTATGGCCATGGCAAGGCGGAGTTCGTTTCCGCCGCAGTGGAAGGCGGGCTTATTGTGGCCGCTGGTATCATGATCGTTTATGAGACCGTACTGAATATCATCGAAGAAAACCCGATCAGTAAGCTTGATACGGGGCTGCTGCTGGTAGGTATTACCGCCGTTCTGAATTTTATTGCCGGCACCATCTGCCTGCAGATCGGCAAAAGGAACAATTCACTTGCATTGCGGGCGAGTGGCAGGCATCTTCAGGTAGATACTTATTCCACACTGGGTATTATCGCAGGACTGGTGATCATCCTATTCACCGGACTTTACTGGCTCGATAGGCTGATCGCCCTGGTAATGGCGCTGGTGGTTGTTTACAATGGCTACCGGATTTTACGGGCTTCGCTGGCGGGCATTATGGATGAAGCCGATATCCAGCTGCTGCAGCGGTTTGTAAAAGTGCTGAATGATAACCGCCGCGAGAACTGGGTAGACCTTCATAATCTGCGGGTGATCAAATACGGCAGTCTGCTGCATATCGACTGCCATCTTACCGTTCCCTGGTACCTGAATGTTCGCGAAGCACATATTGAAATAGATGCGCTGGACGGCCTTATCAAACAGGAATTCGGCGATGCCATCGAATTATTCGTTCATACCGACGGCTGCCTGCCCTTTGGCTGCCCCATCTGCATCAAACCCGACTGCGCCGTTAGAGAGCATGTCTTTGAAAAAAGGCTGGAATGGACACTGGAGAATGTTGTGTCGAATGAGAAACATCGGTTGGAGCGTGAGGCGTGAGACGTGAGACGTGAGACGTGAGGCGTGAGACGTGAGACGTGAGACGTGAGGCGTGA
>JAFBAN010000220.1 GCA_019247775.1 Chitinophagaceae bacterium | reverse complement strand
TAAAAAACACCCCAATCAATTGACTAGTGCAAAAAACGCACCAGGCTGCGCTGGCTGGTTTACGCCGCCACCTTTTGCACCCGCTTCCTCCTACCCCTCTTCGTCAGTTCCACCTTCCCATGCTGCGCCGGCACCCGCACATTCCTGAAACCTTTCACCGCCAGCTTCTCTGCAAAGGCCCGCTGTACCGCATACTCGCCGTGTACCAGGAACACCTGCTGGACTTTGGCGGGATCCTGGCAGGCCAGGAAACGGCAGAGATCATCCTGGTCGCCGTGGGCGCTCATGCCGTAGAGTTTGCCAATGCGGGCGCGCACGCCGCATGACTCGCCCTGGATCTCAACTTTCTTAGAACCACGCAATAATTTTCCCGCAAGGGTTTGCGGACTGCAGTAGCCGGCCATAAGGATGGTATTCTTTGCATCACCCACACATTGTTTGATATGGTGCCTGATCCGGCCCGCGTCCGCCGTACCACTCGCGCCGATAATAACACAGGGTTCTTTGGATTCGCAGAGCATTCGGCTCTGTTCGGGATCGTCGATATAATTGAGACCTTTGAAATCGAAGGGATTGTCGTCGATGGCCAGCACCTGCTGCAACTGGTCGTTGAAATATGAAAGATGCCGGCAGGTAATATTCGTTGCTTTATGCGCGAGCGGGCTGTCTACCACGTACGGGATTGCCGGCAGGCGCTTTTCGAGTTCCAGTTGGTTTAGTGCATACAGCAATTCCTGCGTGCGGCCCACGCTGAATGCAGGGATGATGAGCCGGCCGCTTTTGGCAACGCAGGTCTCTTCTATCTGTTTAGCCAAGGCGTCCACCACATTGCCATGCAGTTCATGCATCACATTGCCATAAGTAGTTTCCATGATAATGAAGTCTGCCTGCGGACAGGCAGATGGCCCCTGCATCAGCGCGCTGCGGTACCTGCCAATATCGCCGCTGTATAAAATATTTGTAGTGTTACCATTCTCTTTAATGGCAAGTGATACCGCTGTACTTCCCACAATATGGCCGGCGCCGGATAACAATACTGCTACATCGTCGCTGAGATCCGTCCAGGTGTTCATCGGGATGTCTTTGAACTGGGCGAGTGCGCCTTCGACGTCCTCTTCCGTATATAATTGGGCGTGGCCATCATGAACCGATCGCTGGATATGGGCACTGTCATAGAGCAGGATGGCTGCCAGTTCCCGGGTAGCATCGGTAGCATAGATCGGCCCGCGAAATCCTTCTTTCACCAGTTTGGGCAACAAGCCGGAATGATCGATATGGGCATGGGAAAGAATAACACAATCTATAACCCGGGGATCAAACCCAAAATGAGCGTTTAAAACATCTGTCTGCCGGCCCAGGCCCTGGAACATGCCACAATCGAGGAGTACCTGCCGGCCGCTGTTCAGCGTCAATAAATGCTTGGATCCCGTTACTGTGCGGGCAGCGCCATGAAAACTACAATGCATACAACAGTTTCAGTTACTATGCAGAAATCATTCCGGGGTTCAGAATCCCAGCGTGTTATGCAACAAGTGCGTCTAGTTAGGGCAATTCCACCGGCTTTTCCAACTGCGTGAACTCAAAAGACTACACAAATAACCACGCTGCATAAAAAAGCCCCTGATCTTATTCAAGGGCTCTGTCGCGAGGAGCAGATTTGAACTCCCGTCTCTGCCAGCCCCGGATTTGAATCCGATACTAGTGAAATAAAAAGACCCTGAATGCAGGGTCTTTTAAGTAGCGAGGAGCAGACTTGAACTGCCGACCTTCGGGTTATGAATCCGATGCTCTAACCAGCTGAGCTACCTCGCCAAATGGGCTGCAAATATAGGTGGTTTGGGAAGAAATCGGGACGCTGATGGGGAGAATTTGGGCTCTTGCGGCTTAATAAGCCAGCATCCCCCGGATCCGTTCTGTTAGTCTGGCCGCACCGGGCAGCATGGCCGCTTCCAGGGCAATATTAATGGGCACCGCGGGCAGGTTAAGTGCACCCAGTACCTCCACTTTGGCATCGAGAAAATGGAAACAATTATAGGCGATGCGGTGGGCCAGCGATTCGGCAAAGGAATTCTGCTGTTGTTCTTCACTCAGCACCAGCACTTTTCCATGCCGGCGCACGGCATCGAATACCAGCTGCTCATCCAGCGGAAAAAGCGTGCGCAGGTCGATGATCTCCAGCTGGCCAGGCAGTTGTTCCGCGGCAGCTTTGGCCCAGTACACACCCATGCCGTACGTAATGATGCAGACAGTCTCCCCCATTCTTGTTTTCTCCGCATCGGCTTCCAGCACCTGCCGGCCCTTGCCCAGCGGTAAAATATAATCCGCTGCCGGCTCTATCGTACGCGCTTCATCGGTGCCGGGCACTTTACTCCAGTACAATCCTTTGTGCTCGAGCATTACCACCGGGTTGGGATCCAGGAATGCCGCTTTCATCAAACCCTTCATATCCGCTGTGTTGGACGGATATACCACTTTGATGCCTTTCACCGAAAGCAGCGTGGTTTCGATGCTGCCGCTATGATAAGGCCCGCCGCCGCCATACGCGCCGGTAGGCACACGCAGCACCATCTGCACGGGAAATTTTCCATTGGAGAGATAACAGGATTTGGAGATCTCTGTTACCAGCTGATTAAAACCGGGATAGATATAATCCGCAAACTGGATCTCCACGATCGGTTTCATTCCCAAAGCAGATAACCCGATCGTAGAACCGACAATATATGCTTCCTGGATGGCCGTATTGAAAACGCGGTGGGCGCCAAATTTATCTGCCAGTGTTGCCGCTTCGCGGAATACACCGCCGAGGCGGCCGCCTACATCCTGTCCGTACAACACCGCTTCGGGATAAGCCGCCAGTATTTCTTCCACCGCATGCAGGGCCGCATCCACCATCATGGTGCGTTCTCCTGTTTTGGGGAGCCGGGTTCCTTTTTCTTCCGTAACAGGAGTCGGCGCAAATACATGCTGATCCACCAACCGGATATCCGGCTCGGCCGCCTGCTGCGCTGCCGCAAAATCGGCTGCCACCTGATCAGCCGCCTCCTTTTCAATTTCAGCTATCTGCATTTCAGCGAAACCCGCAGCCATCAGCAACTGCCGCATCTTAGGCGCTGGATCGGATTCCGTATGCTTCGATAAATTATCACGCTCCCGGTAAAACTCCTTACGCACGCCGCTGGTATGATGTCCGAGCAAAGGCACCCTCGCATGTACCAGCACCGGCTTACGCTCGGCACGCGCATACGCCATCGCCTGCTCCATGGTTTCATAACTGGGTATAAAATCACTGCCATCGCATTGCATCCGTTTCAATCCTTTGAAACCGGCGGCGTACTCATAAGCATCGGCCGTGCGGATCTCGCCGGCTGTTGCGCTGATGCTCCATTCATTGTCCTGCACCAGGTATACGATCGGCAACTGCTTCAGCACGGCAAACTGTAATGCTTCGCTCACTTCACCTTCCGACACACTCCCATCCCCCAGCGAACAAACAACCACCGGCAATAACCCGTCCACGGTTTTCTTCAACAAAGGCGAGCCCGTCTGTTCCAGAAAACGGATACCCTGCGCCAGCCCGGTAGTAGGGATCGCCTGCATACCTGTGGCGCTGCTCTGGTGAATGATGGAAGGCTTGCTGTTGTTCTTATTGCTCGGATGACAGTAATAGGAACGCCCGCCTGAAAACGGATCGTCTTTTTTGGCAAGCAATTGCAGCATCAGCTCATAAGGACGAAAACCGATCGACAGCAGGATACTGTCGTCGCGGTAATAAGGGCTCACCCAGTCGCAGGAAACCAGCTGCATTCCCGTTGCGATCTGTATCGCTTCATGGCCCCGCGAAGTGGAATGAACATACTTACATACCTGCCGGTTGGCATCATAAGTTTCCGCCATCGCCCGGGCGGTAACCATCAATCGATAAGCATGAAGCAGTCTTTCTGGCGTGAGCATGGGGCAAAATAAAACTTTTTCAGGAGGAAAGACTAGTTGAGTCTGGAGTTAGGAGTTAGGAGTTGAAAGTCTGAAATACAGTTGTCTTACTCCAGACTCCTAACTCCAGACTCCAGACTCTACTTAATTTCCAGCGCGAACATTTTTTCCTTCTCATAAAACCCTTCCAGCAGATCGTTGGTTACGCATTCGCCTACGCCTGCTGGGGTGCCGGTGTAAATGAGATCGCCGATGTTGACGGAGAAATATTGGGAGATATGCGATACGATATCGTTGAATGAAAAGATCATGTCTGCCGAGGTTCCCGACTGCACGGTCTCATGGTTTTTCTGCAACGAAAAATGGATCGGCGCCTTGCGGAGTTCGGGTGTGAAAGGAACCCATTTTCCGATGACCGCCGAATTATCCCAGGCTTTGGCTTTTTCCCAGGGCAATCCCTTTTTCTTCAACTCGGCCTGCAGATCGCGGGCGGTAAAATCAATGCCGATAGTGAACGCGTCGAAATATTTTTCGGCGCTCTGCTGGTCTATGTATTTGCCGTTCTTGCAGATCCTTAATACGATCTCCGCCTCGTAATGAAGTTCATTGGAAAATTCGGGGTAATAGAAAGGAGCGTTCGACTGCATCAGTGCAGTCTTGGGCTTCATAAAGATCACCGGCTCTTCAGGAACCGCATTGCCGAGTTCTTTGGCATGATCGGCATAATTGCGGCCAACGCAGAATATTTTCATAGCATGGAATTTAAAATAGTAATCAAATAACCGGCCCTTAGGCCAAGGATATGGAAGGTTACTTGGATTATATTTCTAAGCAAGGGGTCAAACCCGCTCCAATATTACTCAAAACTCATCGAATTTGCCATATTCATCGCCCTTTCCAGTCCGGCGGCGGCAAATGACTCGATGATCTCGCAGCAGGCGGCGATCTTTTTTTCGACTATGGGTATCTCCTCAGGCCTCCAGCGGCCCAGTACAAAATCGGCCTGCATGCCTTTAGGATAATTATTCCCGATGCCGAAACGCAGCTTCGGGTACTGCTCGGTGCCAAGCGTAAGCTGGATATCCCGCAGCCCGTTGTGCCCGCCGTCGCTGCCCGAGCCCCGCAGCCTCAGTTTACTGAGCGGCAGGGCCAGCTCATCAACAATGGTGAGGGTGCTGGACAACTCGAGTTTTTCTTTATCCAGCCAATATTTGAATGATTTGCCGCTGAGGTTCACGTAGGTGGTGGGCTTGATGCACACGAACAGTTTGCCCTTCCATTTCACTTCGGCCATATCGGCCAGCCGGTCGCTCTTGAAAAATCCGCCATGTCGAAGCACGAAAGCGCTCACCACATCGAAGCCGATATTGTGCCGGGTATGCCGGTATTCGTCGCCGATATTTCCGAGGCCGATCAGTAAAAATTTATTCATCCCGGCAAAATTAGGCGCAGCAGCGGTAATTCCAACTCCGGCTTAACAGATCATCCTGGATAAGATAATATCCATTTTGCGTCTTAAACCGTAATTTCACGATAGCCATCAAATGGTATTTTGAATGCCGGGCTCGCTTATCCACCAAATCTACCTGCTCGCTGGCAGAATTGCCAATATTGGCGTTTCTGAGGGCCTGAGTTTTCATGAAAAAAAGAAGATCCAGGTCATCAATATCTGCATCTCTGCAGGAGTGCTTCCAAAGGTATTTTTCGGATGTCTGAATTTTTTACAGGGCAAGACCCTGCTCGGGTTTATTAACCTGGTGCTGCTTATCGGCGGGGTGCTGATATTGTGGATGCATCACCGGAAAAAATACCCGCTTGCAAGACTGGTCATGATCTTCGCCGCCAGCGCATTGTTTACCGCCAGCGCCATCCTGTACCGTAACGGAGGCGAATACTACCTGATGGCCAACCTGATCATCATCATCATTTTTTTCAACGAGACCAAATTCCTGATAGGCATCAGCTTTGCCAATTGCCTCTTGTTCCTGGGCATCAAAATATTCCTGCACTCAGACTTTGTATACGACACCGTTCCTTTCAGCCGGATCATTTTCAATATCGGCTGGGTATTGCTGATGATGGTGCTGGCATTATGGTTCTTCAAAACCGAACAGCGCGCATATCAGAAAACCATCGAGCTCAAGAACCAGGAGCTGGAGCAGATCAATCGCAGCAAGGAAAAGATCTTTTCCATCATCGCGCATGATCTCCGCTCGCCCATCGGCCAGTTGAAAAGTTCGCTCGACCTGGTAAACCGGGAATATATTTCACCCGAACAGTTCCACCAGATCACATCCAAACTGGCTTACCAGGTAGACCTGCTGCACAATACGATGGACAACCTGCTGCGCTGGAGCCTCAGCCAACTGCAGGGTATTACCGCCAAGCCTGAAAAAACGGAGCTGGCTCCTATCATCGAGCACAAACTCAAACTATACCAGCCGCGACTGGAAGAAAAACAACTCAAACTCGTGGCCGAAGGAACCGATAAACTGATCTGGGTAGATCCTGATCACCTGTTGCTGGTATTGCGCAACCTGCTCTCCAACGCCATCAAATACAGTTATCCCTCCAGTACGGTGGCGATCCGCTGCCAATCGGATGGACATGAAGTAACGATCGCGGTTTCAGACACCGGCACGGGTATCAGCCAGAACATACTCGCCTCACTTTTCCATTCCGACATCATCGTATCGAGCCTGGGTACCGCCAATGAACGGGGTACCGGGCTGGGATTGAAACTCTGCCGCGAATTCATCGAAAAGAACAATGGACGCATTTACGTGGAAAGTTTCGAGAACCGCGGCAGCACTTTCTATGTGTCATTACCGCAGGCCATGTAAGTGTGGCCAAAAAAAAGCCCCTGCAATTGCAAGGGCTCTGATGATTTTGAGACCGGTTATTTTTTCTTCTCGCCTTCTTTCGCTGCGGTTGCCTCTTCCTGCTTGAGCTGGCGGGTCAACACTACAGATGCGATAGGGATACGCGGAGAGTTAAGGATCTCCATTCCCTGCACTTTCACATCTTCCACTCGGATATTACCGTTCAGGTCCAGGTTGGTGATGTCCACCTCAATGGTTTCCTTCAGGTCTTTCGGAAGGGTCTTTACTTTCAGCGATTTCATTTTGGTGATCAGCTTACCACCGCCTTTCACGCCTACAGAAACACCGGTGAATTTCAGCGGCAGCGTAGCAACCACTTTCTTGTCTTCCACCAGTTCCAGCAGGTCAACATGGATCAGTGAATCATCCACTTTGTCGAACTGCAGATCTTTAAGGATACACTTGTAATTTTTGCCGTCTACCTGAACATCGGCCAATTGGAATTCACCAGTGTACACTAAAGGCTTGAAAGCCTTCGCAGAAGCGTAAAAATTTACCTCCTGAGCACCCCCGTAAATTACACCTGGCACGTTTTCCTGAGAGCGAAGCTGGCGGGCGGCTTTTTTGCCATGTTCGGTCCTCAGGTGACCTTCGATTGTAATTGTTTTCATGATTAAATTTTTGGACGGCAAAAGTAAGCCATCGGCAATTAATAATTGACAATTACTGATTAATAATTCGTTTGACTTACAACGTAACTAATTATTAATCATTAATTACTAATTATCAATTACTTATCTCTTCCCCGAAGCTGGGAGTGGATAAACAGGCTGGTGATGCTTTTGTTCTCGTAGGCATTGCGGATCGCGATGGCGAACAAATCGGCCACGGAGATCACTTTTATTTTAGCGCTTTCCTGTTTCAGCGGAATGGTATCGCATACCACCAGTTCTTCCAGTACACTGTTCTCGATATTCTCATAGGCTTTACCACTGAGCACCGGGTGGGTGATCAGGGCGCGCACGCTCCTGGCCCCTTTGTCTTTCAACAGACCGGCCGCTTTTACAAGGGTGCCGCCGGTATCGCAGATATCATCCACGAGTATGATGTCTTTATCGGTCACATCCCCGATCACCACCATACTGGCGATCTCGTTGGCGCGTTTGCGGTGCTTGTCGCAGATCACCATCTCGGCATTGAAATAACTGGCGATCTCCCGCACACGGTTGGTACTGCCAACATCGGGCGCTGCAAAGCAGAGATTGCCCAGTTTGAGTTGTTCGATATATGGTATGAAGATCGCAGAACTGTCAAGGTGATCCACCGGCACGTCAAAGAAAGCCTGTATCTGCGGTGCGTGCAGGTCCATGGTAATGATCCTGTCTGCCCCGGCGGCTTCCAGTAAAGTAGCGATGAGTTTGGAACCGATGGCCACACGTGGCTTGTCTTTCCGGTCCTGCCGAGCAAACCCGTAATAAGGTATCACAGCAACGATACGGTAGGCGCTGGCGCGTTTGGCGGCATCGATCATCAGCAGCAATTCCATCAGGTTATCGGTAGGCGCATAGGTGCTTTGCACCAGGAAAACATAATCGCCGCGGATGCTCTCCAGGAAAATGGGTTGGAACTCCCCGTCGCTGAATTTTTGAATATTGATCTTTCCGATAGTGGCACCAAAGCGCTGAGCGATTCTCTCTGCCAGTTTTTGCGAACCGGTGCCCGAGAATATCTTGACCGATGGGTTCATAATAGTGAGGAGTATGCGCGAAGATATAGATTAGGTTAAGAAATTGTAATTTGATCAGAGACTAAATTTCACTTATGCACAAGTTTTCTATCAAGGATTGGGCGGTGGATGATCAACCACGGCAGAAGTTGCTGAACAAAGGCGCCGATACGCTGAGTGATTCTGAGCTCCTGGCCATACTCATCAACAACGGCACCAGCGATCATACTGCGCTTGATATCGCCAAGAACCTCCTGCAAACCGTAGAAAATAGCCTGCACCGGCTCGCGGGCATGAGCGTAAAAGAAATGGTGAACCTGAAAATAAAAGGACTTGGCGAGGCCAAAGCCATTGCGCTCACTGCTGCGCTG
>JAFBAN010000182.1 GCA_019247775.1 Chitinophagaceae bacterium | reverse complement strand
AGCCCACTTGATCCACGTCGCCCCCCAGGTAAATCCTCCACCGAACGCAGCGAGTACGAGGTTATCACCTTTTTTGAGTTCTTTTTCCCAATCCCATAAGCAGAGCGGGATGGTAGCGGCGGTGGTATTGCCGTAGCGCTGGATATTGATCATTACTTTTTCCTTCGATAAACCCATGCGGTTGGCGGTGGCGTCGATGATGCGGAGATTGGCCTGGTGCGGCACCAGCCATGCTATATCGTCGCCGGTGAGATTATTCCTCTCGAGCAGTTCTGCGCTCACATCGGCCATGCCTTTTACGGCAAATTTGAATACGGGCTGGCCTTCCTGATATGCATAATGTTCTCTGGCCATTACGGTCTCAACGCTTGCCGGTTTTACGGAGCCGCCGGCTTTCATGTGAAGGTATTTGCGGCCGCTGCCGTCGCTTCTCAGAATACTGTCCAGCACTCCGCTGCCGTCGGTGGCCGGCTCGAGCAATAAAGCGCCGGCGCCGTCGCCAAAAATGATGCAGGTGGTGCGGTCTGTGTAGTCTACGATCGCGCTCATTTTATCAACGCCAACAACAATTACTTTTTTATAGCGGCCGCTTTCGATATACATGGCGCCGGTGGTGAGTGCATATAGGAAACCGCTGCAGGCGGCGCTCATATCGTAACCCCAGGCATTGCTGGCGCCGATGGCATCGCAGATGATATTAGCGGTGGCAGGAAAGACCATATCGGGGGTTACCGTGGCGCAGATCAGGCAATCGATCTCTTTCGGATCCAGGTTTTTCTTGCGCAGTATTTCCTGCACGGCCGGAATGGCCATATCGCTGCTGCCCTTGCCCGGCTCTTTCAGTATCCTTCTTTCCTCAATGCCGGTGCGGGTGCGGATCCACTCATCGGTAGTATCAACTATCTTTTCCAGGTCGAAATTGGTGAGTTTGGTCTCGGGGACATATCCTCCCACGGCGGTGATGGCAGCGGTTACTTTATTCATAGATTGATCTGAAAAGTCTGCAAATATCTGCAAAGTTTTTAATAGCAGGTGCGCCCAGGTACAGCTGCTAGCTATTAGCCGTTAGCCGTTAGCGTATTATTCTTCATTTGTATGTTATCCATCGGGACGATGATATTCGGGCTAATAGCTAGCGGCTAATGGCTAATGGCTGCCTCACTGACCCGCTTTCCTTAAAAAAGCCCCAAAACAGATCCACCCGTAATAATCTTGCCCTGCCAGACAGGTTTTTACCATATTTTTGAAACGGTATGATCGCCTTTGTACGGGGACAATTTGCGGTAAAAACGCCCGCCCGGGTTGTGGTGGATGTGAATGGAGTGGGGTATGAGCTGCAGGTAAGCCTGCATACCTATTCGGCTATCAGCAATAAGGACAGTGGTCTGCTGTTTACGTACCTGCACATCACAGAAAATGCCCAAACCCTGTTTGGCTTTGCCGAACTCGCTGAGAAAGAAATGTTTATGCATTTGATCAGCGTCTCGGGCGTTGGAGCGGCCACGGCCCGGATGATGCTGTCGGGGATGAGGCCGGATGAGATCGCGAAAGCCATCGTTCAGGGCAACACCCGGCAGTTGGAAGGGATCAAAGGGATCGGGAAAAAATCCGCCGAAAGGCTGATCGTGGAACTGAAAGACAAACTGGGTAAATATCCTGTTGGAACTGCGGCGACCACCGGGGGTATTCCATCCCCCGACTCGGATGCCGTTAATGCCCTGGTAGCACTTGGTATCGGAAGGCCGATGGCGGAACAGGCGGTACGGAAAACCCTGGCCGGTATGCCCGAAGCTGGTTCGCTGGAAGATATCATTAAACAGGCCCTTAAAAATCTGTAACTTATCGGCAAATTATACTCAATCAAAAGCGGGAACTATAGACGAATTGCTACTTAACCAAGCTGAGTTGTTTGAAGCCTTCTAGTCGTTTTTTTATTGCCGGTATCCTGCTTTTGTGGGGCCTGAATGGTTTTGCCCAACAGAAAGACTCTACGCGCTATCCCATCAGCGACAGAAGGGGCGATCCTTTATCCAGCCAGAGTCGCAATCCCTTCGATATCCGCGATACCAGCCTTATCAAGCGCGATATCCAGTACGATCCCAAAACAAAAGAATACTATATCATCGAAAAGATCGGCACTTCCTATTACCGGAAACCGGTTTCGATGACATTCGAAGAATTCTGGCGGCTGCGGGCCCAGCAATCGGAAACAGAATATTTCAAGAAAAGGGCGGATGCCTTAACACGGCTGAACCTGAAAACAGCCCGCCCGCATGTGCGGGTCTACGATAAACTGTTCGACAGGATCTTCGGCACTTCGGGCAACGGACTTAAAGTAGATATCCGGCCAACAGGCGAAGTGAATATCATGGCCGGTTACCAGGGGCAGAATATCAAGAACCCCACCTTGCCCGAACGGGCCCGGAAGAATGGCGGCTTCGATTTCGACATGAATGCGAAACTGAATGTGAGCGCCAATATCGGCGACAAGCTGAAATTCCCGATCAATTACAGCACGCTTTCCAATCTCGGTTTCGATAACCAGCTCAAACTGGATTACAAGGGCATGGATGACGAGATCATCAAAAGCCTGGAAGCCGGCAATATTTCTTTCCAATCGCGAAGCACGCTGATCCCCAGCGCGCAGAACCTGTTCGGCGTGAAGACGCAGCTGCAGTTCGGGAAATTATATGTGACTGCCGCATTGGCCACGCAGAAATCAACCCGGCAATCCGTTAACCTGCAGGGCGGCGCCGGCATCCAGAATTTTACCAAGAAGCTGGACGAATACGAGGAGAACCGTCACTTTTTACTCGGCCAGTATTTCCGCAACAATTACAATAAGACCATGTCGAACCTGCCTGCAGTTAACTCGCAGGTGCAGATACAACGCATAGAAGTATGGGTAACCAATCGTACCGGCGCTACCACAGATGCCAGGGATATTGTGGGCCTGATGGATCTTGGCGAAAGCAAACCGTACAACCCGAATATCAGATCGCAATCGAACAGTCCATTGCCCGCCAATGCGGCCAATGACCTCTATTCTTCCCTCGTGGCAAATCCCTCGGCCAGAAATCCTTCGGTGATCAACAGCCTGCTGCTTTCAAAAGGACTGAAACCGGTAGACGATTATGAAAAGACCTTTGCACGCAAGCTCAGTCCTGCCGAATATTATTTCAATCCGCAGGTCGGTTTTGTGTCGGTAAATGCCCAGCTGCAGTCGGATGAGGTACTCGCGGTGGCTTTCCAGTATACCTATAATGGCCGGGTGTACCAGGTAGGCGAATTTTCGCAGGATGTGGCGCTGGATTCGACAAGAGGCGTGCAGAAAGTGTTGTTCCTGAAATTGCTGAAAGCGACCTCGCAGCGGGTAGAGCTGCCCATCTGGGGCTGGATGATGAAGAACGTGTATTCACTCGATCTGTTCGGTTCCATTCAGAAAGAAGATTTCAAACTGAACGTGCTTTATGAAGAACCGAGCGGCGGATTGAAAAGATATTTGCCGGAAAGTGCGCAGGCCGTGGATGGTAAATCATTGCTGCGTATCCTCAACCTCGATCGCCTCAATAACCGCAACGATCCGCAGCCCGACGGCGTATTCGATTATGTGGAAGGATTTACGGTACTGCCGACTATGGGCCGCATCATCTTTCCCGTACTTGAACCTTTTGGACGCGACCTCGACTCGCTGGCTTTTGCCGGCATGCCCGCCGCCACCAAGCGCAAATACGTTTACTACCAGTTGTATGATTCCATCAAAGCCATAGCGCAGACCTATGCCAACCTGAACAGGTTTGTGGCGCAGGGCCAGGTAAAAGGAAGTGCGGGCGGTTCGGAGATCCAGCTGGCAGGCGCATTTAACCTGCCGCCGGGATCGGTAACTGTAACAGCAGGCGGGCAGGTATTGAAGGAAGGAATTGATTTCATTGTCGATTATAACCTGGCAACTGTCAAGATCATCAATTCGGGCATACTGAGTTCCAATATTCCGGTGAAAGTATCGTATGAGAACAATGCGAGCTTCGGCATCCAGCAGCGGGGATTTACCGGTTTGAGGCTGGACTATGTGGCGAGTAAAAAGGCAGCGATCGGTGTCACCTATGCTAAACTCAGTGAGCGGCCTTTCTTTACCAAAATGGGTTATGGAGAGGATCCGATCAGCAATACGATGTACGGCGCGGATTTCAGTTATCATTCGGAATTGCCGGGTTTGACGCGTTTGCTGGATAAGCTTCCCTTCTATTCAACCAAAGCTAGATCATCCATCACTGCATATGGCGAAGGCGCCGTGCTGAAACCCGGTCACCCTTCACAGATCGGTTCCGGACAGAACGGTCTGATCTTTATTGATGACTTTGAAGGCGCACGCACCAGTATCGATCTGCGTTTTCCATTTGTATCCTGGGCGCTCGCTTCCACACCGCAGGGCAATCCGAAATTTCCGGAAGCTATACTATCGGATTCTATCGACTATAACCAGAACAGGGCCAAGATCGCATGGTATAACATCGAACCGAACCTGCAGGATAAGAACAGCCCGAATAACCCGCTTCGCAAGAACCTGGATGAGCTGAGCGATCCCCGCGTGCGGCAGGTGTTTACCAATGAACTGTTTCCGCAGCGCACGACCAATATTACCGATGTACAGACCGCTACTTTCGATATCGCCTATTATCCCACCGAAAAAGGCCCGTATAATTTCGAAAGCCGCAGCACTGAGATCAATAGCCTGGGTCGCCTTTCCAGGCCTTCGGCGCGTTGGGGCGGATTGATGCGTGCGATCGATCAGACTGATCTGGAGACGAATAATATCGAGTATATCGAGTTCTGGGCGCAGGATCCTTTCATCAAAAACCCGAACAGCAAAGGCGGCACATTCTACCTGAACCTGGGAAGTATCAGCGAAGACATCCTGAAAGACGGCAAACGTTTTTATGAAAATGGCATGAACACCCCGAATATCCCTGCAGCGGTAGACAGCAGCAATACCTGGGGTAAAACGCCGGTGAACCCGATCCAGATCACACAGGCTTTCAGCAATAATCCCGATGACCGTCCCTACCAGGATGTGGGCTTCGATGGCCTTGACGATGATGCGGAGCGGCGTAAAAAAAGTTATGTGCTGCAGCGGCTGGCTTCGAATTTCGGTACGGGCTCGGCGATCTATCAAAAAGCGTTGGCAGATCCTTCGAACGACAACTATATGTGGTACCGCGACGGGGCTTTTGATGCCGCGGGTACCGGCATACTGGGCAGGTACAAGAATATCAACAACCCGCAGGGCAATTCACCGATCTCCACTACCAGCAGCCAGTTTACATCTGCGGCTACACTGTATCCGGATAATGAAGACCTGAACCGCGATAATACGCTCAACGAAACAGAATCCTATTACGAGTACCAGGTACAGTTGAAACCCGGGATGGATGTTGGCGTTACGCCTTATATCACCGATAAGCGGGTGATATCCGTGAATTCCGCGGATGGGGTAAGACGCAGTGAGAACTGGTTCCTGTTCCGCATCCCGATCAGGGGCTATACCAAAAGAGTGGGAAGTATACCGGATTTCAAATCGATCCGCTTTGTACGTCTGTACCTGACCGATTTCGACGACTCGGTCGTACTGCGCCTGGCACGCCTCGATCTGGTGCGTAATCAGTGGAGGCAGTTTACCTATAATCTCGATACCACAGGTTCCTATACACCGCTCAACGCTTCATCCGGCACTACCTTCAATACGCTTGCTGTAAACCTCGAAGAGAACAGCAGCCGCCAGCCGGTGAATTACCTGATGCCACCCGGCGTGGAGCGGGTACAGTTGTTAAGCAATAATGGCGTTAACCTGCAGCAGAATGAGCAGGCGATGAGCCTTAAAGTAACCAACCTGCTCACCGGCGAAGCAAGAGGTGTTTTCAAAACACTGAATTTCGATTTCAGGCAGTATGGAAAAATGCAGATGTATGTGCATGCCGAATCCGTGGTAGGCCAGCGTGCGGTAAAAGACAATGAGATCAATGCGATCATCCGTATCGGACAGGATTTTCTCAATAACTATTACGAGATCAAGATCCCACTCAAGATCACGCCGCCGGGAACCTATACCCGCGGCCAGGAAGACAAGATCTGGCCCGAAGCCAATAACCTCGATTTCAACCTGCGCGATCTGATCGATGTCAAACTCAGGAGAAATAAATCAGGCCGGCTGCTTAGCAATATTTACCGCGAACAGATAGATGGTAAGACCATTTCCGTACTCGGCAACCCTAACCTCGGCGAAGTAAGGGGAATACTGGTGGCGGTAGAAAATCCGGAGAAGATAGATGGCGCCGCGGTTACCACCGAAGTCTGGGTAAACGAACTGCGCCTCTCGCAACTGGATGAACGCGGTGGCTGGGCCGCATCGGGCAGGGTAGACCTGATAATGGCCGATCTCGGAACGATCTCCGTTTCCGCCAATACCCATACCCAGGGTTTTGGTACGATAGAACAGCGGGTGAACGAAAGAGCGCGCGAAAATCTGTCGCAGTTCGATGCAGCGGCTACGCTCGATGCGGGGAAACTGATCCCGAAAGCGGCAAGACTGACAATTCCCATGTATGCCAGCATTAACCGCACAGTGCTGACGCCGGAATACGATCCTTACGACAAGGATGTAAAATACCAGGAAAAACTGAGCAGTGCTCCAAAGGAAAAGCAGGATTCGATCCGTAATGCGGCCATCGATCAGACAACGATCAAGACCATCAATTTCACGAATGTGAAGTTCCAGTCGGGCGGAAGACCGGGTCTCCTGAAGCTGAGCAATTTTGATGTCAGTTATGCCTATTCGCAACTGGAACAGAGTGGTCCGGTGATCCTCCAGAACAAGATCACAAAGCAGCGCGGAGTGCTGGGATATACCTATGCCTCCCAGCCGGCGTACCTTGAGCCTTTCCGGAAACTGATCAAAACGAATACACCGTGGCTGTCGCTTCTGAAGGATATCAATTTCAACCTCAGGCCTTCTTTGCTGAGTTTCCGCGCCGATATAAACCGTCAGTTCGGAGAATTCATTCCGCGTATTGTGAATACGGTCGACAGTAAGGTAGAAAGAGTGGATACCACTTACGACAAATATTATACGTTCGACCGTTATTACAATCTGCGATGGGATCTGACGCGCTCACTCAACCTGGATTTCAATGCCATAAACAACGCGCGGGTTGACGAACCGTACGGCCGCATCGATACGAAAGAAAAAAAGGATTCGGTAAGAAAGAATTTCTGGAACGGCGGGCGTAATACCCTGTATACACAAAAAGCGATCCTCAGTTATGCATTGCCATTGAATAAATTTCCGTTGACAGACTGGATACAGGCCCGCTACAGCTATAGCACCGGCTATAACTGGATCGGAGCCAGCCGTGTGGCTTTGAACCTAGGCAATACGATCGAGAATTCGCAGGAGAACCGGTTTAATGCGAATTTCCTGTTCGGTAATTTATATGCTAAATCAAAATGGCTGCGGGCATTGGATAATGTGCCGCCGCCGAAGCCGAAGAACAGTCCTGCACCGCCCAATATCCGCAACAAAAATCCATTGGGTACTGTTATCCTCGCAAAAGCGGATGTGGTAAAAGGCCTGAAAGGAAAGGCGAGAAGGGATGCGCTGAAAAAATGGAGGCAGCAGAAGCGTGATGCGGCCACCGCAGAAAAACTGCAGCGCGCGAATGAGCCGGTTGAACTGGGGCCTGTAACCCGCAGTCTTGGAAGACTTCTGACGATGGTGAAGGCTGTCAATATCGACTACAGTGAAGATTATACAAGCCGTCTGCCGGGTTATATGGACAGCACGAAATACATAGGGCAGAACTGGAACAGCATGGCGCCGGGCCTGGACTATGTGTTCGGCAGGCAGCCCGATTCGAACTGGCTGAACCAGAAAGCGGCGCAGGGTCTGATCACAAGGGACAGCACTTTCAATTTCCTGTTCCGCCAGAGCTTCCGGCAACACCTGGGTATAACAGCGCAGCTGGAGCCTATCAAGGAGTTCGTGATAGATCTGAACCTGGAAAAGACTTTCAGCAAAGAGTATTCGGAACTGTTCAAGGATACTACCGGCAAGTCGGGACTGCATCATTTGAGTCCGCTGGCAACAGGCGGGTTCAGTATTTCCTATATTTCGTTCAATACCTTGTTCGGCAATCATGACCCGAATGAGATCTCAGAAACTTTCAAAACTTTTCAGGCGAACAGGCAGGTTATTTCAAGACGTGTTGCGGAGTTGAATCCCTACTGGCAGGGCCTTCCCGCTGGCCAGAAATTTACCGGCGATGGGTATGCAAGCGGTTATGGCCGTTATGCACAGGATGTACTGGTTCCCGCCTTCATCGCCGCATATACCGGTAAGGATCCCAACTCCATTTCACTTTTAAACCAGTCTAATTCGAAGATCAGTTCCAATCCGTTCAGGGGTTACCTGCCCAAGCCGAACTGGAAACTGACCTATACCGGGTTGAGTAAGATACCTGCGCTGGCTTCAACGTTTACCAATATCACGTTCAGTCATGGATACAATGGTAATCTGAGCATGAACAGTTTCAATAGTGCGTTGCTGTACCAGGATCCTTTCCGCTTCAATGCGCCAGGGTTTATCGACACGGTGAGCGGAAACTATATTCCCTATTTCCTGGTGCCGAATATTACGATGAAGGAGAGCTTCGAGCCGCTGATAGGCGTTGATATTACGACTACGGGCTTCTTCAATTTCAAATTCGAGTATCGCAAGAGCCGGTTACTGACGCTGAGCCTGATCGATTACCAGCTCAGCGAGAGCCGCAGTACCGAGTGGACCTTGGGCGCCAGCTGGCGGAAGAAAGGCTTTACGCTGCCCTTCAAGTTGCCGGGAATGAAAGGAAAAAAACTGGAGAACGATCTCAGTCTGAGGCTGGACCTGAGCATGCGTGATGTATCGAACAGCAACAGCAGGCTCGATCAGAGCAATGCATATGGAACCGGCGGACAGAAGGAGATCTCGATCCTGCCTTCGATCGATTATGTGCTGAACAACCGGATCAACATCAAATTCTATTTCGATCAGCACAGGGTGATACCGTATATCTCTACGTCGGCGCCGATCACAAATACAAGAGCGGGGATCAATATCAGGATCTCGCTGGCGCAGTAATTGAATTTCTGATTTCTAATTTCTGGTTTCTCGTTTCGCGTTTCAGGTCAGGTGACATGAAACAAAACATTAGAAATCAGAAATTAGAAATCGGAACCCCAAAACGCGAAACCCGAAACCAGAAACCAGACCTGCAGAAAGTAATTCCTTCGTTTAACTCTTCCTAAACGCCCATTTCATCATTTCCTTCCAGGTCGTTTTCTTACCGTACAGGAGGATACCGGTGCGGTAGATCTTGCCGGCCAGCCAGGTGGTGAACAAAAATCCGCTGACCAGGCATAGCATACTTGCGCCCAGTTGCCAATACGGCACGGTACCCGGTACCCCGAACGCGATCCTCGCCATCATTACAATAGGCGAACTGAACGGAATAATACTTGCCCAAACCGCCAGCGAACTATCGGGGTTCTGGATGGCGCTGGTCATGATGAAGAATGAAAAAATGATCGGCATTGTAACCGGGAGCGTAAGGCTTTGAGAACCCTGTACATCTTCCACCACGCTGCCAATTGCCGCGAACAGGGCGGCATAGAACAGGTATCCGCCAACAAAGTAGAAAATAAAGCAGCCGATGATCAGGGGCCAGTTGGCTGTGCCCAGGGTATGCTGCACGTTGTATACTTTTTGCGCGGCTTCGGAAGCCTGCATGGCGCCGCCGCCGCCCGGCATTACGCCGCCGTTCTGCTGCAGCATCCGTACCTGTTCCATGGTGTCATGCGAGATAAATGATTGCGCGGCGGTGGCCAAACCAAAAATGAGTATGATCCATAAAATAAACTGTGTAATGCCTACCGCGCCAATGCCAATGATCTTGCCCATCATCAGCTGGAAAGGCTTCACACTGCTGATCACTACTTCGGCGATCCGGTTTGTTTTTTCTTCCATGATGCCCCGCATTACCATCATGCCATAAATAAGCATGGTGATATAGATAAGGATGCCGCAGCCATAACCGATGGCAGCCGCAAGCCCTTCACTGCTTTCGCGGGCGCCGTCTTTCCCCTGGTGCATAGTTCTTAACTCGGCAAACTTCGATTGTTCATGGATGGAATCGAGTTGCGCGCGGGTAATGCCATTCTCCTGCAGCCGCTGGTCTTCGATAGCCGCATTCACCTTGTCTTTTACTTTTTCCTGCAGCGCAAAGCCCAGGCTTTTCTCAGACCGGATGGTATAATCGGTCTTTTTGATACCGTCGAATTTCGGGATCAGCAGGATATCGGTATATCCTTTCGCCACGAAATTACCCGTGTCGACGCCCTCAGGGAACTCGAAAACAAGCTCATCGGTATTTTTCAGGTTTCCCTTAAAAAAACCGTTAGCGTCTACTACGGCGATCTTGTGTTTGGTGTGGCCCTGCATGGAGAAAAAAGTAGCGCCACCGATCATCAGGGCAAATAACAACGGGGTAAGTAAGGTGGTAAGGATAAATGTCCGGTTCTTAACCCGGCTCAGGTATTCCCTTTGTATTATGAGTAAGATCTTATTCATACAGCTGGTTGAAGTGGTTGGTTATTGAACATTTTGAAAAGCGCGGGCAGTAGACTTGGTGCCTTCTACCTGGCGGATAAAAATATCATTGAGGCTTGGCAGTATTTCATTGAACCCTTCAATGGTTACATCCTGCTGGAGGAAATGTTTCAGCACATCATTGCTCCTGAATCCTTCTTTGATCTTTACCACCAGCCGGTTGGCTTTCTGGTCTACTAATTCGAAAGAATTGCCATTTACCGACGCGGGCAGTTCGTGCAGGACCACGCTGAATTTATTTTCCTTGAATTGCTGTTTCACATTGCTCACGGTACCGTCCAGGATCTTTTTGCCCATGTTCACAAGCACAATATGATCGCAGATCTCTTCTACCTGCTCCATCCGGTGGGTACTGAAAATAACGGTGCTGCCGCGCTGGGCCAGGCCATAGATCTCGTCTTTGATCAGGTTGGCGTTCACCGGGTCAAGGCCGCTGAAGGGCTCGTCGAGTATGATCAGCTTGGGCTCATGCAGTACGGTGATCACGAACTGGAGTTTCTGGCTCATGCCCTTGCTCAGGTCTTCCACTTTCTTGTTCCACCAGCTCTCCATTTCCAGGCGCTTGAACCAGAACCTGATCTTTTCCATTGCCTGGCTTTTGCTGAGGCCTTTCAGCTGGGCCAGGTACAGGGCCTGCTCGCCGATCTTCATTTTCTTGTATAGCCCGCGTTCTTCGGGCATATAGCCGATCTTGAGGATATCGTTCACCGGGTCGAACGCCTTACCATCGAGCTGGATATTACCGCTGTCTGGATAGAAGATACCCGTGATCATCCGCAGCAGGGTGGTCTTGCCGGCGCCGTTGGGCCCGAGCAGTCCGAAAATGCTGCCTTTTTCGATGGAAAAGCTGATATCATCCACCGCTTTCTGGGTGGCGTAATATTTTTTCAGGTTGTGAAGTTCCAGGATGGTGTTCTGCATAAGCATTAAGTTGGGATCAAATTTAAGCGTATCGGAGGCTGCCGCCGGTTAATTTTCGCGGCTTTGGCCGGTTAGTCGCGCCGTTCACCTATTTATTACAGGCCCGCCTGCCCGAAAACCTATTTTTATTTTAAACAACTGCAATGCGATTGATCAAATGGCTGCGGCCCATTTTATTGCTGGCCGCGATCTGGCTGGGACTGGGGAGCTGGGGATTTCTGGTGCATAAGACCGTCCATCAGCTGGCTGTATATAAGCTTCCCGCAAGGATGGCCGGATTTTTCTATCAGAATATGGACTACCTGGTGAACAATGCCCCCCGGCCGGATACCCGCCGCAACCAGGACAGTACGGAAGCTACCAAACATTTTATCGACCTGGAAATGTATGGTGCCGATGCGGCCCTGCGCATGCCGGCCGGATGGGACCAGGCGGTGCAGTTATACACGCGCGACAGCCTTCTGAAATATGGATATGTGCCCTATCATGTCTTGTTCATGAAAGAAAAGCTGGTACAGGCGTTCAGGTCAGGTAATAAGGATAGTATCCTGTTCTACGCCACTGATATGGGCCATTATATCGGCGATGCCAATGTGCCCCTGCATACGACGGTCAACTATGACGGCCAGCTAACGAATCAGCGGGGACTGCATAGTCTCTGGGAGTCGACCGTTCCCGAGCTTGATATGAATAACTGGAATCTTTATTCGGCGCGCAAGGCCAGGTACCTGAAGCATCCGGACCAGGCCATCTGGGCTGCGGTGCGGCAGGGAGCTGCGCTGGTACCGGCGTTACTGGCTGCTGAACAAGAGGTCAGCAAACGTTTCAGTGATGCACAGAAATACCGGGTACGGACGAGCAGGGGACGAGAGATAAAATCCTATTCGCCTGAATTTGGCAAAGCATATGCGGAAGCAGTTAAAACGGAGGTGAACGCGCAGTTGCTGCGTTCTGCCGAGCTGATCGCTGATTTTTGGTATTCCAGCTGGGTGGATGCGGGCAGGCCGGATCTGAATGCGCTTCAGCCGTATTCAAAACAGACAAAAAGGCAATTCAGGCAGGAAAAGCAGTACTACAAAGACAATTTGCTGATCCCTGATAAGCTGCTGCTGTCGCGGAAAACCGAAGCCAGGGAATCCGAGTAGGTACTTGTACGCCATGAAATAGGGTGTAAATACGGTTGCCGGGAGGTTGCCGTTTTTATATTTTGCGGTGAACACCCTTACTGACAGCATGGTAAAAATTCCTGATTTTTATTTGTTTTTTGAGTTTGCCAGCTTTTTTATAGCCGTCGCAAATTATAAGTACCTACGTGGTACGGTACTGGTTTGGCTGATCCCGTTTTTGGGCATTGTTTGCATCGGGGAATCCGCATCACGGTATCAAACGCATGTTTTAAGGCAGTATTCCACTTTGATCAACTATGCAATTGCTGTTTGCGAAACTATTTTTTATGGGTATCTGTATTACAGGCTGAACAGTAACCGTGCAATCAAAAAAATGGCTCTCTGGTTTGTTCCTGTGAGTTTGCTGATGTACTTGTTTTTCATGGTGAAATTCCAGATGCGCCCATATTATATGTTTTACAGCCTTATTGTTAACGGGTTCCTTATTACGATACTTGCGTTAAGCTATTTATACTACCTGTTCAAAAACGAGTATCGGACCGGCTTATTTAGGCAGCCCGGGTTTTGGATCTCTTTTGGGGCGTCGATATTTTATTCCGGGGTGAGTGTGGCTTTCGCTTTTGTATCCGCTATCCAGGGCATTCCAATTAAAATGTTCGGTCACAGCCTGGTGGCGGTCATAACCTGGTTCTTCTGTGCTGTTCTCTATACCAGCTTTAGTATTGCCGTACTGGTACAGAGAAGTAATCAGAAAGCAAGAATGCAGAAGGCTGCTGATCAATTGCCGCCGGAGTAACACATCTATGGAAGTTCTGAAATTCATTACAATACATGCCGATAACATGGCTGAGTTGATCAGCTTCCTGCTTGCTGTATGGGCCTACCCGTACCTTCGGCTTCCCTACACAAAGTGGCTGCCTGTGTTCCTCGGATTTATTTTTGTTTCAGAAACTGCTACCAACCTTGCACCGGTAGGTTTTCATGTCACCTACCTTAGTTTGGCAATTCAGGCAGTTTATTACGGCTATATATTTTATGAGCTCGCATCGACCAGGAAAATCAGGATTAGCATATTAGTATTTGTGATCGGAATTGTGCTGGCCTATTCATTTTCTTATATTTTTCTGGACACGACGCGCTGGTACATGTTCAATTTCATGCGGATTACCATGATATTCGATCTGATACTTACTATTATCGCATTAAACTACCTGTACCGCTGGTCCCTGCTTGACGCGAACATTTTCTTCGTGCAGGAGCCCAGCGTATGGATCGCTTTCGGCGTCGTAATATTTTTTTCGGGTTATAATATTGCAGTGGCGCTGTATCCCTATATCATCAAACAAAATCTGAATGTATTCGGCTTGCGTTTGTATAACCTGATCCCGCGGCTTTTAAGCGTAGTACTGTACTCCTGTTTTTCAGTCGCGATAGTGCTTTATCGACGGCGGGAACTGGCCGTGATGAACAATAGCCCTGGAGAATGTGCATATTGATTCTTCTTCAAGCCTTAGCTAATAAAAAAAGATTGAGCGGTATTACCCGGTTCTTCGTAATTTTTGGGTATACAAAGCTTCGATCTGCATGAGAAAAACCCTGCATCGCCGTCGTTTTATTGAGCATACAACCGGATCGGCTATGGCCCTGGCCCTGGGTGGACTATTTTCCAGATCCTATGCAACTGTTCCCTGGCAAAGCCAGCGCCGCATAGGGATCATTGGGCTCGATACCTCACACAGCACCGCCTTTACCAAAGCGCTCAACGTGCCTGATACTGCCTCCAGGTACCGCGGATATAAAGTTGTGGCAGCATATCCGCAGGGTAGCGCCGATATTGAATCATCCGTAAAAAGGATTCCCGGTTATACGGAAGAGGTAAAAAAACTCGGCGTGGAGATCGTTAGCTCTGTAGATGAACTGCTGAAAAAAGTTGATTTCATTCTGCTCGAAACGAATGACGGACGTCCACATCTGCAACAGGCACTGCAGGTCATTAAGGCCGGTAAGCCAATTTTCGTTGACAAGCCTGTGGCTGCTTCGCTCACTGACGCGATAGCGATTTACAGTGCTGCCAGAAAAAATGGCGTTCCGATATTTTCTTCCTCCTCACTCCGCTATATGGAAAGCGCACAGGAAGCCGCCAATGGGAAAGTGGGCAAGATACTCGGCGCCGATACTTACAGTCCGGCAACACTTGAAAAAACACATCCCGACCTGTTCTGGTATGGCATACATGGCGTTGAAATATTATATACCGTAATGGGCAGCGGCTGCAGAGAACTGGTGAGAATACACACTGAAAACACGGATATCGTAACGGGCATATGGGCCGATGGCCGCACCGGCAGCTTCCGCGGCACCAGAACAGGAACACACGACTATGGCGGAACTGCCTATGGTGAAAAAGGGAATCTTGTACTTGGCCCGTTCAAAGGCTATGATAATCTGCTCGAGCAGATCATCGACTTTTTCGAATCGGGTAAGCCGCCGGTCACTCCGGAAGAAACCCTTGAGATCTATACCTTCATGGAAGCCGCCGATGAAAGTAAACGACAGGGAGGAAAGCCGGTTGTATTGCAGCATGTTTATGATCTGAATGCAGGTAGGGCTGCGGCGATCCATTAGTTATTAGCTAATTATAGCAAAGGATAATTGCGTTCGATTTAAACTCAAAAATTTCTCATATGGATCGCACCCGCAGAGAATTTATCAGAAAGACCTCCACCGGCATTGCGGCTTACTCTTTGGGCGGATTGCTGCCCGCCTTCAGCGCGCGCAGCTATAAGAACATTATCGGCGCCAACGAACGGCTTCTTGTTGCGTCCATGGGCGTAAACAGCAGGGGCCTGGCTGTTGCTACCAATTTCGCTGCACAGAAGAACTGCGAGGTATTGCATGTATGCGATGTTGATTCTCGCGCGGCAGACAACTGCATTGGGGCGGTTGAAAAAATCCAGCAGAAGAAGCCTATAGCAACACCGGATTTCAGAAAAGCCCTGGAGGACAAAGATGTCGATGCACTCATCGTTACTGCCCCCGATCACTGGCATGCACCGGCGGCATTGCTGGCCTGTGCTGCAGGCAAACATGTATACCTCGAGAAGCCCTGCAGTCACAACCCGAACGAGGGCGAAATGGTTGTAAAAGCCGCAGCCAAATACAAGCGCGTTCTGCAGATGGGCAATCAACGCCGTTCATGGCCAAATGTAAGCGCTGCCATTGCAGAACTGCATGCTGGTGTTATCGGCCGGCCTTACTTTGCGAAGACCTGGTATACCAATAATCGTCCCTCTATCGGAATAGGAAAAGAAGTACCAGTGCCGGCCTGGCTTAATTATGATCTCTGGCAAGGCCCTGCGCCGAGAAAGCCTTATCACGATAACCTCATACACTATAATTGGCACTGGTTCTGGAACTGGGGAACCGGCGAAGCACTTAATAACGGTACGCATATGGTAGACCTGGCCCGCTGGGGGCTGGGTGTAGACTACCCTGTCAGCGTAAGCTCTACCGGAGGAAGATACCGTTACCAGGACGATTGGGAAACGCCCGATACGCAGGTGATCAATGTTGAGTTTCCTAACAAGTCCCTGCTAACCTGGGAGGGAAGAAGCTGCAATGGAAAGAACGTAGAAGGACAAAGCACGGGTGTCAGCTTTTATGGCGAAAACGGTACGCTTACGATCGAAAGCGGCAATTCCTACAAGATACACGACCTGAAAAATGTGCTGGTGAAGGAAGTGAAGAACGAGCGCCCGATCGATGCGCGAAATCTTACTTCGCCCGCGCAGGAACTGGATGCGTATCATATTCAGAACTTTTTTGACGGTATCAGGAAAGGAACACCGCTTGCTTCGGATATAACGAGCGGCCACCAGAGTACATTGCTGGTGCAGCTGGGCAATATTTCGTTACGCTCAGGGCATACCCTGCATATCGATCCCCAAAATGGGCATATCCTGAACGATCAGCTTGCAATGAAATACTGGAGCAGAGAGTATCAACCCGGCTGGGAACCTAAAATCTGACTATGAAGGCGAGAACGACACCCAGAACTAGCAGCACGGCAGTTGAAAACGCAACGAGCAGACGGCTATATTCACTGGATGCATTGAGAGGTTTCGACATGATCTGGATCATGGGTGCGGAAGATATCTTTCATGGACTCGCAAAAGCAACAGGATCTCCATTCTGGCTGGGACTTTCCGATCAGTTCACGCATCCGGCATGGAATGGCTTTCATGTATACGACCTGATATTTCCCTTATTCCTTTTTCTTTCCGGGGTATCAACACCTTATTCCGTCGGACGCTCACTGTCACAGGGCGAGAGCAGGCGGAAGCTGGTGCTGCGTGTGACAAAAAGAGGATTGATACTTATTCTTCTGGGTATCGTTTACAACAACGGGCTTCAGTTGCGGCCGCTTTCCGAGATCCGTTTTTCGAGTGTATTGGGACGGATCGGTATCGCCTATATGCTGGCGAATTTTATTTACCTCTATGCAAAAGAGCGGATGCTCTTCGTCTGGTTTGCAGGACTGCTTATCGGTTATTGGCTGATCCTTAAATTCACAGCTGCGCCGGGCTTTCCGGCCGGTGATCTGAGCATGCAGGGAAACTTTGCCTCCTATATAGACCGCACGATATTGCCTGGCAAACTTTCTCTGGGCATACACGATACGGTAGGGTTCTTCAACAATATTCCGGCGATCGCTACAGCGCTGTCGGGCATCATCACGGGCATCTTTCTCCAGCGTGACGCCGTTGGCGGCAGAAAAAAAACGGTAATAATGGGAGCAGCCGGCATAGCTTCTCTGGTGATCGCTATGGTTTGGAATTACGATTTTCCCATCAATAAAAACATGTGGTCGAGTTCCTTTGTAATGCTCACCACAGGGTGGAGCCTGCTGCTGCTAGCTGCGTTCTACTATATCATTGACGTAAAGGGCTACAAAAAATGGGCGTTCTTTTTTAAAGTGATTGGAATGAATTCCATCCTGATCTATATCTCGGGAAAATTCATTAACTGGAATTATACTACGAAAGGTTTTTTCCAATGGCTTAGCGATTGGATAGGCTCGCCTTATAATGCCGTTGTCGTGGCCATCTGTATGGTATTGATCAAATGGCTTTTTCTGGACCTCCTTTATAAGAAAAAAATATTTTTACGGGTATGAAAGCAGCTGACTTGGGAAAACGCATTGTTTTTATTGCCCCGGATCCTGGTACTATGGGAATAGCGGCCGGCAAAGCGGCCGCAAATGGCATAAGGAATGCAATTGACGAAAACGGTACCGCCACAATTATCCTGGCAACAGGCACCAGCCAGTTCGAGACCCTGAAGCAGCTTACTGCCGAGCCCATCGACTGGGGGAAAGTGGTCATGTTCCATCTCGATGAATACATTGGCTTGCCCATCAGTTCCGGGGCGAGTTTCCGCAGGTACCTGAAAGAAAGATTTATTGATAAAGTGTCGCCCCTGAAAGCGGTTCATCTGATCGATGCCGAACTTGATCCGGTGGCCGAATGCAAAAGACTGGCAACGCTGATTGCGGCCCATCCCGTTGATATAGCCCTTGTTGGTATCGGCGAGAATGGTCATCTGGCTTTCAATGATCCGCCGGCGGACTTCAGCACCGACGATCCATATATCATTGTATCGCTTGATGATGCCTGCAGAAAGCAACAGATGGGAGAGGGATGGTTCGCCTCGATGGACGCAGTGCCAACTAAGGCGATCAGCATGTCCATCAGGCAAATACTGAGATCGGAACAGATCATCTGCTCGGTACCTGATATGCGTAAAGCAGAAGCGGTAAAAAATAGTCTGGAAGGGCCGGTGAGCGAACAGGTTCCGGCAAGCATACTCCGACAACATTCCCACTGCTCGTATTACCTGGATGAACAGTCGGCCAGATTGCTGTCTCCGCAGACTCGTGTGGAAGCTGTGCAGATCTGAAATTATTTAAGCAGACGATTTGATAAAGCTGTACCATAAGCATCAACAATAAAAATTTCGGAAATGCCACAGCCCGGTGTTATAGAAGTGAACGCGCTTACCAGAAAACAAACACGGATCTCTATTTTAATTATAGGCACACTTTTCTTCATTTTCGGATTCGTATCCTGGGTGAACGCAATCCTTATTCCCTACTTTAAGGTCGCCTGTGAGCTCAGCCATTTTAAGGCATATCTGGTAACGTTCGCATTCTACATTTCTTATTTTATCATGTCTGTTCCTGCTGCTTTCCTATTGAAACGGACCGGATTTAAAAAAGGAATGATGGCGGGTTTCTGGATAATGGCCCTGGGCGCATTTATTTTCGTTCCGGCTGCATTGACCCGTACTTATGGGATATTTCTGCTCGGACTATTCACGATCGGCGCAGGCCTGGCCGTGCTGCAGACCGCGGCCAATCCCTATATCACCGTGCTCGGCCCGAAAGAAAGCGCTGCCCAGCGGATCAGCATCATGGGAATATTCAACAAAGGAGCTGGCATCCTGGCGCCACTGATCTTTGCTGCAGTGATCTTGAAAGCGACAGACACCAGTCTGTTTGCACAGCTTGCGCATATGGATCCTGCCCAAAAAGCCGGAGCGCTGGACGAATTGGTGCGGCGGGTAATTGTCCCCTATGTTTGCGTAGGCAGCGTGTTGTTTGTGCTGGGGCTATTGGTACGTTATTCTCCGCTTCCCGAGATCAATACCGAAAACGAGACAGCGGAACTGGCTGCAGCCAATCAGGGGCGTACAAGTATTCTTGCTTTTCCGCATCTGATATTGGGCGCCATTGCTATTTTCCTGCATGTGGGCACACAGGTGATAGCGATCGATACCATCATCGGTTATGCTAATTCAATGGGTATACCCTTGATGGAAGCAAAGATCTTCCCGTCTTATACCCTGGCCGCTACCATTTGCGGCTATATCATCGGCATCATAACCATCCCCAGGCTGGTAAGCCAGGTTAATGCTTTGCGGGCCTGCACTTTGTTAGGCAGCTTGCTGACACTGTTGATCATTTACACCAAAGGCGAGGTGCAGCTGCTGGGACATACCGCAGATATTTCCATTTGGTTTGTGGTATTGCTCGGGCTTGCCAACTCACTGGTATGGGCGGGTATCTGGCCGCTTGCATTGGATGGTCTCGGCCGATTTACAAAACTGGGTGCATCCGTCATGATCATGGGCCTTTGCGGCAATGCCATCCTGCCTCTGATCTATGGCTGGCTCGCTGATATGTTCAATGTACGGATGGCCTACTGGGTACTCTTCCCGTGTTATCTGTACCTTGTATTTTACGCCATAAAAGGCCACCGGATACGAAAATGGACCGCAGCATGAACGCGCAACATGTAAAAATCTATAATGGACAGGTCATACTGCCGGGTGCCATCCTTGAAAAAGGCAGTGTATTGATTTCCGGCGAACAAATTACAGCTGTCGCAGAAGGCGATATCGAATGCCCGGATGCGATAGAAATAAATGTGGAAGGCAATTATATTTCCCCCGGTTTTATCGATATCCATGTTCATGGGGGCGGCGGATATGATTTTATGGATGGGACGCCGGAAGCATTTTTGAAGATCGCAGAACTGCATGCAAAGCACGGCACTACTGCAATGCTGCCGACCACCCTTACCTGCGAAAAAGAAGACCTGATCGCAACGCTCAAGGCGTATGAACAGGCGGATAAAGCAAATAACGGCGCTGCCTTTATCGGCATGCACCTCGAAGGGCCTTATTTCGCCCTTAACCAAAGGGGCGCCCAGGATGCAAAATATATCCGGGATCCTGATCCTGAAGAATACAGCGAAATTTTGGAAGCTTATCCATTTATCAGGCGTTGGAGCGCTGCCCCGGAATTAAAAGGGGCGATAGATTTTGGCAGGTATCTCAATTCTAAAGGCGTTCTAGCCGCCATAGCCCATACGGACGCGATCTATGAGGAAGTGCTGGAAGCTTTTGAGAACGGGTATACACTGGCAACGCATTTTTACTCTGCTATGTCAGGAGTAACGCGTCGTCATGCATTCCGTTATGCCGGCGTAATAGAATCTGCCTATCTGCTCGACGAGATGGATGTAGAGATCATAGCCGATGGCGTGCACCTACCCGTTCCGCTGCTGCAACTCATCCACAAGATCAAAGGCGCCGGGCATACCGCGCTGATCACAGATGCCATGCGCGCGGCGGGTATGCCGGAAGGTGAGAGCATGCTGGGCAATATCCACAGCGGCCTGAAAGTAATAGTAGAAGATGGAGTGGCCAAACTGCCCGACAGAACCGCTTTCGCTGGCAGTGTGGCAACCGCCGACAGGCTGGTAAGAACGATACTGCAAGCTGGTATTTCTTTTGGAGATGCTATACAGATGATCACTGAAACTCCCGCGCGGATAATGAAGATCGATGCGATGCAGGGGTCAATAAAAACAGGCAAGAAAGCAGACCTGGTTATTTTCGACAGGGAGATCAATATTAAGATGACTATGGTGGATGGGAAAATAGTTCACCGGCCAGAGCCTGAAAGAATATAAGTGCCGGACTGCCCGCAGACGCTCAATGCGGTATGTTCAGGGCTGCGATCTGTTTGCGATAGGCTGACGGCAGCAGGATAAAATGGATCAATTTATCCATCCGGAGAAAAGCGACAGCTTTATAGACCGGTACTGCCAATTCCATTAAGGGGGATTTTCCAAAACCGAGCAGCTGTTTTACCGGCGCCGGCATTAATTTCTTCTGTGCTTCCAGTAATATATAGTATCTGACCGCACCGAGGTGCTTTCGGTATTGCCTGAACAGATCGGTAGTATGGTCGCTCCTGGTCAGGTCGTTTTTTAGATGCTGATCGTAGCTTTTCAGCCATTCTTCATAGCCGACAGGTAACTCCTTCAATTGCATGCGGCGCCCAAAACGATAGAACACATCATATACTTCCTCTTTTTCGGCATGCGACAGCTTCCGGTCCAGCAGCTCGAACGAGGCGATAGAATAGTGAATGAGCATATACAGCACATCGCGGTAAGCCCAATCGGGTATCTGTCTGCCTCTTGCACCTTCAACCGCAGTATGTATACCCCTGATATGATCGATGGTCGTATTTGCTTTATCAAGCGGGGCAAAAATGATCTTCCGCGCATAGACTACCGTGGAGAATAGACGGCCGATAGGGTCTGCCGGCAGTTTACCGGTAAAATACAACCAGTCTACAGCTTTATTCAAGGCAAATTCCCCCGCGGCGCCGGCAAAGATGAACAATACCGTATCTGCCTTGCCCCATATTTTCCTGACTATTGAGCCTTCTCTTACAAACCATTCCATACGGTAAAATTACGGTCATTGTATCGCTTTCTTCCTGCGTTCGTCAATTGTAAGAACGCATTAGCATTCCCAGCCGCCCCTTTTGTCATAACTTGATACCGTAAACGGATGCTTATGCTGATAAAATGTGAACCGGCCCATTTCGATGAGATCCGCGACATCATCAATGACGCCGCTATCGCCTACAAAGGCGTTATTCCCGACGATTGCTGGCACGAGCCTTATATGTCGGGTGACGAGCTTGCTAACCAGATAGCCGACGGGGTAGAATTTTGGGGGTATTTCGAGAATGACAGTCTTATCGGGGTTATGGGTATCCAGCACAAACAGGATGTTACCCTGATCAGGCACGCTTATGTGCGAACCGAATCACGCAATAAAGGGATCGGCGCCAAACTGCTGCTGC
This sequence comes from Chitinophagaceae bacterium, assembly GCA_019247775.1. Classification (GTDB taxonomy): domain Bacteria; phylum Bacteroidota; class Bacteroidia; order Chitinophagales; family Chitinophagaceae; genus Sediminibacterium. The sequence goes on along the minus strand of JAFBAN010000182.1, from coordinate 15,994 downwards.
ACCTGACTGCAGTCGCAACCGGGCCCGTGCTGATCGGTACCTGGGCCGCTGCCGACTGGGCAATCGGTTTTTACCGTAAACACGGATTCAGATTGCTGCCGGAAGAAGATAAGGACAGACTGCTTGATCGATACTGGCGGATTCCGGCGAGGCAGAAGCACACCTCAGTAGTGCTGGCGGGCCCGAACTGGGCTCCCTGAATGCAAACACCCGCCGAAGCGGGTGTTTGAAATAGGTTGGGATGCAGGCATTTTTATTTTTACATCGCTGCCAATTGTACTTTCTGGGTAAGCTCCATTACGTTCTCCCTGAAAATAGAGTCGGTATCCATCAGGTCTTTCACGGTCTGACAGGAATGTATGACGGTGGTATGATCCCGGCCGCCGAAATGTTCACCTATCGTTTTCAATGAATTCTTGGTAAAAGCTTTCGCCAGGTACATAGTGATCTGCCTGGCCTGTACAATCTCTCGCTTGCGGGTCTTCTGGAGCAGTTTATCGTACGAAACATCAAAATATTCGCACACCATCTTCTGGATCGCGTCGATAGTGATCTCTTTACTGCTGGTCTTCACAAAATTGCGCAGCACTTTTTTGGCCAGTTCAACATCAATATCCTTTTTATTCAGGGATGACTGGGCCAGCAGAGAGATCAGCGCGCCTTCCAGTTCGCGAACATTGGTATTGATGTTGTATGCCACATATTTAACTACTTCCTTCGGCATATCGAGACCGTCATTCTTCATTTTCTTTTCCAGGATCTCGATACGGGTTTCGTAGTCAGGTATCTGGAGGTCTGCACTCAGGCCCCAGCGAAACCGGCTGAGCAGCCGTTCCTGCATACCGTCCAGGTCTTTAGGCGGTTTATCGGAAGTCAATACCAATTGCTTGCCGCTCTGGTGCAGGTGATTAAAGATCGCGAAGAATGCATCCTGGCTTTTTTCGGCCCGGCTAAAGAACTGCACATCATCGATGATCAGGACATCGATCAGCTGATAAAAATGGATGAAATCGTTGATCGCATTGTTGCGGCTATGGTCCTGGAACTGGTTGATGAACTTCTCGCTGCTTACATATAAAACCACTTTGCCCGGATGGAGACGTTTTACGTCGTTGCCGATAGACTGTGCCAGATGGGTTTTACCCAGTCCAACGCCGCCATAGATCACCAGCGGATTGAAGGAATTGGCTCCGGGCTTCTCTGCAACGGTCTTCCCGGCCCGGCGGGCTACCCGGTTGCAATCGCCTTCTATAAAAGAGTCGAAAATATACATGTGGTTCAGCTGCGGGTCTATCTGCATCTTCTTCAGACCCGGAATAACAAAGGGATTCTTCACCGGATTGTCGATCACCAGTGGAAAATTCATCTCGTTGTTATTGTATGTCTTCATGTTGCTTGCAGGAACATCCATAGATCCCGTGCGGCCATTGGTGTTGCCACTGTCAACCATGATCCTGTATTCCAGCCTTGCTTCCTTACCCAGTTCACGCTTCAATGTCTTGGCCAGCAGTGTTACATAATGCTCTTCGAGATACTCATAAAAGAACTGGCTGGGCACCTGTATCAATAAAACATTGCTTTTTAATTCCACCGGGTTAATAGGCTCGAACCAGGTTTTGAAATGTTGCCATTCTACAATGTCCTTGATAATCTTCAAACAATTGCTCCAGACAGATTCAGCGTTTTTGGCCATACTAAAAAAGAAGATATAATGAGTTATGTATATTCGGTCCTGCCCTTCAAGTTATTTGATTTTCTCCATTTGGGGAAATGTTGAAAAAAATAAATCAGGGTTGCGAATATGTAAACTTTATGTTGAAAAAAAAATTTTTTATTCCCTTGTTTTTTCCCTTGAAACCACAGTATAGGGCTTTAAGGGAATTTTGACATTTTTGGGCCTGAAAATCCTTTCAACACTGGGTCTTTACTTCTTTTTTCCGAGACCGCCGGCTTCAGTTTCTCTATCATCCCGGTCGACAATCATTCGCTGCTTCCGAAGCCAAAGTTGGGACGCTCTTGCCGACAACAGTACCGCATCAAAACGCAGGCAACACACCAGCAGGCATTGCATAGCCATACCACCTTCTCCTCTGAAAGTAACATCGGAACACCAAAACAAACTGTACGAAAAACCAGGCGCAGTGCATCAGGAAGACAACAGAAAAGACAACGAAAATGATAATTGCCATGGTCTGCTTTGGTTGTTCTGAAAGGTAGTACTATTAATTGATGACAACCTGTTTTTTTCCTTAGGCAGCCGGATTTTAATATTACTTTTGAGCTCCTTAAAACATCGTATATGTCGTATGAAATAACAGGTAAACTTGTGACCGTTTTTGACATCGTTCAGCGCACAGAAACCTTTAAGACAAGAGAATTCGTGATTGAAAAATCAGAAGATATTGGAGGCAGAGTGATTACCAATTATGTAAAGTTTCAATGTGTGCAGGACAAGACTGCAATGCCCGATCGGTTCAATATCGGAGATGATGTAAAAGTGCAATTCAACATCAAAGGGACCAAGTGGGTAAAGGACGGGCGTGAGAATTATATCACTAACCTTGATGCCTGGCGCATGGAGACAGTGAAACTCGGACAAACTGGTGGTAACGATTCTGTTAACTATAACGATATGCCGCCGCCCGCGGATATCGTGGATGACCTGCCGTTCTAGCATCGGTCACAAATGCATTTTTAGGATAAAAACCTAACCTCATGCAAAAAGATATCACACTTAAATTAAAGCCAGCCGAAGTGGCGGATACAAGCGCTGTCAGACAATATCTGGCACAGTCACTTGGCGCCGATGAGTCAGCCATCTCGGGCTTTTATCCCCTTAAACAGTCAATCGACGCTCGGGGCCGACAGGTTTGGATCAATCTTCAGATCAGAACATTCGTTGATGAGCCTTTTATCAAAAGGCCGCTGCATCCGGTACAGTTCCGGGACACCAGCACCGCTACACGAACAGTTGTTATTATCGGAGCGGGCCCGGCCGGGTTATTTGCCGCGTTGAAACTATTGGAGGCAGGCATACGGCCTGTTGTGATAGAGCGTGGCAAAGATGTTCGCGCGCGCCGTCGCGATCTGGCAACGCTCAACAGGCAAGGCATTGTTCATCCCGAAAGCAATTATTGCTTCGGAGAGGGGGGCGCCGGAACGTATAGCGATGGTAAGCTCTATACGCGCAGCAGCAAAAGGGGAGATCTGAACCGGATCCTGAACCTGCTGCATCAGTTCGGGGCTGATGAAAATATTTTGTACGAAGCACATCCGCATATCGGTACAAATAAGCTTCCGGTAATCATTACAGCCATGCGTCAACAGGTGTTGGATGCCGGGGGCCTCTTCCTTTTTGAAAAAAAGTTGACTGGATTGAAGATCGAGAATGGCCATGTTACCGCTATTCAGACTGCCGATGGGGATACGATCACTGCCGACGCTTTTATCCTCGCCACCGGCCATTCTGCCCGCGATGTGTTTGAGTTGTTTCACAGACAAGGCCTGGCTGTGGAATCCAAACCCTTTGCATTGGGTGTACGGGTCGAACATCCGCAGCCTCTGATCGATTCCATCCAGTATCACCATTATCTTCGCGATCGGTATTTACCGCCTGCATCTTATAGCCTGGTAGAGCAGGTGAATGAAAAAGGGGTGTTCAGTTTCTGCATGTGCCCCGGTGGCATCATAGCGCCCGCAGCTACTGCTCCGGGTGAGCTGGTGGTGAATGGCTGGAGCCCGAGTAAGCGAAACAGTCCGTATGCCAACAGTGGCATGGTGGTACAGGTTGAGCAGAAAGATGCTTTTGAGTTCCTCAAACGATCGGATATGCGCGATAATCCGGGGCTGCAGCATCCGTTATTATTGATGCGGTTCCAGCAGGCGGTTGAACAGGCGGCATTCCGTGCCGGGGGAGAAACCCTCGCTGCACCTGCACAACGGATGGTTGATTTTACCAGGAACAAACGTTCAGCTAACCTGCCTGGTTGCAGTTATTTGCCTGGTATTGTGTCGACCGATCTGCGCGAGGCGCTTCCGGGGTTTATTATGCAGCGGCTCCAAAAAGGATTTGTGGCATTCGACAAGAAAATGAAAGGTTACCTGACCAATGAGGCGGTGGTGCTGGCTACGGAAAGCCGGACCTCATCACCTGTGCGCATCCCCCGGGATCAACAGCAATTAACACATCCTCAATTAGGCAATTTATATCCCTGCGGTGAAGGTGCCGGGTATGCGGGTGGCATTGTGAGTGCGGCGATGGATGGTGAGCGGGTGGCCGGGATCATCATACAAAAGGAGAGGTAGACTACCTCTCCTCCCCAAAAGTTCAATTGTACGGCGATTGCTGAACCGTATAACTGCGAAACTGCCAATGTAAAGAGGCAGGAATAGCAGTGGCATTTCCCCCCGGTCATGACCGCTATCCCTGCCAAGCGTTTGTGGCGCTTATTCTCTTTAACAGGATAAAAGTAGAAACTGCGATTTAGCCGGCATACGGGAAATTTCCCGTATTTATCCCTGGGTTAGATCTGGACTAAATGGCTTTTGATGGCGTACATGGCAATGCCGACCCTGGATGACACCTGCAGTTTACGGAACAAGGAGTCGCGGTATCCATCAACGGTCCGGTGACTGACCTTCATCTCGGCAGCGATTTCCTTATAGGTTTTTTCGGTGCATACCCATCGGAGGAAGCAGACTTCCTGGTCGGAGAGAGCAATTTCCGCCAGGCCATTATTCTGCTCCCGGTTACGCAGCTTGGGTGTTACCAGCTCATTGTAGTAATATCCATTTGTGTGGATCTGGTGAAGTGCTTCGTAAAGCTCGCCGGGTTCGCAATCTTTTAGTACATATCCCCGGGCACCGTTCTTTAGCATGCGGATGATGATCTGGTCGCTGCGGATCATACTCAGCGTAAGAATGCGGATATCGGGGTGATTTGCCTTGAGCCAGGCCGCGGTTTCCACGCCGCTCATTACGGGCATGGTAATGTCCAATAAAACGATATCCGGTAAAATTTTGGAATGTTGAAGCTGATCGATAAAATCCTTTCCGTTTTCCGCCTGCAAAACGATCTCATACCCGCTGTGCATCTGTATCAGCACCGAAAGGCTTTTGCGCAAAACTATGTGGTCGTCAACCAGAGCGATCTTTATCATATACTGAGGGCTTGCAAACCAAATGTACGGTGGTGCCCCCGTTTTTTTCACTGCTTACATCTATCCGTGCATCGATCATTGCAGCTCTTTGTTGCATGCTGCTCAAGCCGATGCCAGGTCTGAAATCGGCACCGTTGGTACTGAAGCCTTTTCCGTTATCGTGTAGCACAATATGGACTTCTCCCTTCTCCTCATACACTTTTACCGCCACATGATCGCCGCCCGAATGTTTTACTACATTATTCAGGGCTTCCTGTACCATCCTGTATAAAAATATGGTTTTATTTTTATCGATACGGATCTGGTCCACGGAGGACTCAAAAGAGGTAGTAAATAACCCGGTTTTATCGAGCTGCTGGAGCTGGTATTGAATGGCTGCGATCAGCCCTTTTTCAGCGATACGGTCTGCGTAATATCCCATACTAAGGTTCCGGAGTTCTGTAATAGCGCTCGAAACCTGCGTTTTGATATCGTGAACGCGTTCCGGAGCACTCTCATCCATCGTTACGATATTCAGGTTTACTTTCGCCAGGCTCAATATCTGCCCCACATTATCATGTATTTCCTGGCTGATAGTCTTGAAAGTGTGCTCCTGCATCTCGAGTTGGGCCTGCAAAAGTTCCTGCTGAAATTGCGCTTCACGGATCTGTTGATCATGTAACAGCTTTCTTTTGCGTCTTACAAAACTGAGCAGAACAAGAAAGACAAAGAAGCCGAAAAGCAGGATGAAGGCGCTTCCGGTTAAAATGGCAAGAATAATACTTTGTTTGTCGGATTCCATAGGCTAGGCAGGTTGTAGGGTCTGGTGCTCGATTGATCGCTTGTAAAGTACAAAAGAGACAATAATGCTGGAGTACAGAATAACGCATAGGATGCGGGGGACGATTCTGTACAACCGTTCCCCCAGAAAATTAAGTTGGTTTGTAACGGTGATTGTATACAAAGAAAAAATAAAGCTGATCCCGGAAAAGAATATTATAACGCCGAATGCGATCCAAAAACCATAGCTTGTTAAATAAAAATGATCTTCGTCAATTTTCTTGTACAAATAGTACAGGTACATAGCGGTCATCAGCGCGCCTAGAGCAACAAATATTTTGCTAAGATAGAACAGGTGATTTCTGTCCTTCTCAAGAAAGAGCGCCGCAAAAAACACTGAAATAATTACAGCGGTCAGGCATGAGAAAATGAAGTTACTGCGTTTGCGGCCGCTCAGTTGGCAAAACAGGTAGCAGTAAAAAAACGCCTGGAGTATGGCGGTTGCATAATTGGTAAAGAAGGCGGCTTTAGTAGATAGCAGTGGGAATATCTCCAAGGCGCTGATCAAAAAAAGAAATGGGCAAAACCAACGCATGAATGACCCTTTAAGCGTACGGTAATAATACACTGATGCCAGTAACGCGGCTATCTCGGATAAACTGTGAAGATTATGGATGATAAACTGCGACATGTTGATTTGATTGCCTAAAACAAAAACTACGCACAAGAATGGAATGAACCATTTCATAAATATTTTTTGTAAATAGGGTTTTGGATTTGGGTTGTGTTATGTTAATTTGAGTGTTTCCAAATATTCTTTCTTCGCGTTTCGCCGGAACAATATAAGGGCTACGGAAAAGCATGAGTATAGAACGATACATAAAAGCCTTGGGATCAAATTATATAATCTCCAGCCAAATAGTCGCAGATCCATGTGAATGATGTAGCGATAAAGTGCAAGGGCCATGCTAAAGCCCGAAAAGAATATAACAACACCTAGTGATATCCATACAGCAGGGCTTGTCAAAAACGGGACGTTATTTTCGTCGATCACCTGTTGGTATAAATAAAGCATCCCGAAGAAAATGAGAAAAAAATCGAATGCCATAGTGACTTTTGCAAATCCATACATGTATTGTCGGGTCAGATCAACAAAAAAATAGCAGTATAGATAGCTAATTATAAAACTGACAGATATAATTGTTATGAAGATCCGCATTTTTTTTGACGCAGTGAGGGCATAAAAAAGGTTGCCATAAAATGCCGACTGTACTATAAAGTTCAAATACGAAGCGTGAAACCCTATCGGTATAAATTTCCCCAAGGTTTCCGATAAAAAAATAAAAACAAGAAATGCTGGAAACCATCTTAGATAAGAGCTTTTTGTATATGGAAGCGCCCGCAATGCCGCTACTACGCTAATAAATTCGAACAATGCATCAATATTGACAATGATTAACCTGACAGCTTCCATTTGAACTAAATATTACCGAAAAGTACCAAGCCGCTTCAACGCCCACAAGCGTATTTACACCCTATTTTATTGAAGGCTTTACTTAACTTAGTTTATACTGGGCATCGTAGTTATATTTGAAAATCAATACTTTATGGTTTGTCTGGAGCTAAATCGGGTTTAGGTTCTCCCGAAACCAGATTTGCCTATGCCAAATACCCTCTAATTCAGATAAACCATTCTATGGCATCATCGGTGATTAGGTGCTATGTTTTGGAACCGTGCTCGGATTGATGAGTACATGCCAAGCGAAATTCGAACACAGGGTTATAAAAGCGAATAACCTAGATTAACAGGCAAGGTACTCCAGTCGCATCGCGCCGCATATCTATTCAGATTATCCAAAATGATATTCAGCATGATCCGATTTGAATGTTTGAATTCAGATTGTGTGTTTATATTTATTAACCGCTCCTAAGTATTCTATCTTTGCGTTCCTTCGGAACAATATAATCGCGATTGAGAAACAGGAGTATAAGACAATGCATAAAAGTCTTGGGATCAAGTTATATAGCCTCCGACCAAATAACTGGAGGTCCTTTTGAATAATATAGTCATAGAGTGCCAGGATCATATTGTATCCTGAAAAGAAAAGAATCACGCCCAATGATATCCACACGGCTGGGTTGCTTAAAAATGGAACATTATATTCATCAGCCACCTGATGATATAAATAGATCATGCCTAGCAAAATGAGAAAGAAATCAAATGCCATCGTCACTTTTGCAAAGCCGTACATATCCTTGCGGGTTACATCGACAAAAAAATAGCAGTATAAGTAGGCAACCACAAGGCCGATAGAAATCGCTGATATCGCAGTTCGCGTTCTTTTGGAAGTTGTCAGAACGTAAAAAAGATTTCCATAAAATGCAGTTTGCACTATGTAGTTTGTATATGTGGCCTGAAATCCGACTTGGTGGACAAATGTCTTTGCTAAAACTTCTGAAATAAATATAAAAGTCAGAAAAGCTGGAAACCATCGCATGTAAGAGCCTTTCAAATAGGGCAATGCAAATAAAGCAACGACCGCACTCATGAACTCGAAGAATGAATCAATATTGACGACTATAAACCTGACAGCTTCCATTTGAACTAAAATATTTCCGAAAAGTACCAAGCCGCTTCAATGGCAACAAGCGTATTTACACCCTATTTTTATTGGAGACTTTTACCTAACTTAGTCCTTGCCCGTGGTTGCATTGATGGCTGAAAGCCAATGTCTTCTGATTGGTCCCGGGCTGGATGGGGTTCAGCCCCTTCCTAAGACCGTAATTTTACACGGTCCCAAAACACCTGCTTCCGAATTCAGACAAACCATTCTATGGCATTTATCGATTATTATGGCATATTGGGCGTCCCTAAAACCGCAACCGACGACGACATCAAAAAAGCCTATCGTAAACTCGCACGCAAGCTTCATCCCGATGTAAACCCTAATGACAAAGAGGCACATAAGAAATTTCAGCAGATCAATGAAGCTAACGAAGTACTGAGCGATCCGGAAAAGCGAAAGAAATACGACAAGTACGGCGAAAACTGGGAGCACGGTGAGGAATATGAAAAAGCACGGCAAACGCAGGACAGACAGTCTTATGGCGATGGGCAGGAATTTTCGGGAGGATTCGGGGAAAATGACTTTTCTGATTTTTTTGGCTCCATGTTCGGATCAGGCAGTACTCGCCAAACGAAATTCCGCGGACAGGATTATAACAGCGAACTACAGCTAACGCTCGCAGACGCATATACCACCCATGCACAGACACTTTCTATCAACGGCAAAAGTGTAAGAATAACGATCCCCGCCGGCGTGGCGAACGGACAGACCATACGCTTAAAAGGTTATGGAGGTAAAGGTGTCAATGGTGGTCCCGACGGCGATCTCTATATTACATTCTCCATCGCCAATGATCTGCGTTTTAGACGAGACGGGGATGATCTGTACACTACACTGGAACTGGACCTGTTTACAGCTGTACTTGGAGGAGAAATCACCGTCGATACGCTGGGTGGAAAGATCAAACTCAAAGTAAAACCGGAAACCCAGAATGGAACCAAAACCAGGTTGAAAGGGAAGGGTTTTCCCGTGTACAAGAGAGAAAATGAATTTGGTGACCTGTACATGACGTATCAAATCCGGATACCGACTAAGCTTAACGAACAGCAGAAAGAACTTTTTGAAAAACTTGCGGCTATCTCGAAATAATTTTTTTATATGGAAACGACTGCATTCATACCGATCGATCTTTTATGCCGCCAGCATGGCATCGAAGTCTCTTTTTTCAGTTCGCTGCAGGAATATGGGCTGATCGAGACGGTAACCGTGAATGAGACTCAGTGTATCGGTATAACCCAACTGCCTGAGGCCGAAAAACTTGTAAGACTCCACGAAGAACTCGGAATTAACCTGGAAGGTATCGATGTAGTCAGAAATCTGCTGGAGCGTATCCATGAAATGCAAAACGAAATCCTTGCCCTCAAAAACCGGCTGCGCTTGTACGAGATGGACAGTTCTGAAGGAATGCGTTGAACAGTCTTTCTTAAAGTTTGTAGACTAACTCAAACTCGACAGGTTAATAATTCCATTCTGCAGCGCATAAATAGTCAGTCCGGTCCTGCTGGTTACATTGAGTTTTTTGAAAAGTATATCGCGATACCGATCTACAGTTTTTGGGCTGAGCTGTAATTCATTTGCAATCGCTTTATAGGTATGGTGCGGAACAGCACAAAGTTTTATGAAATCCACTTGTTTGGGCGACAGTGTCGGAAATTCTCCCGTCGGGCCTGCAATAGGAAAAAAGTTATGGATGTCCCCTGCTTCGTCTCCAAAAACCTTGATGCCGTTCAGTACACGTTGTATAACCTCGTTCAGCACCTCAAGTGAAGCGCTTTTTGCAACTAAGCCATCTGCACCTTCTTTGGCCATTTTACAAACCAGATGATGGTGGCAATACGCTGTAAGCTGAACGACTTTGATATCGGGATATCTCAGTTTTAGTTCTCTCGAAACATCCAGCCCGCTTAACCCCGGCATCTGAAAATCTGTCAGAACGATATCCGGTTTCAGTTCCACAAGCTCCAGCGTATCCAGGAATTGCTGGCCGTTAGAAGCCTCGATGACAACGGTATAACAACCTGACATCTCGAGATAAGATCTGAAAGACACACGAAATATTTCATGGTCATCGATCAGGCCAATAGTGATCATAGCTACTGCTAATTAACGGTAATATTAAAACCAGCTATCGCAATATTAGGCCTATGGGGGAGTGACCGAATGCGATCTAAGTATGTTTGGCTGGCGACCAGTTTGTAAAATAGGAAATGGCCGCCAGAAAACCATGTTAAAAAATATCTTTTTGATACCGCTGTTTAATGGGACGGGGCTGCCCGCAGATGGCTTATTGATTTTCGCGATGACCTTCAGTGCAGGGCGCTCGCTGCATGATCAAAATTTGTTAATTTCAATGCTACGGTCAGACATAAATTAAAAGCCATATGAACAAATCAACTTTGACGATCAGTGGCGTAATTATAAGCATGGCGGGTCTGGCCATTTTCAGTTGCGATAATCAAAACAATAAATCGGCCGAACCCACCGCTGACATTTCTTTTAAGACAAGTCCTTTGAAAACCGGAAACGGCCCCGGGAGTATTGAAACAGCTGACTTCAACAAAGATGGACTTGCTGATATGGTGATCGCTAATGCGACTGATGGTACACTTTCTGTTTTTTTGAATGACGGCAAAGGTAAATTCGTTCACGCAGCAGGTTCTCCGTTTAGCGCAAATAAATTTCCCAACGATATCGCTATAACGGATGTTAATAACGACGGTATCCCTGACCTGTGTATCGCCAATACCGAAGCGAGCTTGCTTTCCGTTTTTATCGGCAATGGAAAGGGGCAGTTTCGGCAAGCTGCAGGTTCGCCTTTTCCTGTTCATGCAAAACCACATACCCACGGAATAGCTGCTGCAGATTTCAACGCCGATGGCAATATTGACCTGGCAACGGACGATTGGGGTGAAAATAAAATTGTGGTTTTGTACGGTGATGGTAAGGGCCATTTTGCAAGCGAAACTTTTTTCAGTGTAGGCAAGCGCCCTTATCAAAGGCTGCGATCTGCGGATATAAACAGGGATGGTAAGCCCGACATAGTTACAACAAACCTCGAAGGCAATAATGCGACGGTATTGATAGGCCAGGGCGACGGCAAATTTGTGGAAGCTCCAGGTTCTCCTTTCTCCTGTGGTGCCGCACCTTTTGGCGTTTCGATCGGTGATGTGAATGGAGACGGTACGATGGACCTCGCTATCGTCAACTCGCCAACTATTACGGCGGAAAGCAGGGGCTCTGATGGTCTTTGGATCTTGTCGGGCGACGGCAAAGGCGGATTTCTGACCTTACCCGGATCTCCATTCAAGACCGGGAAAAGCCCGAGCCGCGTGGCCATAGGCGATCTGGATGACGATGGCATCAACGATATTGCAGTAACAAACTACAACGATAAAAGCATCAGCCTTTTCTTCATGTCGAAAAATGGTGTCCGGAAAACCCAGACCATCAGTGCCGGACAAAGGCCGGACGGGATTGCCATCAAAGACATAAACGGCGACCGGAAAGCGGACATCCTGGTGTGCAACTTTGACGACAATACGGTTCTGATACTTACTTCGAAATAATCTGTTTGGTCGGAAGAAAGGATTCGAACCAAGGAACATCCAACCCGGGCAGCGGGTGCGCGACCGGTGGAAAATAAAAAAGAGCAACCATTTCTGATCGCTCTTCGTCGGGAAGACAGGATTCGAACCTGCGACCCCCTGGTCCCAAACCAGGTGCGCTACCGGCCTGCGCTACTTCCCGGGCCTTTGGAATATTGAACAAGGATCAAGGATTTCTGAAGTAGGAATTCAACTGCTCAAAATTCCTTGTGCCTTGTTCAATATTCTCAGCGGTGAGGGAGGGATTCGAACCCTCGGTACAGTTTGACCCGTACGGCAGTTTAGCAAACTACTGGTTTGAGCCACTCACCCACCTCACCGTTCCTGCTCTTTTCAGAGAAGGGCTGCAAAAATAGGCCGTGAGGTGGTAACTGCCAAAAATGTGGAATAAAACCCAGAAATATTCATTCTGAGCGGGTTAGGTCGGCATGCTTTCCCGCTTTCAGGGTTATTGGTTTTACTGAACCAGCAGTTTTTCTGTGGTTGTCTGGCGGGTCTGTACATTCACTAACTGCAGTAAATACAGGCCTGCAGGCAGGTTTTGGGGCAACTGCAGCGGAACATTTTGCTGCTTGCTCAGCGCCTTCAATTTCACGGACAACAGGGAAATACCTTTCTCATCTAATAATTGAGCCTGGAAATTGCCAGCAATTGGGAGACTGAGGTGAACCTGCCCGTTTTTAGGCACCGGATTAGGAAATACATGCGGTTGCAGGATCGCTGGGACTTCCTTTGCCGGAAAAAAATTGATCGCCTGGGCTGCGGTGGGTCTTATGGATATTATAGTGTCTGCCAACCTGCGTTTGTGCTGGTGTACAGATCTGGTCATCCCTATAACTACGATCTCGTCCGGTATCACGAGTTTTGCTTTCATGATCACGCGAAGGTTCATTTCCTCATCTCCCGCGGCGATAACCGAATCTTCTGTTTCATAGCCCGGTGATTCCACTTTAATGTTAAAGCCTACGCTACCTGCATTTGCCAGGAATTCAAAATAGCCGTCATTCCTGCTCTCGGCCACCAGCCTGTTCCCCGAATAGATGTTGGCTGAAGAAATGGGTTTATTTTTCTCATCCACTACCATGCCTTCCACCTGGATCTTTCTTGGCTTTGATATCACAATAGCGACATCACCCAATATCTCCGTCGACAAGCTGATCCTGATCTCTGTTTTGACCTGCCAGGGAAGTATCGTTTTTTCGATAGTGATATAACCGACCGATGCTACGGTGAGTTTATGCGGCCGCGTGGCTTCGGCAATATCGATCCTGAAAGTTCCATCTGCGCCGGTAACCGTGCCAGTTTTACTTGGTTTATCTACGATTACGGCAGCACCGGGAACCGGCATACCCTTGTCATCTGTTACCTTGCCCGTTACAGATTTGCTTGCCGGCATCGCTACCATGTCAACGGCGCCACCGAAAGCTTGCTCTTTTTTTGTGTCCAGCGCAGGTTTAACAAGCACCGCTGTTTTGCCCACAATAAGATTGCATTTCTGTACCTGTTGCGCACCCAACCGGTTCATCCAAATAAATCCCAGAACCGCCGCTACTGCCCAACGCCAGTTTTTTTTCTGCGGCGGCTTTGTTTCTTCGAGTACGCGGTTCAGCTGGTCGGTGCTGAAGCGGCCGCAGGTATTTCCTTTTGCCTGGTTAAAATACTGGATGATCTGCGTATCGCTCATCAGACTGAAATCAATGACCTGTTTGCTGCATGCTCCGCAGAACCTTCCTTTATCGGCCGGAGTCATGGCATTCCAGTTCTCATGGCAGGGTTTCGGAACCTGCAGTTCCAATGCTGATTTCATAACAGTGGTTTCCACTTAGATGCAGCCGCGCATGAGATTACATAACGGCATTTGCGTTCACATCAGCAGGTGCAATATTTTTTGGGGAATGCCGGTGGCGGCAGGTTCAGGAAGCCGGTTTTTTGATCTCTTCAAATACGCCGGTCAGCTTATTTTTTTGCACATTATCCCAATTGAACCAACGGCCGTTCATTGCCACATAAACGCCGGGTGGCAGGGTTTGCACAAAAGCAAGTGCACCGCCGAGATTGAACAGCCCATCTGAACTGCCGAATTTGATAGGGATCATGGCGCCGGTAAGTACGATCGTTTTGTCGGGTACTTTTTCGGCCAGCAGTTTTGCGGTGAGCGCCATCGTATCCGTGCCATGGGTGATCACGATCCGGTCCTCCTCACAATGGTTACACTGGTGGGCGATGAGCTCACGGTCTTCTTCGGTCATCTCCAGGCTGTCGATCATCATCAGCGTGCGTATCTGGATATCGAGCCGGCAGCGCCCTTTATCCAGCAGCTCCTGCATATGCGTATCCTTGAAATACAGCTCACCCGTCAATTCATTGTATTCCTTGTCGAAAGTGCCGCCGGTGATAAAGATCCTGATCATGGTGCCCGCGAGGTTTGGATCAAAGGTAGAAGAAAGTCAATTATCCGGCTTTTTATCAACAGCCGATTTCGGCACTGTGGGTTATTCTGTGGTAAAACCACCCCGGGGGCCCTGTAAACCAAGGTTTGGCATATTATTTTCTACTTAAACCGAAAAGCACGCAATGCATACATCCTATGAGATGCCTGTTCCGGAGCCCGGACTCGGTTTTCCCGATCCGGCCGAAGCTTCCCTTTCATTTTCCATCAGGTTTGTTTTTAACGGCATCATTTACCATGCCCAGGTTTTGCAGAAAGAGACAACCGTAATGGAGTACCATGTAACCGCGGTGCACCCTGTTCTGGCCTACCTGCCGGATCCTTTCATCGTGGCCTCCAATCTCCGGCGCGACCTGTTCGATTTTCCCGTTAATGAAACCTATTATCCGGTTTCTTTCGGCAAGGCGATCGTGGCGGCCATCGAAACGGTATGCGCTGCCAAATCGATCCCGGTTTTCAGCCTTCCGCCGAAAGAGAATGTTAATAGTTAGTACATTCATCCCACATTGCATCCGGCACTATTGCTTCGCGATGGCGGCACTTTTTTTGTGTGATCTTGCGTGAAGCGGCCTGTAGTTCTGTCAAACGCGTGGTGAAGGAATATCCTGGTGTGGTCTGCGTTAGCGATATTGATGGCCGACTGCATCATTTTCATGAATATTCCTGATCTGATATTGGTCATTGCCGCGCTTTTTTCCATCTGGCTCGCCGTCCTGAAAGGGTTCATCCATGCAACAGCCGATCTGCTGATCTGGGTAGGCAGTGTGGTGATCGCATTTTTTGGATACCCATACGTGGCCAGTATTTTCGGCCGTATAGCCCAGGCCTCGCCCTGGTTATTGCCGGTTTCCTTTCTTTCCATTTTGCTTATTTCGGGCCTGCTGCTGTCATGGCTCTCACGAAGATTATTGCGCGATCTGCCGCCTTCTGTCTGGAAAAGCAGGATCAATCACGCATTTGGCGTATTGCCTGGCATCGTCAATGCATTTATTACCACCTGTGTACTGGCTTTACTGTTTGTATCGGTTCCTTTTTCCGACAGTTTCTCAGACCAGGCGGAAGCAAGCAAGGCAGTGGCTTTTCTCACACCCCCCGCAGAATGGGCACAGGAAAAACTCACCCCGGTATTCAATGAAGCGATCAAACGATCCATGACCAAGATGACCGTAGAGCCCGAGTCTGACGAAATGGTCACCCTGCCTTTCCGCGACAGCACGGTGAAAGAACGTCCCGATCTTGAAGCCAGGATGCTGGAAATGGTGAACGAAGAGCGGGTATCACGCGGACTGAAAGCGCTTGCGGCAGATACCGCCATGCGCCGTGTGGCGATCGCTCATTCGAGGGATATGTTTGCCCGCGGCTATTTTGCACATGAAACGCCCGAAAAAAAATCTC